>NZ_JABEBY010000010.1:0-44705 GCF_046719765.1 Halonotius sp. F2-221B
TCGTATCGGCATCCTCACCATGTCAGACTGCGATCTTGCTGCTACCGTTATCAGGAGAACGGACAACTAGCGATATTGCTCATCTGAATCTTCTCTAGTAGCCCTTCGACATGCTTTTGCGACTGCCACGGGCACCGTCGGCCATGACCGATCTCTCGCGTAGTGACCCGCTGGCGGCGGTCTCGCCGCTCGACGGGCGGTACAGCCGCCGGACGGCCTCCCTCTCGCCGTACGCCAGCGAGTCCGGACTCATGCGCGCTCGCGTGCGTGTCGAAGCCGAATACCTGATCGCACTCGCCGATCTCGACGCCGTCGACCTCGATCTCACCGACGACGAGCGCGCCGCCGTCCGCGCGACCTACGAAGATTTCGACGGCGACGACGCCGAGTTGATCAAACAGCTCGAAGTCGAGGGCGCGGCGGGCTACAGCGCGACCAACCACGACGTGAAGGCCGTCGAATACTTCCTCCGCGTTCGGCTCAGCGAGGCCGACGCCATTGACGACGCCGAACGGCTCTACCCGTGGCTCCACTTCGGGCTCACCAGCGAGGACGTGAACAACCTCGCCCAGCGGCTGTTGGTCAAACCCGCAGTCGAGGACGTGTTGCTGCCGGAACTTCGGGAGATCCGCGACGAACTCACCGATCTCGCCCACGAACACCGCGATCTGTCGATGTTGGCACGGACGCACGGCCAGCCGGCGACGCCGACGACGTTCGGCAAGGAGATGGCCGTCTACGCCGCCCGACTCGGGAAGACGATGGCACGGCTCACGCAGGCTAGCGACGACCTCGCGGGCAAACTTGCCGGAGCCTCAGGCACCTATGCCGCCCACCACGCGGCGTTTCCGGATGTGGACTGGCAGGCGTTTTCGGAATCGTTTGTTACCGATCTCGGCCTCGACCACACCGCGTTGACAACGCAGGTCAACCCCTGTGACGATCTGGCCGCGCTGTTCGACGCGGCCCGCGGCGTCAACAACGTCCTCATCGATCTCGATCAGGATATGTGGCTCTACATCTCGGATCGCTATCTCGGCCAGCAAACCGTCGAGGGTGAAACCGGGTCGTCGACGATGCCCCACAAGGTCAACCCCATCGACTTCGAGAACAGCGAGGGCAACCTCTCGAAGGCGAACTCGGATCTCACCTTCCTCGCCGACTACGTGACGACCTCGCGGCTCCAGCGCGACCTCTCGGATTCGACAGTCAAGCGCAACATCGGTGCGGCCTTCGGCCACTGCCTGATCGCCTACGGCAAGACGCAAGCGGGCCTTGGCAAGATCGTTCCCAACGAGGCGGTGATGACTGATGACCTCGAATCGACCCCCGAGATCATCGGCGAGGCCGTCCAGACGATCCTCCGCCGGGAGGGCGACACTGACGCCTACGAGCGGGTGAAGGAACTCACTCGCGGCAAGCAGGTCACGATTGAGGATTTCTATGAGCTCTTCGAATCACTTGATGTCGACGAGTCGGTTCAAGAAGAATTGCTCGTGCTGACGCCGACCGGCTACACTGGTGTTGCCAGCGACCTTGCCGACAGCACGGAGTAAGAAGCGAGCGCGCTCCAGTCTCAGGGGCTGTGGGCGTGGGCGACGACAACCGGCGAGTCAGCATCCTGTTGCACGTCGGTTGAGGTTGAGCCGAAGACAAACCGCTCTAGGGGGCCGACCGTCGGCGCGCCCATCACCGTCAGGTCGTAGTACTCCGACTGCTCAATGATCGCATCAGCCGCTGACTCAGCCTCATAGAGCCACGTATCGGCACTCTCGAACTCACCCAGCGCGGTCGCCGCCGTCGCCAGGATCTGTTCGCCGCGCTCGCGGCTCGCCGCGCCGTCGGCTTCGACGACATGGAAGAGATCGATCGCGGCGTCGTTGGCGGCGGCGATCGCCCGCGCGGCTTCGACGGCCAGCTGGCTGTGACGGCCGCCGGCGATCGGCACGAGGATCGACGCCAGCGTCTCGACATCGCCGCGGTCGTCGACGGTGAGCACATCCGTTCGGTCGGCCAGCCGCTCGGCGTCGGTACCGCGGAGCCCAGTCAGCAGCGATGGCCGCGACTCGCGTTCCATCACGAGTGCCGAGGGGTTTCGTCGATCGACCGCGGGTTCGACATCGCTTACCCCGGCAACGGCGGTGGCCGACTGGCTGTATGCGTCGCGGTGATCCGCCGGCAGTTGGATATCGTCGGCCGAGGGGGCGGTGGTCGACTCCGCGAGGAGCAGTTCGGTGTCCCGGACGGTCGCCATGGCGTGGGCGACCATCGCGCCACGCCGCGCGGCTGTCTCGTCGCTGATGTGGCCGACAAGACATGGCCCGTGGCCCTCAGTTGCTGGTGTCGACCCGGCGTCGTTGACCGCGATCATGCCTCACAGTGACGCCTGCTCGGATATAAATTCCACTGACCGTTCACGAGAAATGATGGTTTGCTAATAGATGTAGGGGCTGTGTACCACCCAGTGTGACTGTCAATTTGTGCAACAGTTCTGGCTTTAGATGGGCGTTCGATCAGCAAACAGCTTGTTATAACCACGTGCTTACGTATGGGCCATCCTGCGTGTACCCTAGCTTCTCGCGGTAATACTGCCGGACACCGATCCCGGAGATCACGCTGAGTTTGTTTAAGCCAGCGTCAGCCGCGAGCTCCTCAGCCGTTTCGAGCAGTCGCCGACCGTAGCCGTGGTGTTGCCAGTCGACCTCGCCTGCCGGCTCGCCGATCCCGGCCTCGCTGCCGTAGACGTGGAGCTCCCGGACGATCGCCGCGTCCTGTAGCTCCCGGCGCACCGGGTCGTTCGGGAACCGCAGCCGGCAGAACCCGATGAGCAGGTCTTGTTCGGTATCCTCGTAGCTGATGAAGTGTTCGGTGCCGCCGCAGGCCTCGTAGGTCAGCACGTCGCGCTCGATATCCTCGGGGTTTGGGTCGGCCTCGTTCATCCCGACCTCGCGGGCGCGGATGTCCCGACACTCGATGCCGTTGTCGTCGGCGTACTGCTGGGCCAACTGCCGGAGATTCGACTTCCAGACGCCGGCATCGATGAAGTCAGCGGGGATGTCACGCTGGACGCGCTGGAGGCGGGTGTATTTCGGGATCAACCCCATGATCTCGCCGACGAGTTCGGCGGCCTCCTCGTTTTGGAGCGGGTCGTACTCGCCGCGTCGCCACATGTCGTAGGTGAGCGTATCGCGGACGACAATGGTGGGATAGATCTTGAGATAATCCGGCTTGTAATCCGGGTTGGAGAACAGCTGCCGAAAATCCTCCAAGCACATCTCTTTGGTCATGCCAGGCTGGCCGGGCATCATGTGGAAGCCGACTTTGAACCCCGAATCCCGCAGCCGGCGGTTGGCGTCGATTGAGGCCTGGTTGCCGTGGCCGCGGTGCATTTCCCTATTTATTCGCTCGTAGGTCGTCTGGACGCCGACCTCGACTTTCGTCCCGCCGAGATCGAGCATGCGGTCGATCTGTTCGGGATCACACCAGTCAGGCTTGGTCTCGAAGGTGGTGCCGATGTTGCGGATCTCGTTGGTCTCGTTTTCGGCGATCACATCTTCCAGATACTCGAATGCATACTCCTCGGGATCCTGCGCGAAACTCTCGCCCTCGGCGGCCGCTGGCTCGCTGTCGAGGTCGTAGTCGTTCAGTGCCTGCAGCGCGCGCTTGACGAACCACTCCTGGTAGTCGTGGCTTCGGGCGGTCATCGTCCCGCCCATCAGGATGAGTTCGACCTTGTCGACCGGGTGACCGATCGTTCGCAGCTGGTGGAGCCGGAGCGTGACCTGTCCGTAGGGGTCGTAGTCGTTCTGTTCGCCGCGAGCGGCGGCGGGCTCGTGGCCGGTGTAGCTCTGTGCGGAGTCGAACTCGCTGGCCGGGCCGCCGGGACAGTAGAGGCACTTCCCGTGGGGGCACATATGCGGGGAGGTCATGATCGCCACCGGCGAGACGCCGGAGGCCGTGCGTACCGGTTTGCGCTTGACGACCGACTTGACGGTGTCGCGGTGTTCCTGTGGGGCGTGTGCCAGTAGCTCGGTGTTTTTTGGAACCTTTGGCGCAGAATACTCCGAACAGACATCCAGCTTCGCGGATTCGAGGTCGTCGCGTTCGATCTCGCCGTCGATGATTCGGGCGACAAGCTCCTCGCAGGCCTGCTGGAACGCCGCGGATTCCTCGGTGGTCTCGCCGTCAGCGAGTTCAGAGCTCACGGCAACACCTCCGATCGAACAGGTCGCATTACTGTGTCGTGGTCGCGTTTCGCGGTTAAGCGTGTCGCTCGGCGGACTCGTGCCATAGCTCGGTGACCCATGCCGCCTACTCGGCAGCTTCGTCGGCCGCCTGCTTGATCACGAACACCGGCACTTCGGCTTTGTCGACAACACGCTCGGAGACGCTCCCGAGCGAGCGGAGCTTTTCGCGTGGTGTTTTGCCATCGGTGCCGATGACGATCACATCGATATCCTGCTCGTTGGATTCTTTGACGATCTCTTTGTCGGGTGTGCCGCGCCGGACAGTCGTTTCGACATCAAGTCCCTCCGCGGCGGCCGCGTCGGCGACCGCCTCAACGGCGGCTTCGGCATCAGCGGTCAACTCGGCGTCGACGCCCTCGCGGTCGCCGTCACCGGCGGCCTGTACCGAGCGGATGTCAACGACCGACAGCGCGCGCACGGTCGCGTCGTTGTCGGCGGCCAGCGTCAGGGCGTGCGGGAGCGTTCGCTGGATCGTCTCGCTGCCGTCGGTCGGCACCAGAATCGTCTCGTACATGCCCACTGCTACGGTGGGTGGCCGCTTAATTTCACCCCTTCAGTGGGCCGTCGGCGATGGGTAGTCGGCTGCGGCTCAGTTGAATTTGCTGCGGCCGGCACTCCCCGAAACCTCGGCGAGATCGGCGTACACATCGGCGATGCGGTCACGGATATCCCGGCCGGCGACACGGGGATCGAAGCGATCCTTGTTCGGGGCCCACTCCACGTCGTTGAAGAACGTATCGCGGTGGTCGTCGACGCCCTCCGGCGGGACGATCTCGTCGGTTTCCTCCCGGTAGAGGTCGAAGGCGGTACGGGTGTACTCGTACTGATACCGGGTGTCCTTGTTCACTTTGCAGATCCCATGTTCCAGCATCTCCTGTAGCTGGTCGGACTGGACGCCAGAAGAGCCATGCAGGACGAGCGGCGTATCGAGGCCGTGATCGCGGAGGGCGGTGCGGATTTCCTCGGTCAGATCGGGTTTGAGTTCGAGATCTTTCCCCTTGGCGACGCCGTGTTGGGTGCCGACCGAGATCGCCAGCAGATCACAGCCCGTGCGGTCGACGAACTCGACGGCCTGCTCGGGATCGGTGTAGAAGGCGTGCTCGGCGACGATCTCGTCTTCGACGCCTTTGATCTTCCCGAGTTCGGCCTCGACGAGGATGTCGGCGTCGGCGTCGTCGATCATCTCGACGACCTGTTTGCTCCGGGCGACGTTTTCCGCGAAGGCCTCGTGGGAGGCGTCGATCATGATCGAGGAGGGGATCTCCAACTCGACCTGTCGTTGAATGGTGTTGAGGTCGGTCTGGTGATCCATGTTGAGGAAAACGCCGATATCGTACTGGGCGGCGATCCGTTCGATATAGTTGCCCATGACGCGCAGGCCCGCGATGGGATCGCCGTTGCCGGCGAACGTGCAAGCACCATTGCTCATCTGCAGGAGGAGGTCGGAGTCGGCTTGCGCCGCACCCTGAATCAGCCCGATCATCGTGTTCGGCTCGGCGATGTTGCTTGCGATCAACCCAAAGCCCGAATCGAGTGCATCGTCATAGACTGTTCCCAGTTCGGCTCCACCATAGAAGGTCATGTCTACCGTGTTTCGCGTCGACTGAGATAAATCCCGCCGTCATTTGTCGCACACTCGCTGATGAGTTACCCGACAAAAATATAAATGACTCATGTGCCTACAGGACGGTATGACGATCACCCGTGATGACGACGTACTCGGCGGGGAACCCCACATTCAGGGGACGCGGATCGGGGTTCGACACATTGCTGAACGGGTGATCGAGAGCGATCGTTCGCCGGCCTACGTCGCCGATCAGTTCGATCTCCCACTCGCGGCTGTCTATGCGGCTCTTGCGTATTACTACGAGCACATCGACGAGATGCGTTCGCTTGATCGCACAAACGAGGCTGCGTTCGACCGCGTTCGTGAGGAATCGCTGAAGCCGAAAGAACCGATCCAGTGACCGGGGGCAGCTCCGTCTGGATGAGCACGTCGGCCGCGTGCCTGAGCGATTGCTCCGCGAACGTGGCCACGAGGTTCGACAGGCGAAAGACGAGTTCGACGAGTACACCGACGACGCCGCACTCTTGGAGTGGTGTGCAACCAACGGTGTCGTACTGGTAACGAACAACGCAAAAGATTTCGAGCCGCTGGCCAGCAAGCGAGCGCATGCCGGCATCCTGCTCTACTACGACCAGAGCCTTCCAGAAACCGATCCAGAAGGACTCATACGGTTTGCTGTAGGAAGTTACCGTTCGACCGCCGCCCGGTGGGCGGTCGAGGCGGTAACCGTCTACAGTAAACAGTATCACACAAACGATTGACGAAGTGTTCACACAGTACGGAATGGCTGGCGTCGAGGACGAACTCGTCGATCTCGGTGAGTGGTGCGACTGGCTCAACGAGTGAAATATCGCCCGGAACACTAACGCCCAACCTCATCCAGCGGCGGCATGCCATGTCGGTCGGGAAACCCTCGTGCCGGGCGGCTGTCGTTGCGGCCGACAGCGGGCCGTCTGTCCCGTGCCTGGGTTCGCCGGACTGTCATCGCTCCCGAAATAGGATAGCTCGGCCGGGGACTTGTGGCACGTACCACAGCGTCGGTGCGCGCTCGGCTTACACCTTCCGCTGCCGTCGCCCGCGGGCGTGACCAACTGTACCAAGCCGAAACACAGCCGCGTCGCCCCGAGACGGAGTACAGCGTTGTCGCTGCCGCCGCAGGCCTACTGGCCGTCTTTTCGGTGCTTCCGATTGCCGTGTTGACCGTCGGCGACGTTGACACCGGAACCGCCATCGCGGTGCTCATACTCGCCGCGCCGTTGTTGGCGCCGTTGGTCGGGGGGTTGCTGGTGAGCGGCTTGTCACGCATCTGATCGCAGCCAACGGGGTGTTGCAAACGCGCGTTTGAGTCTCCACCGCATATATACGGCTCCTGTGACAACCGCCGGCTGTCATGGAACTCGACGAGTTCACACAGGCCAATGCCCCGGAATCCGGCGGCGAGAGGTTCCAGTTGGAGAACAGCAAGCTGCTCGATATCACCGTCGACGGCACCGTCATGGTCAAAGCCGGCACGATGGTCGCCTACACGGGCGAGATGACCTTCACCGGCAAATCCTCCGCCGAGGGCGGGATCACCGGCTTCGTCAAAGATGCCGTCTCCAGCGAGGGAACGCCGGTGATGGAGGCCGAAGGCTCGGGCCATCTCTACGTCGCCGAACAGGAAAAGAAGATCCAGGTGCTCGAACTCGACGCCGACGACGCCATCTCGGTCAACGGCAACGACATCCTTGCCTTCGAGTCCCGCGTTGACTACGAGATCAACACCGTCGGCGGGCTCTCGGAGGCGGTTGCCGGCGGGCTGACAAACGTCTACCTCAGCGGGCCGGGAACAGTCGCGTTGACGACCCACGGCGACCCGCTGGTGGCGACACCGCCGATCACGACCGATCCCGACGCGACCGTCGCCTGGAGTACGAACCTCTCGCCGTCGATCGGTACCAACAAAACGATCGAGATCGGCCAGCAGTCCGGCGAATCGATCCAGATGGAGTTCACGGGCTCGAAGGGCTTTGTCGTCGTCCAACCCTACGAGGAAGGCGGCCAGCCAGCCCAACAGTAGCGACCCGCTGGCAGCCATCGACGACCGCGGGACGTTCACCAACAACCGAGACAGATCGACACACTGCGCCGTGAATCCGACCGACTTATATATGTGAGACGGCTTCGCACGGCAATGACAGTATCAGTCGGGATTCTCGGTGCGACAGGCGCGGTTGGACAGCGATTTATTCAGCTGCTTGATGGGCATCCGACCTTTGAGATCGACGCACTCACCGCCAGCGAGTCGAGTGCGGGCAAACCGTATCGGGAGGCCGCCAAATGGCGCGCCGACTCGCCGATCCCCGAGGATATCGCCGGGATCGAGGTCGACACGACCCATCCCGACGACGTTAGCGACGACATCGACCTGCTGTTTTCCTCGCTGCCCTCCGGCGTCGCCAGCGAGGTCGAACCCAAATTTTTGGAGGCGGGCTACGTCGTCTCCTCGAACTCCTCGAACGACCGCATGGCCGAGGACGTGCCGCTGACAATCCCGGAGATCAACCCCGATCACCTCGATCTGATCGAGGTACAGCGCGACAACCGCGGCTGGGATGGCGCGCTCATCAAAAATCCGAACTGCTCGACGATCACGATGGTGCCCACCCTTGCCGCACTCGATGAATCGTTCGGGCTCGACCGCGCGGACGTGACGACGCTACAGGCCGTCTCCGGGGCGGGCTACTCCGGGGTCACGTCGATGGAGATCATCGACAACGCGATCCCACATATCGGCGGCGAGGAGAACAAGATGGAGACCGAATCCCGCAAGCTGCTTGGTTCGTTCGACGGCGCGGAGCTCTCCCTGCATGGCGCGAGCGTCAACGCCTCCTGTAACCGGATTCCGACGCTCGATGGCCATCTCGAAAGCGTTTTCGTCGATCTCGACGACGCACCGACGCCCGCCGAGGCCCGCGAGGCACTGGAGTCGTTCCCGGGTGTTGACCTCCCAAGCGCGCCCGACCAACTCATTCATGTCTTCGGCGAGGATCAGCCCGACCGTCCGCAGCCACGGCTTGATCGGAACCGCGACAACGGGATGGCGATCTCAGCCGGCGGCGTCCAGCCGACCGACACCGGGCTCAAATACAACTGTCTCGCCCACAACACGCTCCGCGGCGCGGCGGGTGCGAGCATCCTCAACGGCGAACTGTTGCTCGAAGACGGCTGGATCTGAGAAGGGGATCGTCGGTTGACAGCAGCGAGTGGCTGTCAGCTACGTCGCGCTGTCGTCGCTTCGGTCGTCTTTTTTGTTGTCGCCATCCGTTTCTTTGGCCTCCGCATCGGCGGCCTGCTCGTCGAGTTGCGCCTCGATCGCCTCGGTTTTGGCTTCGAGCTTCTCGGTGGCCGCTGAGACCTCGTCGCTGACGGTCTCCTCGACGGCTGCTTCGACCGTCTCCTCGACCCGTTTGGCGACCTCCTCACCAACCGTTTCCTCAACCGACTTTTCGACCTCGTCGCCGACGGTCTCCTCAACGGTTTTCTCGACCTCCTCACCGACTGTTTTCTCGACGGTCTTTTCGACCTCATCGCCGACAGTCTCCTCGACGGTTTTGGCAACCTCGTCGCCGACGGTCGCTTCGACCGTTTCCTCGACAGTTTCGCTGACGCCGTCGTCGACGGTCTTGCCGACGGTCGCTTCGACCGTTTTCTCGACGGTGTCGCCGACCTCCTTTTCGACCGTTTCACCGACCGTTTTCTCGACGGTGTCGCCAACCTCCTTTTCGACCGTTTTCTCGACGGCCTCACCGACCTCCTTGTCGACGGTTTCCTCGACGGTCTTTTCGACGGCCTCGGCGACCTCCCGTGTCATCCAGTCGGGATCGAACCGGGCCATCTTCCAGACGACGTGGATGGTGTACGACAGCAACACACCGACGCCAAAGGCGACGCCGGTTTGGGTGCCGACGACAACGAGCAACACCACGGCCAGCGAGATCAGGATCCCGAAGGCCATGTCGACGGCGAAATCGACGCGGTTCGGTTTCATGACTGTCCCCCAAGAGAGCAACTGTAAATCGACATACCGTCGCTACTCGGCCGGCGGGTTTAGTTGTCCCGTCACGGCCCAACAGTTTACATCGGTGCGGGCGATACCGCCTGCTATGTACGTCCGCGATGGAAAACCCCGAGATGAGACGTGGCTCCGTGAGGGGATCGAGACGATGGGACTCGCGGCGGCGACGATTCAGCCGGCGGAGTACGTGATCGCGGTCGACGAGAGCTCAAACGACCGGGCCGGCTTCGGCCGGCTTCGCGTCTCCTCCGGCGAGCCACCCGTCGGCGAGATAACGAGCGTCGGCGTCCGGGAACCCTGGCGCGGCCAAGGGGTTGGGGCCCACATCATCGAGCGGCTGCTCACAAAAAGCGGCGATGCTGGCGTTACGACGGCCTACATGCTGACCGACGAGCCCGGCTATCCGGCGCAGTTCGGCTTCGAACAGCGGGCCGTCGAGAGCCTGCCGGAGCCGCTGGTCGACCGACAGGCCGAAAAACAGGCTGCCTCCGACGGCGATGTCGTTGCCCTCGCCATCGATATCGACGACTTCGAGATGCCCACCGACCGCCGGGAAGCGTTCAAATCGGCCAGCCCGGCCGGCGATGAGCCGACCGTCGAATCCGAGGAGTTCGGGATCGACGCCGAGGGAGCGACCTACAAGTACGATACCGGTCGCTGACCTACCGATCGTCAAGGAAGTCCGTGCTGAACACGATATATGTCAGGGCGGTCGTAAACAGGATCGGCGGGAGTTGGGCGAACGCCCACAGCGGTTCAAGCCCAAAATTGAGGATCAAGACGGCGTTGCCGACGCCAAGCGCGAGAAACGGCAGCGCGTAGAGGGCTGCTCGCCGGCGGTTGCGACCCTCCGCTGTCGACTCCGCGGGTTGTGAACCCCTTGTCGACGCATCCGGCCCCTCGGTCTTACCGGGTGGCGGTGCCATAGCGTCTCGTAGGGGCCGATGGGTAAAAAGCGGGCGTCTTTCAGTTCGGGTCGTGGTCAAACCGCGAGGCCACCGACACCAACCCGTAGAGCACCCCGATCGCCAGCGCGATCAGCCCCATGCCATACAGCGTCATCGCCCCCGGTGTGATCGGCACCGTCACCAGCCCAAGGGGTTCGATGGCGTCGATCCCGCCACCGCCGTTGGCACCGACAACAAAGCCAAGCACGCCACCGAGGACAACCGTACCACCGCCTAACAGGAGAAGGATCCGCCGTCCGGCACCGGTCTCGGTGTCGCTGTCAGTCGTCACAGGGTCGGTATGAGCCGCGATGACTACAGCCTTTCTGTCCGGCTGTTGGGGGTGCCATGGCGATCGAGAGCCCGATCATGATCGCGGCAACCCCGGCACCAACCCCGACGCCGGCGAGCAGCGGGATCGCCAGCCACCAGCCCGCGGCCGCACCGCCAGCAACAGAGGCGGGCATCGCGGCCAACAGCCCGTCGTAGCGCGTCGGCGACGGTGGTCGATCCATGCCGATCTGTCTGCTCCCCTGCTAATTAAATATTATTATCGATGGTTCCACGCCAAGCTATTTGCTGGTCGGCCCTCCCTGCTCGGTATGGACAATCCATTGATCGAACACGCACGCGAGGCACTCGCCGAGGCCTACGTCCCGTACTCCGAGTACCGCGTCGGAGCCGCCCTCCGGACGGCCGACGGCGAGATTTTCACCGGCTGCAACATCGAGAACGCCAACTACTCCAACAGCCTCCATGCCGAGGAGGTGGCGATCGGAACGGCGGTAGCAGCAGGCCACCGAGAGTTCGAGCGGCTGGCGGTTAGCTCCGGCGTCCGCGACGGCGTTACCCCCTGTGGGATGTGCCGACAGACGCTCGCGGAGTTCTGTGGGGACGACCTCACGATCGTCTCTGATCTCGGCGACGGCGCGGTCACGACCTACACCCTCGGCGAGTTGCTCCCCGAAACGATCTCGGCGTCAACGCTGTCGGCCGCTGCCGAGGCCAGCGACGACGCGGAACCGCCACACGAGGTGGGTGACACAGACAGTGAGGAACCATCATGACGGACGGAGATACCCCACCCGAGAGAAGAGACAGCGAAGACCCAAACACCGATCGCCAGTACCACCTCGAAGTCACCGACGACGACGTTGCCGACAGCGTCCTCCTGCCGGGGAACCCGGATCGGCTGGCAACGATCACCGACGTATGGGAGTCGGCGACCGAGGTTGCCAGCCACCGGGAGTACCGCACCGCAACCGGCCGGTATCGGGAGACGCCGATATCGGTCACCTCCACGGGGATCGGCGGCCCCTCGACAGGCATCGCCGTCGAGGAGCTTGCCCGCGTCGGCGCGGAGACGCTCATCCGGGTGGGCTCCTGTGGCACCGTCCGGCCCGACATCGCCGTCGGCGATCTTGTCATTACCTCGGGGGCGATGCGCGGTGAGGGAACGAGCAGCGAGTATATCGACGAGACGTATCCGGCGAGTGCCGACTACGAGGTGATCGCCGCGTTGGTCGCCGCCGCCGAGCGACTGGGATACGAGTACCACGTCGGCGTCACCCTCAGCACCGACAGCTTCTATGCCGGCCAAGGGCGGCCCGGCTTCGAGGGGTATGAGGCCCCCGGCAGCGACGACCTGTTGGAAACGCTCAAATCGGCCAACGTCGCCAACATCGAGATGGAGGCCGCAACGCTGTTTACGATTGCCGGTCTCTATGATCTGCGAGCGGGGGCGGTGTGTGCGGTGTACGCCAACCGCGAAACCGGCGAGTTCGAGACGATCGGCGCGCGAGCAGCCGCTGAAACGGCGAGCCTCGCGGTCGCGCTGCTGGCCAAGATGGACGCCGCAAAGGCGGCCGCCGGTGTCGACCGCTGGCATCCCGGCCTTTCGCTTGAGTGAGGAGGCGGCCACACCGTTCCAAAGCCGCTTTATCCGAGGGCCCCAGAGGCAGTGGTATGTCAGCCAACGTCGTTGTCGTCGGTGCCGGCTATGCCGGTACTGGAGCCGTCAAATCGTTTGAAGACGAGGTCGATGATGGGGAAGCCGAGCTTACCTGGATCTCCGAACACGACTACCATCTTGTCCTCCACGAGACCCATCGGGTGATCCGGCGTCCCGAGGTCGAATCAAAGGTAGCGATCCCGGTCGATGAGATCAAATCGCCGGCAACGAACTTCATCCGCGACCGCGTCACGGATATCAACACCGACGAACAGACGCTCGAACTGCAGGACGGCGAGGCCGTCGACTACGATTACCTGCTTGTGGCGGTCGGTAGCTCGACGGCCTTCTTCGGGATCGACGGCCTCGAAGAACACTCGCTGACGATGAAGAGTCTCGACGATGCTCGTGAGATCCATGAGGCGGTTCGGACGGCCGGCGAGGAGGCCACGCAGTCTGAACCGGCACAGGTGGTGGTCGGCGGTGCGGGGCTATCAGGCATCCAGATCGCCGGTGAGATCGCCGGCTACCGCGACGACACCCACGCGCCGATCGATATCACGCTGATCGAAGGTCTTGATGAGATCTTCCCGGGCAACGATCCCGAGGTACAGGGCGCGCTCCGAAAACGCCTGCTGGAACGCGATATCGAGATCCTTACCGGGGATTTCATCTCCGAGGTCGACGACGACTCCGTCTACCTTGGCGAGGAATCGATGCCGTACGACGTGCTCGTGTGGGCCGGCGGTATCACCGGCCACGAGCCGGCCGCCAACAGCGAGCTTGCGACGGATGAGCGATCGAACCGGCTCCACGTCGAATCAAACTTCCAGACCAGCGACGACCGGGTGTTTGCGATCGGCGACACCGCGCTGATCGACCAGGGCGGCGACGAACAGGCACCGCCGACCGCGGAGGCCGCCTGGACGGCCGCGGAGGTCGCCGGCGAGAACCTGGTTCGCGCACTGCGGGGCGCGCCGCTGAAATCGTGGCAACACAAGGATAAGGGAACGGCTATCTCGGTCGGCGAAGACGCCGTTGCCCATGATGTGATCGGGGTTCCGATCAACACCTTCGGTGGGGTCGCCGCCAGAACACTGAAGAAAGCGATCGCCGCCCGCTGGATCGCCGAGATAAGCTCGACAAAACGCGCCATCAGTGCCTGGAGCGACATGTAACCAGGAAGGAACACCATCCACCACCCGCGAAAAAACAGAAAAACGCGCTATTCGTCGACCGGGGCAACCATCTCGTCGATCTCGAGGATCAGAATACTGTCGGTGTCATCCTTAGCATCGAGCGTGCCGGTGATCTTCAGCTTCGACAGCGGCGTCGGACCGACGGTCACCGAATCACCCTCATGGAAGTCACGGATCGAGCCCTGAAGGTGGATCTCGGCCCGGCAGAGCTCCGGGTGGTGAACACTGGAGAGATCGATGCTCTCGACGGTCGCGTTGTTGATCGACTCACCGTCGTGCTGAAGCGGTACCGGCGCGGGCTCATCCATCTGATCAACATCGAGGGCCTCGTAGGCGTCGGCGGTCGGCTTATAGCCGCCTTTCGGACCGGGAACCCCCTCAACGAGTTGGAGTGCTTTGAGGCTCTGCATCTGGTTGCGGATCGTCCCGGGGTTGCGGTCGACCTCCTCGGCGATATCCTCGCCTTTGATCGCGTCTTCGGCCTCGCGGTGGAGGTTGGTCAGTGCGGTCAGAATCGTTTTCTGACTTGGCGTGAGTTCGATCGATGACATGTGCTTCCGTTCGATGGGACTACGCATAAATCCGATGGAAGAATAATTACAGTTCAGGTGATAAATTTCAGTTCGGCCTCGGCGCAAAATTCTTTCGAGGTGACAAACAAATCCTCTCTGTTCCACCGATCGTGTCCTGTGACAGACACGCTCAGGGCTGCAGTTGTCGTTGCACCTGTTCGGCGACAGCCGATCGGAACCCGGCCTGATCGAGGCTGTCGGCACCCAGAAAGGCGTCAGGATGGCGGCGACCAACAGCCGCACAGAGTCGATCAGTTACCGCATCGACGGCGACCGGCTGGTCTGCCGCCCGGAGCGACGCAGCGATCGCGTCGATCCGCTCGCCCGTTGCGTATTCGGTGATCAGCCCATCGATCGAGGGTGCTGTGGCTGACTTGGCTGATTCTAGTGCTGGTGTAGCTGTCGGGACAGCAGCATGCGATACCCTGCCGCGGTGGCCCTGCTTATCCCGGATCACGACGCCCGCGGCCGGGCCGTCGTACCACGCCGACCCCGGAATCTCGTAGGTGTCGACGCTGAAATCCCGAGCGTGAACCTCGCGCCGAAAGGTGTTGACGGGGTCGAGCCCGAGCCGTCGAAAGATGCCATCGGCGGCATCCGGCGGGCGAAACGCCTCGTCGTCGGCTGCCCACACGTCAGTCCCAAGAAACGGGGGCATCGAACCAAGATCGTAGGGCACCGACTCCCGGGTGGTCGCCACGCCGTAGAAGGTGACCCCCTCCACATCGTCGACAGCCGCCCGCAACGCCGCGCGGTCAAGCGACTCCCGGATGTGCTGAACCGCACACTGAAATGGGAGCGGGATGGCGTTGGGATCGGCGTAGACGGTCTCGGCGTCGCCGACGCGGAGTAGCCCGGAGTCCTGTAGCTGAAAGCGGAGCGGCCGGCCGTCGATCAGCTCCAACAGCCAGAGATGGCCCGACAGAAGGTCGTCCGGCGCGTCTGCGACCGGTTGAACGGACGGAAACTCGTTCACGCGTTAGTCGTCGCTTGCGGTCGCTGTCTCGGGGTCGGCGTCGAGATCAACGTCGGCCTCGGATTCATCGGTCACCATCTCCCGTGGGATCACATCAAGGCAGGCGACACGGTCGTTTGCTTCGAGATCCATGACGATCACGCCCATCGTGTTGCGACCGACCGTCGAGATATCCTCGACGGGTGTTCGCATGATCTGGCCCGACCGGCTCATCACGACGAGGTGGTCGCCCGGCCCGACGGTCTCCATCGCACAGACCGGCCCGTTTCGGTCGCCGGTTTTGATGTCGATCAGCCCCTTTCCGTTGCGCGATTGGACACGATAGTCGTCGATATCGGAGCGTTTGCCGTAGCCGTTTTGGGTGACCGTCAGCACCCAACTGTGGCGGTCGGTGTCGACGGCGGCGACGCCGGCGACCGTATCGCCGTCTTGGAGGTCGATCCCACGGACGCCCCGGGCGCTCCGGCCCATCGCGCGAACATCGTCCTCGTCGAAGCGGATCGACATGCCGCCCGCGGTTGTTACCACGAGCGTCCGGTCGCCGTCGGTAACCTCCACGTCGGTGAGTTCGTCACCATCCTCCAGGCGGATCGCACGGATCCCCGAGGTGTGGATGTTCTGGAACGCCGCGACATCGGTTCGTTTGATGTAGCCGTCCCGGGTCACCATCGTCAGATAGCGGTCGGCGTCGCCGTCCTCGATCTCGATGTCGTCGGTGTTGACCACGGCAGTCAACTCCTCGCCGTCGTCGAGATCGAGGATGTTGACCGCGGATTTGCCGCGGGCGGTGCGGCCCATCTCGGGGATCTGGAACCCGCGGAGCTTGTAGATCTGGCCCTGATTCGTGAAACAGAGCAGGTAGTCGTGGGTGTTGGCGACAAACACCGAGGAGACCGAATCGCCCTCCTTGAGGTCGGTGCCGATGATCCCTTTGCCGCCGCGGTGCTGAGCGGAAAAGGTCGACAGCGGCATCCGCTTGATGTAGTCGTCTTCGGACATGGCGACGACGATATCCTCCTCGGGGATCAGATCCTCGTGGGCGACGGTGTCGGTGTCCTCGATAAACGAGGTGCGTCGCTCGTCGTCGTACTCGTCTTTGATTTCGAGCAGTTCGTCCTCGATGACGCCCAGCAGTTCGCTCTCGTTGGTGAGGATCTCCTGAAGGCGGTCGATCCGCGCCTGTACCTCCTCGTACTCGTCTTTGATCGCCTGGGCCTCCATCGAGGTCAACGAGCCGAGCTGCATCGAGACGATGTGGGCGACCTGCTCCTCGGAGAACGCAAACTCCTCCCGCAGGGCGGCTTTTGCGGCGTCGCGGTCGTCGGCATCCTGAATGGTTTCGACAACGCTATCGACGTTGTTGAGCGCGGTCAGTCGCCCTTCGAGGATGTGGGCGCGATCCTCGGCCTCGTCGAGTTCGTACTGAGAGCGACGGCGGACGACCTCACGACGGTGATCGAGGTAGTGCTGGATGGTCTCCCGGAGATCCAGCACCTGTGGCGCGCCGTCGACGAGTGCGAGGTTGATGACGCCAAAGGTCGATTCGAGGTGACTTTCGAGCAGCTGGTTTTTGACGACATCGACCATCGCATCGCGTTTGAGGTCGATGACGACGCGGATGCCGTCGCGGTCAGATTCATCGCGGAGGTCACGGATCCCTTCCAGTTTGCCCTCGTTGACATCCTCGGCGATGCGCTCGACGAGACGGGCCTTGTTCTCCTGGAAGGGGAGTTCGGTGATGACGATCCGGCCCTCCTCCTCGTCGACCTCGAACTCGGCGCGGACGCGGACGCGACCGCGGCCGGTCTTGTACGCCGAGTGGACGCCACCCCGGCCGACGATGTTAGCACCGGTCGGGAAATCCGGCCCCTTGACGTGCTCCATCAGATCCTCGACGGTCGCCTCGGGGTTGTTGATCAGGTGGACGGTCGCATCGATCACCTCGCCGAGGTTGTGCGGCGGGATGTTCGTCGACATCCCGACGGCAATCCCGGAGGAGCCGTTGACGAGGAGATTCGGGAACGCCGACGGGAGTACGTCAGGCTCCTGCAGGCGGTCGTCGTAGTTCGCGCTGAAATCGACGGTATCCTTGTCGATGTCGGCCAGCAACTCCTCGGCGATCGGTGCCATGCGGGCCTCCGTATAGCGCATCGCGGCCGGCGGGTCGCCGTCAACAGAGCCGAAGTTCCCCTGGCCGTCGACGAGCGGATACCGCATCGAGAAATCCTGCGCCATCCGGGCGAGGGTGTCGTAGATCGCGCTGTCGCCGTGGGGGTGGAAATCACCCATCGTCTCACCGACGATCGAGGAGCTTTTGCGGTGGGCCGAGCCCGCCGAGACGCCAGCTTCGTGCATCGCATACAGGATGCGGCGGTGGACGGGTTTGAGGCCGTCGCGGACATCGGGCAGTGCGCGCCCGGCGATGACCGACATCGCATAATCGATGTAGGACTGCTCCATCTCGTCTTCGATCCGGGCGGTTTCGATGCGTGCGGCGTCTACGTCGGAGTCATCAGGGAGATCTGTGCTCATTAGATATCAACCCATTCGGCGTCGGTCGCGTGTTCCTTGATGAACTGTTTCCGCGGTTCGACGGCGTCGCCCATCAACACCGAAAACATCCGGTCGGCCGCCGCGGCGTCCTCGATGGTGATCCGCTTGAGGATGCGATTCTCTGGATCCATCGTCGTCTCCCACAGTTGATCCGGGTTCATCTCGCCAAGACCTTTGAACCGTTGCACCTGGGTTGGGTTGCCGTTGCACTTCTCTTCGACGATCCGGTCGCGGTCAGCCTCTGTCATCGCGTCGTAGGTGTTCCCGCGGTAGCGCACGCGGTACAGCGGCGGTTGAGCGGCATAGACGTAGCCAGCTTCGATCAACGGCCGCATATGGCGGTATAGCAGGGTTAAGAGGAGTGTTCTGATATGGGCTCCGTCAACATCCGCGTCCGTATTATGCGCACAGAGCCCGCCCATGCCGGCGATAAAGTTCTCGTCACTCTCAACGGAGAAGTCGTAGACGTACTCGCTGGACGGCTCGACTTCCGATACCTCTCTCACCGAAAGGGCGATAAGGTCATCGGATATCTCACGGTATCGCCTTGCACCCGGATTGTCGTGGCCGTCATCGATTTTCGGCACGAGTGCGTCGCCGTTACGGTGGGATGCCCATACGTCACGAATCCGGTCGAGATCAGCGCGCGCTGCGACCGTGACGGTGTGTCGCTCCGCGTTCGTCTCGTAGCCGGCATCGAGAACCGACGGCGGTGTGGTGGAGTGAGAGCCCATGACGCCCTGTGCGGAGAGCAGATACATGAGACCACTGGCGAGATCGCGTGAACAAGTCGTCCACGCGATCCGATTCTCGTTGACGGTTCCATCGCCGTGCAGATATCCGCGGAGGAACGCCTGCTGACACGACGACGACACGTCGAAGACGAGATCCGGAACCGATTTTTTGACTGCCGTTTCGCCATCGAAGCCGAAGGCGTGTTCCCAGACGAGGGCTGCGGCGCGGTTGACGAGTTTAACCTCGTCGACGCGGTCGTCGGCCTCGCTGTGTTTGGCCGGTATCCCGAAGACCGCCTCGAACGCATCGATGTAATGCTCTCGTAACGACGCATTGGTGTCACCAATCGCCAGGCGGATTCCGTTGCGCGGCGAACTTGATCCATCGGCTGCGTAGATGCCGAACAGCTCACAGAGCGTCTCGTCGATCCTGATGTAGCGATCGATCCCATGATCGGCGTAATGTTCCGGTGTCAACTCAACGTGGGCATCCTCGGGGATGTCGTCGAGATCCGACTCCTCAAGATCGCTGATCCGAACGTAGTCACGAACGCGGTTGGTCGGCGCGCCCTCGTACTGGTTGTTCCAGCGTTGATCGAGCAGCGAGTCGCCGACAGTCACATCGTCCATCACTGCGGCGGGCGACGCGCCGACCGCCCCACAGTAGGCCTCGAAGTTCGAGACCGTCGGCCGCGAGTTACCACGCTCCCACTGCGAGACTGTGATCGGCTGGGAGACGCCGACGGCATCACACACGTCCTGCTGTGTCAGTCCCGCATCGGTTCGTTCGGATCGAAGTTGTGAGCGAACCGATTCCGGGATCTCGACGCGCGGCTCCGCGCGGGCGACGGCCCCGCCGTCGGTGGCGTACTCCGCGCGAACCTGCTGTTTGAACATCTCTTCGATCCCTTCACCACGGGCGTAGAGTTCCGAGTCCAGTTTGTCCTGTCGGGCGACGAGTTCGGCCAGCAGGTCGATCCGATCGCCATCACGGTCGCCGGAGACGGGGATCGACCGTGGGGCGACGACCTCGTCGCCCGATTCGATCTCGTCGCCGCTGGCTAGCTGGATCTCTCCGTTGCGGTGGACGAACACGCTGTGTGAGGCGGTGACTTTCAGATTCCGCCCGTAGTCCGTTTCGATCTCGTAGAGCGGCTCATCGATCTTGTGGCGGATCACCTGATCGATCGGCCGGAACTTGGTTCGGTTGTCGTCGCGACCGAAACAGAGTACCTCGTAGTCGTCGTAGCCATCGCCGTCGGCGTCGATCACACCGTCGATGAACGAACCGATCTCGACGAACTGGGTGTTGCCGTCGCCATCGCGGACAAAGCCGTGTTCCTCGCCATCGACGCTCATCAGGATGATCTTGTGATACCGCGCCTCCTCGATATCGAACTCTTCGCCAACGCCCGCGCCGATCGCGGTGATCAGCGCGCGGATCTCGTCGTTTTCGAGAATGCGATCGAGACGATGTTTCTCGACGTTGAGGATCTTGCCTTTGATCGGGAGGATCGCCTGATTGTGGCGGTCGCGGCCCTGTTTGGCCGAGCCGCCGGCGGAGTCGCCCTCGACGACAAACAGCTCGCTCTCGCTGGGTTCACGCGTCTGGCAGTCGGCGAGTTTGCCGGGCAGGGCGGTCGATTCCAGCGCCGATTTTCGGCGCGTTAGTTCCTCGGCTTGTTTGGCTGCCTTTCGCGCACGGGCTGCCTCGGCGGCCTTCGCCACGACGGCTTCGCCGGTGTCGGGATTTTCTTCGAGATAGGTTCGAAGGTGTTCGTGGGTCGCACTTTCGACGATCCCGCGAACCTCGCTGTTGCCAAGTTTGGTCTTGGTCTGGCCCTCGAACTGCGGGTCGGGGTGTTTGATCGAGACGACCGCGGTGAGACCCTCCCGTACGTCCTCGCCTTTGAGGTTTTCATCGAGATCGGTCGTCAGATTGTGGTCGTTTGCGTAATCGTTGATAACCCGGGTGAGCGCGGTCTTGAAGCCGGTGAGATGGGTGCCGCCCTCGCGGGTGTTGATGTTGTTGGCGAAGGCATGAATCGAGCCCTGGAGCTCGTCAGTGGCCTGAATGGCGATCTCGACGGCGATATCGTCTTCCTCGTCGTCGAAGTAGATAACCTCCTCGTGGAGCGGGGTTTTCGTCTCGTTGAGATAGTGAACGAACTCCTTGATGCCGCCGTCATACAGAAACACGTCTTCCTCGTCGGTGCGGTCGTCGGTGAGTGTGATCTTGACGCCGGAGTTGAGAAAGGCAAGCTCGCGGAGGCGGTTGGCCAGCGTCGAGTAGGTGAACTCGGTCGTCTCGAAGATGTCGTCGTCCGGCCAAAAGCGGATCTGCGTGCCGGTCTCCTCGTCGGGTTCGAGTTGGCGAACCTGCTGGAAGCCGTCGGGTTCGGGCTCGCCGTGATCGAAGCTGTGCGTCCAGAGATAGCCATCGCGGCGCACCTCGACCTCCAGGGATTTGGCGAGGGCGTTGACGACGCTGACGCCGACGCCGTGCAACCCACCGGAGACCTGGTAGGATTTGTTGTCGAACTTCCCGCCGGCGTGAAGGACGGTCATGATGACCTCGACGGCCGGCCGATCGTACTCCTCGTGGATGTCGACCGGTATCCCGCGGCCGTCGTCGGCGACCGAGACGGAGCCGTCGTCGTGGATCGTCACCTCGATGTGGTCACAGTAGCCCGCCAACGCCTCGTCGATCGAGTTGTCGACGACCTCATAAACGAGATGGTGGAGCCCGCGACCGTCGGTCGAGCCGATATACATCGCCGGCCGTTTGCGGACAGCCTGCAAGCCCTCAAGGACTTGGATCTGTCCGGCTCCGTAGTCGCTTTCGTCTGCCATAGAACTATACACTCCTAGTAGACCCCGTGGCATAAAGCTCCCGCACCCGCGCGCGCGTAGCCGGGCGGACAGTCACACAAATTATACTCCCCCCGGCGAAAGAGGGTTCATAGCATGACATCCTTCCAGGCGGAACTCGGTGCCGACGAGGGGATCGCCGAGGAGTTGGCCAAGGGCCAACGCGAGATCTCCATCGCCGAGTTCTTCGAGAAGAACAAGCATATGCTCGGCTTCGACTCGGGGGCTCGCGGCCTCGTCACCGCGGTCAAGGAGGCCGTCGACAACGCCCTCGACGCCACCGAGGAAGCCGGGATCAGACCCGATATCTACGTCGAGATCAGTGAGGTCGGCGACTACTACCGCGTTGTCGTCGAGGACAACGGCCCCGGGATTACGAAAGACCAAGTCCCGAAGATCTTCGGCAAACTGCTGTACGGCTCCAGGTTCCATGCCCGTGAGCAATCACTGACCCCGGATCAGCGACTGCTCGTCCGCCGCGACGGGGACATCGAGTTCGTCTCAATCGGGACGCTATGCGATGCGTATCTCCCAGCCGACGGCGGGGGTACTGCCCCGGTCGGCGACGGGATCGAGGTGCCGTGTTTCGACCGCGAGACACAAAAGATGACGTGGCAGCCGGTAACGCACGCGATCCGTCACGAAACCGAGGAAGCGACCTACGAGGTGACGACACAAAAGGGCCGAACGGTCGAGGTGACCGGCAACCACAGCGTCTTCACCCTCAACAAAGACGGCGAAACCCGAGAGGTTGCCGCCGGCGATCTACAGCCCGGCGATACGCTGTTAACCCCCCGTCGCCTCCCGCAGCCTGAGGAGACCACCGAAGAGATCAACCTCCTCAATCATATCACCGCCGACCAGCTTGACGGTCGCCGCTGCTATGTCTACGGCTTTGACCGCGAGCAACTCGAAACCCTACGGAGCGAGGACACCGTCCGCAAGAAACCCGCTCCTGACAGCAACCGGGAACGGTACTACTACGTCCACGAGGGCGTCGAAATCCTCCGCGACAGTTTCGAGACCAACTACATCGAGGACGGCTATCTCCCCGCCGAAACCGTGCTCGAACTCGGCTGGGAACAGCAGGCTGCCGACTGTGAGTTTGTCACCTATCAGGTCGGCGGCGAGGAGACGACGATCCCGGTGACGTTGCCGGCCGACGAACGACTCGTCGAACTCGTGGCGTACTACATCTCGGAGGGTCATGTTGATGACAGGCAGATCGGCTTCACCTTCGGCAGCCATGAGTCCGAGCTGATCGAAGCGACCGAGCAGGCCGTCGCCGCCGTCGGTGGCACGACGACGACTGTCGACCGCGAGCGGAACGCGACGCGCGTGAAGGCCTTCGGATCGCCGTTGGCGATGTTTCTGCATTCGGCCTGCGGCGATGCGGCACGAAACAAACGGATTCCCTCATTCGTCTTTGAACTCGATGCTGAGCTACAACAGCAGTTCATCGCCGCGCTGTATCAGGGCGACGGCTCGGATAGCCATCCCAGCAATGAACTCTCGCATACGACAACGAGCGAAACGCTTGCCCGCCAACTATCGGTGCTGTGGAACATGCAAGGGGTGCTGGCGAGCACGGAGGTCGCGTCGAACACGGACGGGTACGCCGCAGGTGAGACCGAGCAGTACCGAACCAAGGTCTACGGCGACGATACAGACCTCGCAGATGTCTTTGCACCGTCGAAGGACACGACCGAACAGACGTACAAACGGATCCCCACCTCGCTTCTCGACGACGTGCGGGTTGGACGAGCAGACAGCAAAACAGTGCCAGATTCGGTGCCCGGCCTGCTCATGGCCGCCGGCGTCGGCTCAAAGATCGATCACGCAGAGAC
The DNA here is from genome assembly GCF_046719765.1 of Halonotius sp. F2-221B. Classification (NCBI taxonomy): domain Archaea; kingdom Methanobacteriati; phylum Methanobacteriota; class Halobacteria; order Halobacteriales; family Haloferacaceae; genus Halonotius; species Halonotius sp. F2-221B. The sequence continues at coordinate 23,522 of NZ_JABEBY010000010.1, forward strand.
GTATGCGGACTTGATCGAGGCGGCGATTGCCGGCGAGTACGTCGACGAACCACGGTACAGTCACAACCTCAAAGGGTGGGGGCTGCTCGATGACGACCATCAGCCGACCGACCAGCTCACGGAACTCTGGTCGACGATACAGAACCTGCAGGGCCTGTCGGAGACGGATATGTGTCTGCTCCCGGTTGAGTCGGTCACCGAAACCGAATCTCCCGAGTACGTCTACGACATCTCCGTGCCGGGCGCGACCGGCCACGATGAGAACTTCGTCGTCTGCAACGATGGCGCGCTGAGCGTGAAAAACAGCCGCGGGCAGCAGGGGATCGGGATCTCGGCGGCCGTCCTCTACTCGCAACTAACCAGCGGCAAACCCGCCAAGATCACGAGTCGAACGAAGGAAGCCGACCAGGCCGAATACTTCGAGCTCATCATCGACACCGACACCAACGAGCCGGAAATCCGGGACTCGGAGCCGACAACGTGGGATCGTACCCACGGCACACGCATCGAGTTGGAGATGGAAGCAAACATGCGGGCCCGCCAGCAGCTCCACCAGTATATCAAAAACACGGCCGTTGTCAACCCACACGCCAGAATAGAGTTGCGCGAACCCGGGCTTGAGGAACCACTCAAATTCGAACGCGGCACCGACCAACTGCCCGCGGAAACCAGCGAGATCCGCCCACACCCTCACGGCGTCGAACTCGGCACGCTGATCAAGATGATCGCCGCGACGGATTCGTACTCTGTCTCGGGATTCCTCCAAGATGAGTTCACCCGTGTCGGGAAGAAAACCGCCGACAAAGTCCTCGATTCGTTCCGCGACCGCCACTTCGGCCGCGAACTCGCCTGGCCCACCCCCGCCACCGGCATCGACATCGCGGGGGCTGTCACCGACGCCGTTGCCAACAAGGGAGCTGAGGCGACCGAGACGTTCGCCACCGAAATCGAATCGACGCTGCGCGGCCGTGACCGCACCGCGTACTCCGAGTTGGCGGGTATCGTCGACGAGATCGCCGACGGCGTCGAAGCCGACACCGGCCGCACGTTCGGGGCGACGGTTCGAGAAGCCGCTGTCGCCGCCGCGTGGGGTGAACTCACCGCCTTCGAGGACGACGAGACCAACGGCGAGGAGCCCGGCCGCGATCATCTCACGCCCGGGCTCTACGGTCTCGTTGACGATGCCACGAGCAGCCGGAAGGACGACGAAACCGTCGAAGCCCTCGCCGAGCGGCTAGCCCGACGAGCCGATGGTCTCGGCGATGACGACGACAGACGGTTCCGGGTAACACACGACGACCTGTCGGCAATGGTCGAGGCGGCCGCCGATGCGACCGTCGAGTACGACGACGTAACACTCGGCGAGACCGCCCGCGAGAACATCACCGAGGCCCTGTGGTCGACTGCCCAGACGGTTCCCGACGATGTACCGAAGATCAGCGCGATCGACGGCGACCGCGACACCGCCAGCGAACTGTTGGAAGCGATGCGGGCGACCGACATCCTCGCGCCGCCGACGGATTGTCTCTCACCGATCACGGCCGACCTCGTCGAGGCCGGCCTCCGTAAGGAGTACGACGCTGATTTCTTCGCCGCCGCAACGCGGGATGCCGAAGTCCACGGCGGCGACCCCTTCATCGTCGAAGCCGGGATCGCCTACGGTGGCGACCTCCCGTCGGAGGGGAAGATCGATCTCCTCCGGTTTGCCAACCGCGTCCCGCTGGTCTACCAACAGGGGGCCTGTAGCTCGACAGATGTGGTCAAACAGATTGGCTGGCGGAACTACGGGCTTGATCAGCCCGGCGGGAGTGGCCTGCCGAACGGCCCCGCCGTACTGATGATTCACGTCGCCTCAACGAACGTCCCCTTCACCAGCGAATCGAAGGATGCGATTGCGAACATTCCCGAAATCGAAGACGAGATCGAGTTGGCGATCCGGGAGGCCGCCCGCGAACTCAAATCCTATCTCAACAAGCGACGCTCCCTTGAGAAACGCCAACAGAAACAAAGCGTCCTCAGTCAGATCCTCCCGGAGATGGCCGACAAGGTCGCCGAGGTGACCGGCCAGGAGCGACCCAACATCGACGCCGCGATGGGCCGGATCATGAACAACCTCTGTATCGACCGCGAGATCGACGATGGGACGGTGACGCTCCATGTCGAGAACTATTCGGATCGCGCCGAAACACCCGAGATCACGGAGATCGTCTCGGTTGAACCGACCGATGTCGACGGTGACGGAGCCACCGTCGTCGATCTCGACGGCGAGTGGTTCATCCAGTGGTCGCCGTCGCTGTCGGCCGGCGAGGAGACGAAACTCACCTACACAGTCGGCGACGACGCCGAGTTCGACATCACCGTCGAGGGTGTCGAAAGCGAGAAGCTGACACTGAACGCCTGAGCCACGACGAACCCACACCCAACCAATCTAACCCAATTATGAGCACGAAACTCAACGAAGAACGCGCCCGCGAACAGCTCATCGATCTTGCCGCCGAGTTTTACGACCAGTTCGCCGACGGCGAGATCCCGCATATGACGCTGCCAACCCGAACCAAGAGCAACATCGAGTATGATCCTGATTCCGGGGTCTGGGTCTATGGCGACCGCACCTCGACACGGAGTGCGAACTCGGTGCGGGGAGCCCGCAAGCTGCTGAAAGCCGTCTACACCATCGAGTTCCTCGCGGAGCAACTCGACCAGGATCGTTCCTCGACGCTGCGTGAACTCTACTACCTCTCGGAGTCGTGGGACAACGAGGAGGCCCATTTCTCCGATCAGGACGAGTCAAACCAGCTGATCGAGGATCTTGAGATCGTCTCGGAGGTCACCCGCGAGGACTTCCATATGCGCCCCGAGGAGTCCGGGGCGACGCTGATGGGGCCGCTGCTGTTGCGCGAGCAAACGCGAAGGGGCGAACGCGAGATCCACTGTCAGAAAGACGTTGGTGAGGGCGGCTACCAGATCCCGAACAACCCCGATACGATCGAGTTTCTGGACGCCGACATCGATTTCGTCCTCTGTGTCGAGACCGGTGGCATGCGCGACCGGTTGATCGAAAACGGATTTGACGAGCAGTACAACTGCCTCGTCGTCCACCTCAAAGGCCAGCCCGCCCGGGCGACCCGCCGGATCACCAAACGGCTGCACGATGAGCTTGATCTGCCGGTCGTGGTCTTCTGTGACGGCGACCCGTGGTCGTACCGGATCTATGGCTCGGTCGCCTACGGCTCGATCAAATCCGCCCACCTCTCGGAGCATCTCGCCACACCTGAGGCGCGCTACGTCGGCATCCAGCCGACCGATATCGTCGAATACGATCTCCCGACCGATCCGCTGGCGGACTCTGATATCAACGCCCTTGAGTCGGAGTTGACCGATCCGCGCTTCCAGACCGACTACTGGGAGGAGCAGATCGAACTGCAACTCGATATCGGCAAAAAGGCCGAACAGCAGTCGCTGGCGGCCAACGGGCTGGATTTCGTCACGGATACGTATCTGCCGGAACGACTCGACCAAATGGGCGTTCTCTAGACGATATTGAAAATACACAGTAGATAAATACTATATTTGGCCAATGCTTGGATAGCAATCGCCACTATTTTATTCGTACCACTCAGAACACATGTTATGCCTGCATCGATCCGCGTCCTCTATATCGGTGGTTCGACGCCCGGATCGAAGTCGCCGCCGCTGGCTGACCGCGATGGCTTCGACGTGAAGCGAGCCGACAGCGTGGCCGAGGGGTGTACACGACTGTCATCTGACGCCGCTGATTGTCTCGTTGTCACCCCCGACGCTGTCGCCGGAGCAGACGAGACGACGATGGACACGCTGTGGAACACCGCCCCTGGGTGTCCGTGTTTGCTTGCGCCGCCGCCACGTGACCCGCCGATCGTTGGCGAGGGGAACGCCGGTGGGGGCCATCCCGCCGAATCACACCACGACCACACGACAGCACTGGCAGAACGGATCCACACGGCTGTCGACACCACGCCGACAACTGACGACACCGATGCGACCGGGGCGGGCCACCAAACCGCGATGGCTGGTGGCCAACACGGTGAAACAACCGATATCGACACGGCGAGCGACGGCGAGCCAGCCTACCGGTCGCTGATCGAAGACGGCTTGGCGATCTCCTCGGTTGGCATCTTCGTCCTCGGCAGCGATTTCTCGGTCGTCTGGCTCAACGAGGGGGTTGAGAACTACTTTGGTATCGACCGTGCCGACGTGCTCGGTAAGGACAAACGACAACTCATCAACGACCGGCTCAAACACATCTTCGCCGAGCCCGAGCGGTTCGCCGAGACGGTGTGTGCCACCTACGACGACAACACCTACATCGAGCAGTTCACCTGCCATGTTGTCGGCGACGACAGCCGCGACGATCGGTGGCTCGAACACGCCAGTTACCCGATTCCGGATGGCCCCTATGCCGGCGGCCGGATCGAACACTACGTCGATATCACCGAGCAACGAGCGACACAACAACAGTTTGAAGCCCAAAACGAGCGGCTCGCGGAGTTTGCCAGCATCGCCAGCCACGACCTCCGAAACCCCCTGCACGTGATGGGGAGCTCACTGGAGTTAGCCGTCGAAACTGGCGAAACCGAACACTTCGAGCGCGCCGAGCGGGCCGTCGATCGGATGGAACAGCTGATCGACGATCTCCTCGTGTTGGCCAAACAGGGCGACGGGATCGATACCGTTGAACCGGTCGATCTCGACGATATCGCTCGGGAGTGTTGGACGACTCTCTCGACGGCGGAGGCGACCCTGCGTGTCGAGACGGATCGCACGATCATAGCCGATCGGAGCCGGCTCAGCCAGCTGCTCGAAAACCTGTTCAGCAACAGCATCGACCACACCGGCACCGAGGTGACGATCACAGTCGAGAACTGCGACGGTGGGTTTGTTATCGTGGATGACGGCCCGGGCGTGCCGCCCGATGACCGCGAGAACATCTTTGAGCGGGGGTACACGACAACCCGCGACGGAACCGGGTTAGGGCTCTATATCGTCAGTGAGATCGCCGCAGCCCACGGCTGGGACGTGACACTTGCCGACAGCGCGGAGAGCGGTGCTCGAATTGAGATCACCGGTGTCGATGCGGTAGGAGATGGGCGCGGAACACCCGACGCGTAGCTACTCGTAGCGCCACTCGTCGGTCGCCTGCTCGTAGTCAAGCAGCTCCGCGTCGTCGAAGAAGACCGCGATCTCTCGTTCGTTTGCGCCTTCGTCCTCGTGGTCGGAGGCGTGGATCACGTTGCGACCCAGATCAAGGCCGTAGTCGCCACGGATCGTGCCGGGGGCGGCCTCAGCAGGGTCGGTCGCGCCGACCATCCGACGCACCTGTCGGGTGGCATCTTTCCCCTCCCAGACCATCGCAAACACCGGCCCGGAGGTGATGAACTCGACGAGGCCCTCGAAAAACGGCTTGCCCTCGTGTTCGCTGTAATGCGTTTTCGCACGCTCCTCGTCGAGTTGGAGGGCTTTGGCTCCGACGAGTTTTAACCCTCGATGCTCAAACCGAGAGATGATCTCCCCGATCAAGCCACGCTGGACGCCGTCCGGTTTCACCATCACAAAGGTTCGCTCGTCGTAGGACATAGGAAGGGTATGCTCCGTGGGGTCTTATTGTTGGCCGCCGTCGTTGCGGCCAGCCTCAGTCCATTCGAGGTCGCGGGCTTCGCGGCCGAGCCGGTAGTTCTTCTCAGCTTTCGAGTCCTTGAAATGGAGGATGGTGCCGTCTTTCTTGACGAACATCGTCCCCGTTCCAGGCTCGATCTCTTCGCCTGAGTAGTCACACGTTCGCGTTTCAACCATCGTTATTGCCCTCCGATTGAGTCCGCATCGCGCTGGGTTTCCCGCAGCTGGAGCACGTCGCCCTCGCGGATCGGGCCCAACACGTTGCGCGTGATGATGCGGCCCTTGTTCGAGCCTTCGCGGATGCGGCATTTGACCTGCATGGCCTCGCCGTGCATCCCGGTTTTGCCGACGACCTCGATGACCTCAGCGGCCGTCGAGTCGCCAGTTGTCTCCTCTTCTGCGCTCATGGGTGGTTAGTTGAGTTCCTCGACCTTCTCGGCGATATCTTCGATGTCGTCGCTGGCGTCGCCCGCGCTGGTGACGGCGGCCGCGGCACTGCCGACTTCGAGGCCGGCGGCGTGGCCAACATCGTCTTGGGTCTCGACGAAGATGACCGGGATACCCTTCTCCTCGGCGAGTTCGGGGAGATGCATCACGATCTCTTCGGGCGAGACGTCCTCGGCGACGAAGACGAGCTGGGCGTTGCCGCGCTCGACGGCCTTCGTGGTCTCGTTGGTTCCTTTCTTGACGCTGCCTGTGTCTCGGGCGACCTCAAGGGCGTCGAGTGCGCGCTCTTCGAGGTCGGCTGGGGTTTCGTAGTTGACGTAAACTGCCATAGTTTTCCTCTCCCTATCCTCGGGCTCACACAACCTCGCCAAACGGTAGATCCCTGACGGCGAGGCGTATCATCAACCCGGATAGGCTGTACCCCGTCGTTTGGCGCACCCACATAAAAGCGCTTTCAAACCCCGTCGACCGTGTGATGGCAAACCACAGTCGTTGTCGGCGGTTTATGCAGGCGATTTTAGGCCTCGTCTCCCCGGGCAAACATCACTAAGGCGATCATCGAAAAGACGACCTCGCCGTCGTGGTTCGCGGTCTCGATCTGAATGTCAGCCAGCCCGCGGCTATCGGTTTCTGCCTCCAACTCAAGAATTTCGGCGCGGATCGAGAGTCGATCGCCTGGCCGCACCGGCTCATGCCAGCGGAGTTTGTCGATCCCCTTCCCGCCGAGCGTCGCGGTGTCAGATAAAAAACAGTCGACGAACAGCCGCGTCGAGATCGCGGCCGTGTGGAACCCCGCGGCGATCAGGCTCCCATAGATCGACTCCTCGGCGGCACGCTCGGGATCGGTGTGGAACCACTGGGGATCGTACTGTTCGGCGAACTCGATGATCTCATCTTGAGTAATCTCGTAGTCGTCGCTCGTCCACTCGTCGCCGACTGCCAGATCTTCGAAATAAAGCGTCATCGTGACTCCTCAGGTGGTTCCAACGGAAGCCGTTCAGCATCCGCCGCCTCGTATGCCGTATCGGATGAACAGATCGACAGCCGTCGAGTTTCGGCAGTTGCCGCGTGGAAGGCATCGAATGGCGTCATCCCCTCCTCGTAATATGTCACCGCTTTCAGGACGATCTGGTGTTCCTCTTCGGTACCAACGGGAACGAGGGCAAGCATATTGGCGAACAGTTGAGCATAGTCGTACTCGTGTCGCTCGTTGATAATCAGCAGTTCGAGATATGAGAACGGCGATGTGACTACATCGTTATCTTCGAGAACCGATTCGGCACGTTCTTGTAGCCAGTCGGAATCTTTTGCCAGCGCGACGAGGAAATCAGTCTCAACGAAGCAGGTCATTTCTCACCGCTTGCTGTCTCTTCATCCGACCGTTTGAGGTCGGTTTTAGCTTCTCGTTGGGCGGCCGCAAGTGCCTCCTCTTTGAGTGCTGCTGCCGATTTTCCCTCGAAGGCATCACCGACAGCCTCCCGAACCGCCGCCAGTGGATCGTCGGCAATCGGGATCAGTTCGAGTCGGTCATCATACCTGACAACGTGGAACTTCTCGCCGTACTCCTCACGAAGCTCCGCTGGAAGATAGAGCCGCCCCTGTGTGTCAGTCTGTATCGACATCTACGTAAGGCTTGATCGTGGTAGAACTAATACTTTCTCCCCACATATCGAGATTTTTTACCATCAAACGGCAGCTGTATTCACGCCTTTCGGAACTGTGTGCACGAGGACGCTTAGCTCCGTTTGCCGATCTCCTCGCGCAGCACGTCGCTGACCGTGTCGCCGTCGGCTTTCCCGCGGAGTTCCGCCATACATTCGCCCATCAATCCTGAGAAGGCTCCCATGCCTTCTTCGGCGACTTGGTCGGCGTTGCGTTCGACGACGCCGGCGATGATCTCCCGGACTTCGTCGTCGTCGACACCGCCGAGTCCGGCCTCTTCAATGGCTTCCTCGGCCGTCAGATCGGGCTGTTCGGCGAGCACCGTTAGCACGTCGTTGACGCCCTCTTTCGCCAACTCGCCGTCGGCAACGAGATCGAAGACAGCGAGGAAGTGGGCGTCGGCGATGTTCTCGACCGGAACATCGTCGCGGCGGAGTTCAGTGACCGTGCTTTCCAGCACCGAGGCCGCAAAGGTCGGGTCGATCCCGCGGTCGACCGCCTCTTCGAACAGCGGCATCCGGCGGCCGTAGGCGACCTGTTCGGCCAGCCCGCTGTCGAGATCAAACTCCTCTTGGTAGCGGTCGACCTTCTCGGTCAGGAGTTCGGGCTCGTCGATCTCGCTGGGGTCGGGTTCGACCGGCGGCACGTCGGTTTCGGGGTACATCCGCGCCGCGCCGGGTAGCGGGCGGAGATAGCGAGTGGTGCCCTCGTCGGTCGCGTCGCGGGTTTCCTCAGGGACGCCCTCGATGGCGGTTTCGGCGCGTTCGGCAGCTGCCTCGATAGCGAGATCAGCTGTTTCTGGGTCGGCGGCGACGATGGCGACGGCGTCGTCGTCGCCCGCGCCGACGGCCTCGCGGAGCGCGGCGACCTCCTCGTCGGTGACGCCGTAGGCCGGCAGTTCGTCGGTGTGGAAGATGCCGCCAGCACCGTTTCGCTTGGCGTGATCCGAGAGTTCGGTACCGAGCCGACGATCGGGCTGGATCTCGCGGCCAACGAGGCCGTCAAATCCATACAGTGGGACGGCCGTCACCGTGCCGCCGTCATCAAGCGCGCCGCCGATGACGCCGGAGTCAGTGTCCTCGAAGATGTTGGTCACGTCCTGCGTGTCGCCGACGCTTGCGTCTCGGGCTTGGAGTTCCTCGGCGATATCAACGAGTTCGGACTGGCGACCGACTTCCAGCCGGACGATCTCATCGATCTGATCGAGGGCCTGCACGCCTTTGATTTCGACGCGGGCACCCTCCGCGATGGAGACGTTGACATCTTGGCGAATGGTACCGAGCCCCCGCTTTACCTTCCCGGTCGAGCGCAGCAACATCCCGATCCGTTTGGCAGCCTCCTTGGCCTGTTCGGGGGTGCGGATGTCCGGGCCGGTACCGATCTCGACAAGCGGAATACCGAGCCGGTCGAGGCTGTAGCGGACGCCGCCGTCATATTCCTCGACGCGCTGGGCGGACTCCTCTTCGAGCAGGAGGTCGACGATCGAGACCGGCCCCTCGCTGGTCTGGATCTCGCCTTCCTGGCCGAGGAGCATCGACCGCTGAAAGCCGGAGGTGTTCGAGCCGTCGATGACGAGCTTTCGCATGACGTGGAGCTGATCGACGATTTCCATATCCAGCAGCGAGGCGATCTGCATGGCGACCGAGAGGGCTTCGCCGTCGACCTCCGTCGGTGGTTCGTCGTCTTCCTCAACGAGACAGGTCGAGTCGTAGGCAAGATACTCGAACTCGCGGTCGACACGGCTCTCTTCGAGGGCGGCGTCGTCGAGTTCGCCCAACTCGCTTTTCGTGGGATGAAGGAAGCGCGTGATCGTTCGGTCGGATTCCTCGGGCTCACGAAGGTCGGTCGGCGACTCACAGAACAGTTTGGTCTCGGTGTCGAGCTGTTGGTGGATTTCGAGGCCGGCGACCAAGCCGAGGGCCTCGTAGTCGTAGGCGTCGGAACTCATTGGTGTGGTGTGTGCGACGGGAGCCTAAAAAGGTGCAGATGCGACGACCGCCCGGTCGGCAGCAGCGGCCGATAGCCGTGCTCCGCGATCACTGGATCGATTCGACGAATCCGAGCCATCGCTTGTAGTCATCGATGGTCATGTTGTGGGCCTCCTCGCCGTAGTCGGGGCGGTACACCCCATCGAGCGCGTTGCGTGCGCGGTCGAGTCCGATGATCTCCTCGGCCAGTGTCTCTGCGGCCGCCTCGCTGAGTGACTCCTCGGTTTTGAGTCGTTCGACGCGATCCTCGCGTTCGGTTTTGAGTCGGCGTTTCGCCGTCGACACGAGTTCCTTGGTACCCGGCGGAATCTCCGGAAGATTTTGTGTCTCGATCAGAAACTCGTGAAGATCGATCTCGGTGCCCTCGATGGTGATTGTCTCGGGTGTTTTCGCCCCGATGGTCGCGCTCTGTCGGTTGACGCGTTCGAGCAACGCCGCTCTGGTGGCCTCGTCGATCGGCTCGCCGTCCGGGGGGTCGTCCATGTGTGACCAGTTGTGAACACACGCTCCGACCGCTTACTGGTGGCGATCTGCCGCTGTCGACGACGCCACAGGGGGTGCGCGGTGCGACCTGGGGTCGTGTGAGCCTCCCGCGTGGCGACTCCGAAAAAACAACCCTTAAAAACAGCAACCGACTCCACACGGATATGGCTGGAACTATCGAAGTACTCGTCCCTGGCGGGCAGGCCAACCCCGGCCCGCCGCTCGGACCGGAGCTCGGTCCGACGCCGGTCGACGTGCAGGCTGTCGTACAGCAGATCAACGACGAAACCGACGCCTTCGACGGGATGGAAGTCCCGATCACCGTCGACTACGACGACGACGGCTCCTTCGAGATCGATGTCGGTGTTCCGCCGACGTCGGAGCTCATCAAGGATGAGGCCGGTTTCGACAGCGGTAGCGGCGAACCCCACGAGAACTTCGTCGCCGACATGTCCGTCGAACAGGTCAAAAAGGTCGCCGAGCAGAAGTCGACGGATCTACTCTCCTACGACGTGAAAAACGCCGCCAAGGAGGTCAGCGGCACCTGCATGACCCTCGGTGTCACCATCGACGGCGAGGACGCCCGCACATTCAAGGAACGCGTTGACGACGGCGAGTACGACGACGTGCTTGTCGACGATGCGGAAGCAGCGGCCTGATTTTCGGCTCCACACTGGTGCGGGGTTCGACGAAGTTCCGGGAAGCGACAGTGACCGATAGCGGCGTAACTGCTTTTGCGACACAATTTCAACACACGCCTATGGCCGATGCCGAACGCTCACCCACGAAAACGACCGTCAACATCCGGATGACCGAAACGTTCCTCGCCGATGTCGATGGGACGTGGCAGGAACTCGGCTACAACAGTCGAAGCGAGTACGTCCGAGACGTGCTTCGAGATGCGGTCAAACACCCCGAGTGCAACCGTGCCGACCTCAAAGCCATTGCGGCAAGCGAGGTCGATATTCAACAGGGCAACGTCCACACGAGCGAGGAAATCAAAGCCGAGTATGGGCTCGACGGTGCTGACGAGGAATGACAACTGAGAAGAGAGCAAACCGGGCTATCAGCCATGTGACCGACCCACAGACGCTGCGAACGGCTTCGACGCCCTTTTACGGCCCATCGGCTACTCTCCGATGAGACAGGCTTTGCCTGTGTCACTGACCCGTAGGAGCATTCCTGCGTACTACGGAGGTGAATAATGGCAGACGATACGATAGTACAAGCAGTTTCGCGCGCGCTCGACGAGTCCCCACCACGGAACTTCAGTGAGACCGTCGATCTCGCCGTGAATCTGCGTGATCTAGACCTAGACGACCCATCGAATCGCGTCGACGAGAGCATCGTGCTCCCGTCCGGCACCGGCCAAGAGACACAGATTGTTGTGTTTGCGGAGGGTGAAACCGCCCTTCGGGCCGAGGATGTCGCCGACGAGGTGCTGTCGGGGGACGACCTCGAAGACCTCGGTGACGATGACGACGCCGCCAAAGACCTCGCCGACGACACCGACTTCTTCGTCGCCGAGGCCAGTCTGATGCAGGACATCGGTCGCTATCTCGGGACGGTTCTCGGCCCCCGAGGGAAGATGCCGACGCCGCTGCAGCCGGACGACGACGTCGTCGAGACAATCAACCGGATGAAAAACACGGTGCAGCTTCGCTCCGGCGACCGACGCACGTTCCACACGCGTGTCGGTGCCGACGACATGGACGCCGAGGAGATCGCCGACAACATCGACGTGATCATCCGGCGACTCGAAGCTGACCTCGAAAAGGGGCCGCTGAACCTCGATACCATCTACGTGAAAACGACGATGGGCCCCGCTGTTGAGGTGGACGCATGAGCAGCAGCGAATCTGTCCGCAAAACCGAGACCATCCCACAGTGGAAACAGGACGAGGTCGACGAGCTGACCGACTTTATCGAGCGATACGCCTCCGTCGGCATCGTCGGCGTCGAAGGTATTCCGAGCCGCCAGCTGCAGTCCATGCGGCGTGGACTTCACGGCAGCGCGGAAGTCCGGATGAGCCGCAACACGCTCGTCGTTCGCTCCCTTGAGGCGATCAACGACGGCGTCGAGCAGCTCACCGAACACGTCGCCGGCCAGGTCGCCCTGATCGGCACAAACGACAACCCCTTCGCGCTGTTCCAGCAGCTCGAAGCCTCGAAAACCCCCGCCCCGATCAGCGCGGGCGAGGTCGCGCCCAACGACATCGTCATCCCTGAGGGTGACACGGGCGTCGACCCCGGCCCGTTCGTCGGCGAACTCCAACAGATCGGTGCGGACGCCCGCATTGAAGAGGGCTCGATTCAGGTGCTGTCGGACAGCACCGTGCTGTCGGCCGGCGAGACCGTCGATGCCGACCTCGAAAACGTGCTGAGCGAACTCGGCATCGAGCCGAAAGAGGTCGGCCTCGATCTCAAGAGCGTCTACTCCGAGGGCGTACTCTTCGCCCCCGAGGAACTGGAGATCGATGTCGACGAATACCGCGCGGACATCCAGTCGGCCGCCGCGGCCGCCCGGAACCTCTCGGTCAACGCCGAGTATCCGACAGCCCAGACCGCGCCAACGCTCATCGCCAAGGCGACCGGCGAGGCCAAATCCGTGGCCCTCGCTGCCGCCGTCGAGAGCCCAGACGTGGTCGACGATCTCATCGGCAAAGCCGACGCCCAAGTGCGGGCACTGGCTGCCGCCATCGACGATCCGGAGGCCCTCCCCGAGGAGCTCCAGGATCTCGGTGACGACGCCGCCGCGGAAGCCGACGAGGCTGACGACGACGAGGCCGAGGAAACCGACACAGACGACGCACAGCCTGACGACGAAGATGAAGCCGAGGCCGATGACGGCGACGACGACAGCGACGCCGGTGCCGGGCTCGATATGCTCTAACAAGCGGAGATTACACCAATGGAATACGTTTACGCAGCACTCACCCTGAACGAAGCAGACGCAGAGATCACCGAAGACAACATCACCGCAGTCCTCGAAGCCGCGGGCGTCGATGTCGAGGAGTCCCGAGTCAAGGCCCTTGTCGCCGCGCTCGAAGACGTTGACATCGAGGAAGCCGTCGAGACCGCAGCCGCAGCCCCCGCAGCCGGTGGGGCCGCTGGCGGCGCGTCAGCTGACGCTGGCAGTGCCGACGAGGCTGACGGCGACGACGCTGACGAAGAGGAAGCTGACGACGGCGACGACGCCGATGTCCCGGACGACGCCGGCGACGACGACGAGGAAGCCGACGGCGAGGGCCTCGGCAACCTCTTCGGCTGAATCGCGGTTAGCCAGCAGTTCCGTTTTTTATTGCGACGTCACCCGGATAGCGACAGCTCTCAGATCGCGCCCGTCAACATAGCGGCCGGAGGTTTAACCCCAAAGCCGCGGCCAACCAGCCCGATGGGACTGGGAGTCGGCATCGATCCGGGACTGACGGGCGGCGTCGTCGCCTTCGCGCTCGGCGGGGTTGCCCTCGGAACCTGTAGCGGGCTGGTTCCAGGCCTCCACGCCAACAACTTCGCCATTCTGTTGGCGGCGGCAGCGCCGTCGATCCCGGCCGATCCGCTGTTGCTCGGCGTCGCCATGCTCGCCGCAGGCGTCGTCCACACGTTTCTCGATATCGTCCCCGCGCTCACGCTTGGCGTCCCCGACGCCTCGATGGCGATCGCCGCGTTGCCGGGCCATCGACTCGTGTTGGCCGGGCGGGGGCGGGAGGCCCTCCGGCTGTCGGCGGTCGGCAGCGCGCTCGCGGTTGGGATCGCGTTGCCGCTTGCGCTGCCGATCACATGGCTCATGGTCGCGTGGTATCCGACGATCCAGGCTCATCTCACGCTCGTATTGATTGCGGTCGTCGGCTTTCTCCTCCTGACCGAGTCGTCGCTTCGGGCGGCGCTCGGCGGACTCTTTGCGTTTGGGTTGGCGGCTGCGTTGGGGTGGGCAACACTCGACGTGCAGCCGGCCGCGCCGCTGGACGCCGGGAGCATGTTGACGCCGCTGCTCACCGGGTTGTTCGGCGCGCCGATCCTCCTGGACGCGATGGGCGGCGGCGGGGTACCGCCGCAGGCCGATGCGAAGCTGGCGATGCCGCGCCGAGAGTTGGGGCTGACAGCGGGGGCTGGCTCGCTGGCTGGCGCGCTCGTCGGCTACCTCCCGGGTGTGTCGGCGGCGATCGCCTCCGTGATCGCGCTACCGGCGGTGCCGAACAGTGATCCCGACCGAGAGTTCATTATCGCCAGCAGCGGGGCCAGCACAGCAAATACTGTCTTCGCGCTGTGTGCGTTGCTCGCGCTCGGAACCCCGCGAACGGGTGTGATGGTCGCCATGGATACCACCGGCGTACCGCTGACCATCCCGGCGTTGCTGACTGCCGTCATCATCGGCGCGGCGTGTGGCTTTCTGCTGGTCGTAGGGGTCGGCGATCGCTATCTCCGGACGGTCGGAACCCTGAACTACACGGTCGTTTCCGGCGTCGTCTTCGCGCTGCTGGTCGGACTGTCGTTTGTGTTCACCGGCTGGATCGGCGTTGGGGTCTTTCTGGTCGCCACGCTCGTCGGGTTGGTGCCACCGCGGTTCGGGACGCGGCGTGTCCATCTGATGGGCGTGTTGATCGGGCCACTGCTGCTGTGATACTGTTTGCTGTAGGAAGTTACCGTTCGACCGTCGCCCGGTGGGCGGTCGAGGCGGTAACCGTCTACAGTAAACAGTATGAGACATGTGATGCGACGACACAGCACGTTCGCTGCCGACAGCGTGGCGGTCATGACGAGTCGAAAGACAATGGTTAAAACCCGCGCGGTGATCCCTTTGGGTATGAGCGAGACCCAACAGCAGTCCGAGAGCCAGTGTGTCTCCTGCGGCATCAAGGTCGCAGCGATGAACGCTGCGTCCTTCGACTGTCCGGAGTGTGGCACCGAGATCCACCGCTGTCCGACCTGCCGCAAGCAGAGCAACCTCTATGAGTGTCCTGACTGCGGCTTCCGGGGGCCATAACGATGGGGAAGGTCGCCGCTAACATGAAGATCATGCCGCAGAGCCCGGAGATCGATCTTGATGAGCTCCAAGAACGACTTGAAGCCTCCCTCCCCGAGGGTGCCCAGATCAACGGCTTCGAGCGCGATGATGTCGCGTTCGGCCTCGTCGCCCTGCTGCCGACCGTGATCGTCGCCGACGACGCCGGTGGCACCGAGGTCGTCGAGGACGCCTTCGCCGAGGTCGAGGGCGTCGAAAGCGTCGCCGTCGAAGACGTCGGCCGGATCTAAGCCGTCGCTGTTTTGACACTCTGCGGGGTTCCAGTGGCCAGCAATACTCGCCGCTAGTGCGGTATGCCGGGGTGTGTTGCGCACATCCTGCAAACTTATATATCGCTAGCGACTACATCGGATGACTAAAAATGGCTAACTCCCTCGCAGAAATGCTTCGATCCGATATGGAGTGCGAAGGGTTGCTTGAGTGTTTTCACGGGCTCAAGGAACTCGACAGGCGATGTTTTCAGCAACTCGTCGGCGCCGAGACGGCGGTGACGATCGATGAGCTCGCAGAGCAGGTCGATCGTGAACGCTCGACGGTCTATCGCTCAGTCCAACGGCTGCTCAACGCCGGGCTGATCCAGAAAGAACAGATCAACTACGACCAAGGCGGCTACTATCATGTCTACAAGCCGGCTGACCCCGAGGCGATTCGAGAGGATATGCAACGGCTGCTCAACGATTGGTATGCGGAGATCGGCCAACTGATCCAGGAGTTCGAGGACAAATACAGTGACGCGGCCGACACGAGTGTGCCGGCAGAATCGTAATAACGCGGCTGATTCCTGCTACCACGTATCGAGGATCTCAACCTCGAACTCCAGTGTTCGGCCCGCCAGTTCGTGGTTGAAGTCGATCTCAACGGCGTCGTCGGTGACAGCAGTCACGTCGCCGTGGAGCCCGTTTTCGGCATGGACGTGGAGCCCCACCTCGGGTGGCTGACCGACCATCCCCTCGAAGACCTCCGGATCGTACTCTCGAACCTTTTCCTCATCAAACTCGCCGTATCCCTCCTCAGGTGGGATCGTCAGCGTCTCGGTGTCGCCGGCTTCAAGCCCGATCACACCCTGTTCTAAGCCTTCGATGACCTCCTCGTCGCCGATCTTGAACGACAGCGAGGAGTAGTCGTCGGGATCGGCATCCTGTGCCTCAACCAAGCCGTGTTCCTCGGCGACCTCGTACCGGGAGGTGTCGAAGACGCTGCCGTCGGGGAAGCGACCGACGTACTCGATGACGACCGTATCGCCAGCCTCGATTGCCATACCACTCGTCGGCGACGAAGGCGCATAAATCCGTCAGTCGTCGACCGACAGCGGCACCGAGATGTCGAGCAGGGCCGCACTGCGCTCAAACAACCGGCGTGCGGCCGCCCGGTCGCGGGCGGCAGCCGAAGGCTGGGTGGGTTCACAGTCAGCAAAGTACCGACCCGACACCGACCCAACACGGGGGCTGACAGCCAGATAGACCGCGGTGGCCGCGCCGTCGGCCGGGGTCGGCACAAACGGAAGTCCACCAGCGAGGCTCGCAAGATCCGACAGCGGCCCCGGCAGAAACCGCGTGAAGCCGCTGCCGGGGATCGCACCCGGATGGAACGAATTCGAGGTGATTGCGAGATCGGACTGTTCGAGTCGACGCGCTAGCTCGAAGGCAAACTGAATGTTGGCAAGCTTTGATCCCTGGTAGGCACTGAACGAGGAGTAGTTAGCGACGGAGTCGATAGCATCGAGATCCAGCGACGCCCCGCGGTGGGCGGCCGAGGCCGTGGTGACGATCCGGGCATCATCAGCCAGCGTCGGCAACAACTCGGCGGTCAGCAGATACGGCGCGAGATGGTTGACGTGGAAGGTGTATTCAACGCCGATGTCGGTAAGCCGGCCCGCACGGAACAGCCCGCCGGCGTTGTTGATGAGGATATCGAGGTCGTCGACCCAGTCGTCGACAGCGGTTGCCAGCGATCTGACCGCGGAGACAGCAGCAAAATCGGCTGGCTCGAAGGTCGCCTCCACACCCATCGCCTGAAGTTCCTCGACGACCGCACGGCCGGCCGCAGCATCGCGGCCGTGTACCATTACGTCGGCACCGAGTCGCCCCAACGCGAGGGCGGTCTCACGGCCGATCCCACTGGTCGAGCCAGTGACTAACGCA
Source organism: Halonotius sp. F2-221B (assembly GCF_046719765.1). Classification (NCBI taxonomy): domain Archaea; kingdom Methanobacteriati; phylum Methanobacteriota; class Halobacteria; order Halobacteriales; family Haloferacaceae; genus Halonotius; species Halonotius sp. F2-221B. Next base: position 40,917 of record NZ_JABEBY010000010.1, read on the forward strand.
GTCTGTCCCGCACAGTCAACGTCGGCGACGCCAGCCTGTTTGGCGGGCTGTGTCATTCCGCGCCCTCAACGAGTCGGCGGAGTTGGGCTGGCGGCACCGCCCCGCGTGCGGCGTGGCCGTCGGCGACGAACGTTGGGACGCCGGTGACGCCAGCCTGCTGGGCAGCCGTGAATGCGTCGGTGACCGTCTCTCGATGGGCCTCGTCGTCGAGTGCGGCGGTGATCGTATCGTCGTCGATGCCAACGTTTGTTGCAAGGTCGACGAGCACATCCTCGCTTCCGATATCGCGTCCCTCCTGCCAGAGCGCGGCGAAGATCGCCTCATCGAAGGCCAGCCACGTCTCGTAGGGGTACTCCTGGCTGACGTAGGCGGAGGCAACCTGAGCGTCGAGTGAGTCGACTTCGGTCGCCAACGCCAGTGTCATCTCAACATCGTACTCCTCTTGCAGGCGACGCACGGACTCCTTGGCCTGCTCGAAGTAGGCGTCGTCTTTGCCGTTGTCGACCGAGTGGTCGATCTCGCCGTCGGCGGTTCGCTTGCCGGCCCGGAGGTCGAAGGGCCGCCAATCGATTCGTAGCGGCTCGTCCCGGTCGGCCTGATACCGCGACAGCGACTCACGACCAAGATAACAGAACGGACAGACGTAATCCGAGTACACCGTCATCGACGCGGATGTGGCTTCGCTCATTACGATCTGTTGGGTCTCAGGTCACAAAAGCCGGGCGGTGGGGCGTCCCAACGAACAACGCTCTTGTAGGTGGCTGCGAAAGCCGCCGTCGTGCTCCGAACACTGCGTGAGTCCGGCCCGGGGCTGCTTGTCCCCGCAGCGTGGCTCGTCGTCGCCGCGGCCCACCGTGGGGTGGTCACCAGCCGATCGATCTTCATCGCGCATCTGGTGATGGTGGCGTTTATCATGTTTTTCCTCGTGACGGGGTGGGACGAGATGAACGACCGCGCCCTCCAGGGCTGGCGTGTCATCATGGTCGTTGGCGTCGGTATCACGCTCAGTGGAATCGCCGGCTTCCTCATCGACTCGGTGGCGACACCGCTGTGGGCGATCAGTCTGGTCGGCTGGATGGTGCTCCCCGCGTTTGGGCTGTTTTACACCGGCATGGTGCTCCCGGAAGCGACGATCATCTACGTTGCCAGCGGGGCACTCTCGATCGTCGGCCCGATCATCTACCTGCTCTCGTTCCTCGTCGGGATCGACCTCATCGCCATCGCTGGGATCGGGGTGACCGCCGTCGGCCAAACGCTCGGCATCGGCGACGCCGTGTTGCGGTATTGACTGACGTGGTGGTTCCGTGGCTGCCGCTGCTCGAATATCAATCATCGATACGGCTGCTCGCGGAAATTGCTCGCAGCAGAACGCGGTGGGACTGGGATTCGAACCCAGGAGGCCAAAGGCCACCTGCTTTCAAGGCAGGCGCAATAGTCCACTCTGCCATCCCACCGCATTCGGGAGACGGCGACGGCGCGTAAAAACGGTTCTGGTTGGCTCGACGGTTCCGTTCGAACAAGCAGTTGTGCGGAAGAAGATGTGTAGAAAGCCCTCGGCTCTATCGGCTCCCGGGACTCGCTGCGCTCCTCACTCGCGTTGCTCGTTGCGGTGCTTGCGTCGTCCGGGTTCGCCGATAGAGCCTCGCCCTTTCAGTCCACCAGGAAGGTAGTTGATCGATCAGCCGACTACCTGTTTGCCTGCTTGTCTCTCAACACGACTGGTTGGCAGCCGGTGAATGGTCGCACCGGGTGGGCCGAACCATGTAACCGATTTCTGTTCCACCACTCCGACGCCGTAACCCGGATCGTCGGCCTTTTGCTCGCCGGGGCGCAACAGGTAGTAACTGGATGGCCTCCTACCACATCGAGACGTACGGCTGTACGTCAAACCGCGGCGAGAGCCGGCAGATCGAGCAGGCCCTCCGCGAGGGTGGCCACTACCCAGCAGAGGGCCCCGAAGCGGCCGACGTGGCGATCCTCAACAGCTGCACCGTCGTCGAGAAAACCGAGCGCAACATGCTCCGCCGGGCCGAGGAACTCCAAGAACAGACAGCCGATCTCATCGTCACCGGCTGTATGGCCCTCGCACAGGGCGAGGAGTTCGAGGACGCCGGCATCGACGCCCAGATCCTCCACTGGGATGAGGTGCCGGAGGCCGTACTCAACGGCGAATGCCCGAACGTCGCCCCCGATACCCAGCCCATCTTGGAAGGTGAGATCGGTATCCTCCCGATCGCCCGCGGCTGTATGAGCAACTGCTCGTACTGTATTACCAAGTTCGCCACCGGCCGGGTTGACTCGCCGCCTGTCGCGGAAAATGTCGAAAAGGCCCGCGCGCTCGTCCACGCCGGCGCGAAAGAGATCCGGATCACCGGCCAAGACACCGCCGTCTACGGCTGGGACGATGGCGACCGGAAGCTGCCGGAACTGCTGGATCGCATCTGCACCGAGATCGACGGCGAGTTCCGGGTCAGAGTGGGGATGGCCAACCCCGGCGGGATCCACGGCATCCACGAGGAACTCGCTGACGTGTTCGCCCGCCACGACAAGCTGTATAACTTCATCCACGCCCCCGTCCAGTCCGGCAGCGACGACGTACTGGAGGAGATGCGCCGCCAACACAGAGTCGAGAAGTTCCGCGAGGTCGTCGCCGCCTTCGACGACCGACTAGACTACTGGACGCTGTCGACGGATTTCATCGTCGGCTTCCCAACCGAGACCGACGCCGACCACGAGGCATCGATGGAACTGCTCCGGGAGATCCGCCCCGAGAAGGTCAACGTCACCCGCTTTTCGAAGCGGCCCGGCACCGACGCCGCCGAGATGAAGGGCCTCGGCGGGACGCTCAAGAAGGAACGCTCAAAGGAGATGTCAGCCGCAAAGCGTGAGATCGTCGGCGACGTACACGCGGAGATGGTCGGGACAACGCAGGAGGTGTTGGTCGTCGAGGAGGGCACCGGCGACTCGGTAAAATGTCGGGACGGCGCGTACCGACAGATAATCGTCCAGCACGCCGACGAGTACGGGCTCCAGCCCGGCGACTTTGCGACCGTCGAGGTCACCGACCATCAGACGATGTACGCGTTCGGGCAGCCGATCTCATCGTAACACCACCCGGCGTCGACAACCAACTACGACTCGCTGTCGCCCTCATCGAGGGTGAGGCTCTCCGTGGCGGCGTTCCGGAGCGCATCCGACCGGCCGTGGCTGGCCGGCGCGATCGCCAGCGTCGACAGCCCGTAGCTGTTGGCAACCTCCAACACCGGCTTAAAATCGGTATCACGCGAGGCGATCGCCAGCGTCTCCGCCCGCCCCTCGGTCGCAAACCGGGTGGCGTCGACCGAGAGCTTCACGTCGACATCGCCGCTGGTGACGATCACCTCAAACCCCCGGGCTTCCGCGGCCTGAATCAGCCCCGGCGTCGCGTGTTCGTCGACGTAGAGCCGGGCAGTCGCCAGCCGATCCTTGTCCGCTGTCGCCTCCCGGATATCGTCGAGATCGACATCGAACTCATCGCGCAGCATGTTCGGCCCATCAACAAACAGCGCGATGCCGTCAGTCGGCTCATCGCGCCCGAACAGATCCATACTGACGGTCGGTCGCGGGCAACTATAGGAATACCGTTTGTCGACCGCGGCGGGCGGGCGATCGGCTCGCCCGCGGCGTACCACCGTCACTCATCCGGCTGTGAGGTGTCGTCACCGAGATCAATCCGGCTGTGAGGTGTCGTCACCGAGATCAATCCGGCTGTGAGGTGTCGTCACCGAGATCAATCCGGCTGTGAGGTGT
>NZ_JABEBY010000010.1:44801-119080 GCF_046719765.1 Halonotius sp. F2-221B
GTGTCGTCATTGAGGTCGTCGTCGATATCGACTGACGGCTGGTCTGTCGGCGACTCCATGGCCCTCGAATCGGTATCGCCAGTACGCAGCGGCACCCGAACGCTGATCGTCGTCCCGCTGTCGCCGGTCGTCGCGCTGATCGAGCCGCCACAGGCGATCGCCAGCCAGTTGACCATCCACAGCCCGAGGCCGCTGCCGTGTCGGAGCGGATCTTCGGCCCCCTCCTCGACGACGACCAGCTCCTGCTCGGAGAGCCCCGGCCCATCGTCGGCGACCGTCAAGAGGAGGTCATCGCCGGCGACAGAGAGCGTCACCCGCACCTCGACGGCCGACGGCTGGTCGTCGTGATGGCGGATCGCGTTGTCGACCAGCTCCTCGATGATCCGGGTGACCTCACCGTCGACCCGCCGATCTGCGATCTCGCCGTCGATATCACAGACACAGCTCGCGCCATGCTCGGCGGCAGTTTCGGTGGCGGTCTCACAGAGCGTGTCGACAGATTCCCAGGGTTGTTCGGCCGGATCATCACCCAATACGGCCTCGATCTCACGGGCGGTTTCGGCCTGGGAGTGGACGTGTTCGATCCGATCGCGGATCGTCTGGAGGGAGTCCTCGATGGCCGCCGGCAGCGCGTCCTCGCCGATCGCCTCCCGAACCCGGTCTTCCAGAAGGCCAGTTTGGCCGGTGATGACGTTGACACTGGCCCGCAGATTGTGCCGGAGAACGCGGTTCAACACGGCAAGCCGCTGTTCGCGCAGCAGCTTGTCGGTGATATCGAACTGGACGGCGACGTAGGCCTCCGGCTCGCCCTCGTCGTTGGTGACCGGCGAGATCGTCTCCTGGAGGATATACCGGTCGCCATCCTTCGTCCGGTTGATCACCTGTTTCTCGAAGATGTCGCCGGCGGTGATGGTGTCCCACAGCTGTTCGTAATGCTGGTCGCTCATCTCGCCGGATTTGAGGATGCTGTGGGTCGAGCCGACGGCCTCGGCCGCGCTGTAGCCGGTCAGCTCCTCGAAGGCGGGGTTGACGTACTGAATCACGCCGTCGCTGTCGGTGATGCTGATGGCGACGCCGGCGTGTTTCATCGCCTCCTCGTACTGAAGGGCTTCCTCGTGGGTTTCGATCGTCGAGACGACCTGCGGGATGCTCTCGCCGATCTCCCCGATGACCTCCCGCTCGACGGCATCGAAGCCGGTCGGCGCGGTCGTATACACCCCGAGGACGAACGCCTGCTGGGCGTCGAATCTGACCGGAACCGCCAGACACTCGGTGAGATCGTGATCAGCAGCCCGCTGGCTCCATTCGGCGGCTGTGTCGTCGACGGCAACATGGCTTGTCGAGTCGGTCGTCGCGGCATCGATCACCGGCTCCGCCGCGGGGGTGTCGTCGGCGAGCCACTCGGCGTAATCGGTGGCCTCGCCGGCAACAACGCCAGCGACCGGCTCGGTATCGGTGTGGAACTGCCGACCGCCGGTGTCGTCGGCCGGGCCGCCATCGCCGGACAGCGAACGATCGGCGGCAGATGGATCGGCGGCGGCGACCGGCACCAGCCACACGAGGTCGTAGGCTCCCACCGCGGCCATGCGCTCGGGGACGCGTTGGATCAGCTCCCACGGTGCCGGTGATTCCAGCAGCGCGTCGGTCAGATCGCGGTTGAGCCGGACGAGCCGCTCGATCCGGGTCACCCGGGTTACATCCTTTAGCGTAATGATCTCCTCGGCGAGAGCCGCATCGTCGATCGACGAGCGGGTGACCTCGTAGGTTCGCTGCCGACCGCCGACGGTGTAGGTGCGGTGACCCGTCTCGCCGGGTGGGAGCGACGCCAGCCCATCATCGATCGCGGCCAGCGGTCGCCGCGGGATCGTCTCCCTGTCGAGAATCGTCGTCGCCTCGTCGTTGTAGGCGATGACCGTCGCCGAGCTATCGAGAACGAGTCCGCCGACGGCGACGCTATCGGCCAGCGTCGACAACCCCGGCGAGCTGTGGTTGGCAAACTCACTGCGGGCATACCGGAGGATGCCAACGGCAAAGACGGCGACACCGAGCGGTTCGTAGTTGATGCGCAACAGCGGCTCGACGGCCGAGGAGACGGCGTAGGGGACGAGCGACAACGCGGTCACCCCGACCAGCGCGTACAGCACCCTCGGCCGGCTGTCGCTTCGCTCGAAGGATTCAAACAGCCAGCCGAAGCCAAGGAAGGCGACCGCGTACACGATCCCGGTGACAAACCAGTGGATCGCCCCGTAGCTAAACTGAAGATACGAAAACGGTGTCGTCGCCGCTGTCGTGGTGTAATAGAGCCCGTGGATCGGGTTGGTGATCTTGATCCCGATAACGACCGCGAGCAGGAGCACGCTGCCGATCTGAAAGGTGCGTTGCCGGTGGTAGGAGCGGCCGGTGTAGGCCGACGCGAAGGCGACCCACGCGACGATCGTCGAGAGTCCGGCGATTAACCCACCAACATGAAAGATCCGCTGGGCCACCGGCGAGGGCGTCGCCAACTGAGCGGCGGTACACAGCGACCAGAGCCCGCTCAACGCAAGCAACCCACCGAGGCCGCGGCGGATGTCGGGATGGGACAGCCGACGAACACCGACGGTGCCGGCGAAACAGATCACCGCCGCAAGCCCGAAGGCGAGAACGTACACACCCCGAACCGAAAGAGGGTCGCTCACGACCATACAGTAGTGTCCGACACAGGTAGTAACAAAGTACCCTGTTGGGATTCCCAGTCGGTCGGAACTGGTGTGTGTCGTCGACGTGGCAGGTAGTCTGTCGTCGCCGACGTGGCAAGTGGTCAGTCGTCGCTAACAGCGGTCGGCTCCTCGGTCGGGTCGGGGTCGCTCTCGGCATCGGCCTCGGCGGCCGATCGCTCCGTCAGATCGCCGCCGCGCCAGCCGCCGCGCTCAAACCAGCCCGCGGCGACGACTGCCGCGACGATCCCGGAGACGGCAAAGGCAAACCAGATGCCGGTGGGGTTGGGTGCGGCGAAAAACCACCCGTCGATCGGGACGAGCCCCTGGGAGGCGACGTGGGCGATCGGCAGCCGGATAAACCCAAACAACAACACCGCGATGGCGGCGGCGGTCAGCGTCTTGCCGGCTCCACGGAACCCACCGCTGTAGGCCCGCAGCACCCCAACAAAGCCGAAGGTTGGTGCGATCCACCGGAGGAAGGTCGCCCCCTCGGCGACAACCGCCGGCGAGTCATCGAAGACGCGGATGATCTCCGGGGCGAACAGGAAGGTGACGACGCCGAGAACCGAGAGGAGCAGAAACGACGTTTTCGCCGCAAACCGGTTGGTGGCGACGACGCGATCCTGCCGACCCGCGCCGATATTCTGGCCGGTCATCGCCTCGACACCGCGGTCGATGGCGATCGCGGGCATGAAGATCATCGAGAAGACGCGGATGCCGACGCCGAAGGCGGCGACAACGGGGGTCGAAAACAGCGTCACGATCACCAACACGGCGTTGACCGAGATCGCTCGGCCGGTGTTTTCGACCGACGCGGGCACACCGATCCGGAGCAGCTTCTTACTGTAGGCGAGATCCGGGATCATCTGTCGGAGGTGGATCTGAATCCCGTGAGCACCCCGGAACATGAGCCACAGCCCGACAACCATCGCCGACCCGCGGGCGAAGACGGTGGCGATCGCCGCCCCTTCGACGCCGAGCTCCGGCAGCGGCCCGACGCCGAAGATCAACAGCGGGTCAAGGGCGACGTTGAGCACGACCGTCCCAAACATGACGAGCATCGGCGTGACGGTGTCGCCGGCCCCACGCATCAGCGCGATGAAGACAGTGAAACCAAAGAGGAACGGGAGCCCGAGGCTGATGACCTCCATGTAGTCGGTCGCCAGCGTCAAAACGGCTGGCTCCGCGCCGAAGACGCCCAACAGCTCGGCGACGAACTGAAAGCCGAGCGTCCCAAGCACGAGCCCCGCCAGCAGGGTAAAAACGACCGTTTGTGAGGCGGCGTACTCAGCCTGTTCGGGCTGGTCGGCACCGGTGTGTTGGGCGACGAGCACGCTGCCGGCGACGGTGAGGCCGAGGCCCAACGAAATAAACAGATACACCAACGGAAAGCCGAGGCTGATCGCCGCCAACGCCGCCGTGCTGTAGCGACCCAGCCAGAAGGTGTCGGCAAGATTGTAGCCGACCTGCAGCAGGTTGGTGATGACGATCGGAAACGAGAGGAAAAACAGCGATCGCGGGATCGAGCCGTCGGTGAGATCAAGCTCCGACTGGCTTTTAAACAGGCTCCCGAGGCGACGGCGGAGGCTCATCGGCGACCTCCAGCGGTCAGCTGATCGTCGACGGCGGGACAGCGAGCTCCGGCAGGAAACACGATTGTATGGTAGGGGACTGAGACAAATAAATCGTATTGTCGCGGGACACTACTCCTCGGTTTTGTGGTCGGCGATCCGCTGGAGCGCGTCGGCGATCGCCTCAACGGCGACGATGAACCGCCAGGTGAGATAGACGGCGAGTAGCGCGGCCGCCGGAACAACAACGAGGAGGAGCTGTTGGACGATGACCAGCGAGTACGCAGAGACCGCAAGGAGGGCAACGATGATCCCGGCAAGCTGTCCACGGGAGAGCGTCGGTGGCGACCACTCAGACATACGTGGTGGATGTGACGACAGCCGGATAAACGGTGGCTCCGTCAGTAGGCCTCGCCGACGACGCTGACGATCCCGTTGCCGGCCTCGACGAAGGCGAGTTCCGTCGGCGCGGTGCCGAGCGTGCAGGTCGCCGCGGCGTCGCTGCCGTCGGTCGCCGCCTGCACGCGGTAATCGCCAGGGGCGATCGGCAGATCGAGGCTTTCGATCGTCAGCGGCTCAAGCGTGACCGTTGTCTCGTGGACAGGGGTGCCATCGTCGCTGATGGTGACATCAACCGTCACCGTCTGTGCGCCCTCGTAGTTTCTGAGGAGCAACGCGTCGGTACAGCACTGTTCGGGTGGCGTCGTCGACTCTTGTGGCGGGGAGGCGAGTGGCATAGGAGGACTGTGGCACCGACACCACCTAAACCGCCACCACGTGTTTCAGCGTGGGAAACACGCCACAGGGTGTTTTTATGCGGGCGGAGAGAGCCTGCGGTGGGGATCGCCACACGACCGCGCTCCGCTCCGTTCGACGGTCACCACCCACTCCGAGATCGCCGCCCGTCGACCCCCCGCAACACGGCTACCGTCGTTTCCACGGTGTTGCCGACACACCGCCGCCGTGGTCAGCCGGACGGTGGCCAGACTTCGGCCCTCCCCATTCCCCGATATCGGCGGTCATCGAACCACCGCCGATCGGTTGCTACCCCCTGTGAGCCAAACCCATACACTCATTACCGATCCGTTGGTATGAGGGAGCAACCACCCGAGATATGAGCGACGCAGACCCGATTGCCCTCTCCGGCGGCGGCGTAACGGTTCACAAATCCTACCACGAAGCGGTGTATCCGGATCCGGCGATAGTCATCGTTATCGAACGGTTCGAGCCCGGCTCCCGGGAGGTGACACTCACCGAATCGCTGCCGGCCGACGCCGACGCGACGCTGGTGGAGTTCGACGCCGACACGGCCGACCACTGGACAGCGCGGACGGACGAACTCGAACTGACCGTCTCGCTGGCCGACGGCGAAAGCATCGAAACCGCCTACGCCTACGCCGGCGGCATCGCCGACGCGCCCGACGAGTGGCTCACACCCCCGAGTGTCGTCATCGAGGATGCCGACGGCAACGCGGTTCGGTTGGACCGCGCTGATGCCGAACCGCCGGAAACCGTCGTCGAACTACCGGACGCGGTGACCGCAGCCGACACCGACAGCGCGGCCCCCGGCTACGGCGACGGCGTTGCCTACGAGCCGCCGGAGCCCGAAGCCGTCGAACCCGGCGATGTCTACGGCCAAGACGAGGCGACACCCTATGAGGATCACACCGAAACAAGCCCGGAGTCGCTGTACGGCGAGATTGAAACCCGGTGGTCGGAGGAGGCCTCGGTTATCGCCGCACGATCCGCCTACGGTGAGGATGCGGCCTACGAACCCGAGGAACCGGAGGCTGTCGACGATGGGGAACGCTACGGCGACGACGACGCTGTCGAGGACGAGAGCTGACGACGCTGTCGAGGACAAAAACTGACGACGCCGTCAACGACGAAAACTGACGGCGAGAGCGACACGACCCGTCAGGCACCGCGAAGCGAGAGCGACCGTTCTCGGTCGAGGACGGTGTACCCCTGGGCGTCGAGCGCGGCGTCGTAATACCGCTGGGCGACCAGCCACGACGGCAGCCCACGGAGGCCGAACCGCCGGTCGCTCCGCACATCGATCTCGACGAGCGTGTTGCCATCCTGTTCGGTCACCGTCACATCGTAGCTCCCCCACGGCGAGCCGCCGGTAGTTGCTCGAAGCGTGAACTCGGCGGCTGCCGACGAGGGGTTCTCACGCGTTGCTGAGGACGCCTCACCCGCGGTCGATGAGGGCTCCTCGATCGTTGTCGTCATCGTGATCGAACGCAACCCGAGTAGATAGGAGAGTTCGTATGTAGCTCCGGTCTCCGTCGGTGTCACGCTGTCGGCGATCCCCCACTGGAGGGCGAGCACCGGCGGCCGCGGGCCAGCAAACTCGTCCCGAACGGCTGCTGGCGTGGCTGTCGTCCGAAAGCGGGCGGTTCCGCCTGTCGTGAACAACGGAACCCGGAAGACAGCGAGAACGATCACGGCGGCGAGGACGCCCTGCCACAGCGGCAGTGCGAGTATCAGTCCGGCGGCAACAGCTCCGACACACAACCCGGCCACACCGCTGGCGGCGCGTTCGAGCCGATGGTACCGTGTGACGACAGCGTCAAGCTCCAAGGAGCTGTCGTCGGCGTCGCTGGTGGAGGGCATTGTCGACGATGGTGGTCGGTTCGACAAACAGATTATGGTTTCCGGCGAGCAGTTGGGTGGTCTCGCCGCGGCCGTTAGGGTGACTCCGATGGGACTGACAGCGTGATCGATGCCTGCTCCTCGGCAGTGGGTGACTCGCCTGACGCCGCTGCGGTGTCGCCAAGATGGATGTCAAAGCCGTCGATCGTGAGTTCGAAAGCCTGCCGGTGGTGGCCGTCGGGATCGACCGTCATCGTCGGTTCGACGACACCGGCGGTCTCCAGGCGGTCGAGTCGGCGGTAGACGGTCGGCCGTGAGATATCGGCGCGGGCGGCGATCTCCCGGGCCGGCAGCGACTCGCCGCCGAGCGCGTCGACGACGGCGCGGGTGTACTCGTCGCCGAGCAGCCGAAGCAGCTGCTCGGGATCGACCGACTCCTCGCCGGCCGCTTCGTCGTGGGACGGGGGGAGCGTTGTTGGTGGGGTTGCCATCGGTAGCGTGATCATCGAACGATCGGGGCATCTATCATGGGGCTTCTATCACCAACCACACCGCGATCGGTGATCTAGCTATACAGAACGCGGTTGCGCCCGCGGTTGGTGGTGTCGGTGACAGCTACGCGCCGACCTCGACCTCGATACCGTCGGTGTCGACCCCGACCTGTAGCTCCTCGACAACGAGGTGGTAGCGTTTGCGGTGGTGACCGTCGGGATCGACAGCGACAGCCGTCTCGACGAGGCCGGCGGCCTCAAGCTCGTTGAGCCGGCGGTAGATCGTGGCCCGCGAGGCCGACAGTGCGTTGCGGAGCGTCGGGGCCGAGGCCGGGCGATCGGACAGCGCGTCGATAACCCGGCGGGCGTACTCGTCGCTCAGCAGCTCAAGGACGGCGTCGGGATCGACAGCGGTCGCAGGTCGGCTGTCGGCCCCCGTCGTCTCCGGCGGAAGCGCGTCAGCCGAGGGGTGCTGGGTCGTTGACATCCGTATCCCTCGGTTGGACTGGTGTGTAGCTATAGCCGGTGGCTACCAGTCACAAGCAGAGCGGCCGTCGGCCTCTAGCTATCCTCACTTCCGGCCCTGATCGCGGCGAGAGCCGGCATCGTCGTCCACCGGCTATTAGTACGGTGCCGTTCCACATTCAGGTAATGGGTGGGGGGCTCCACGTCGACGAACCGCGGGTGCTCATGGTCGACGACGAGAAGCAGGTCGCCGACGCCTACGCGTTGCGCCTGGAGGATGTCGCCGACGTAACCGTCGCCTACGGCGGTGAGGAGGCACTGGCCGTCGTTGAGGAGGGCCGTCCACCGGATGTCGTTCTTCTCGATCGGCATATGCCGGGGCTGTCGGGCGATGAGGTGCTTGCGGAGCTCCGCGACCGCGAGCTCACCACGCGGGTGATCATGGTGACAGCGATCGATCCCGACCTCGGCATCGTTGAGATGCCGTTCGACGACTATCTCTCAAAGCCGGTCGATCGCGCGGATCTGCATGCGGCCGTCGATCAACAGTGTCAGGTGTTGGCCTACGAACTGCTCGGCGACTACTTCCAGCTTGAATCGACCCGGGCGGTGCTTGCGGCCGACGCAACCGCGGCCACCGACGCCGACGACCGCCTTGCTGCGATCGAGGCCGATCTCGAAACGGCCGAACGGCGCGTTCGTGAGCTGCTGCCGGACGCCGACACGCTGCTGTCGACGTTTGACGGGATCGATCGGGAAGGTTACTGATCGCCACCGGCCGGCGTCGCGGGATCGGTCGCCAGAAACGCCGCGATCAGCTTGCGCTGGGCCCGGCGAAGATGGTACAGCAGCGTCGGGCCGGCGATATCGAGGCTGTCGGCGACCTCGGCGGCGGTACTCCCCCGCGGCGACTCGAAGTAGTCGGCAAGGTAGGCCGCCCGGAGCGCGGCCTGTTGGCGGTCGGTCAGCCGGTCGGCCAGCTCGTTGCGGAACGCCGCAACCGGCTCCGGGCTGGGTGTCGTTGCCTCCTTGGCGAGGAGGTCGGTGTCGGCGACCACGTCATTAACCGTTTCGAGCAGCCGCCGGGTGTTTTCCTCGGGCGGGGCTTCGGCGACGATCCGGGTCGAGCCGCCGCGGTAGGTCGCCGAGGTGATCGACGCCCCCCACCCCGTGAGCGCGGTCACCGGCGTCTCGCCGGCGACAGTCACCTGCAACAGCGGGTCGTCGCCGGCCCGGATCCACGACACGTCCGTGACCTGCTCGTAGGCCGCAAGTGTCTGCTCGATCGTGCGTGTGGTCGGAGTCCCCTCGGCAGCGGCGGAACTCGGGTCAGTAGCAGCAGTTCCCTCCTCCTCATTCTCATCATCCTCATTATCCTCATCATCCCCGTCGTCGGCCACAGCAACGATATCGGACTCCGGCGTAACATAACAGATGACCGGGCCGTCGCCGCGGGGGACAGCCCCCGACAGCGAAAACGTCGTGTCGGTTTCGGCGGCGGCTTGATCCAGCGGGATCGACTCCCCGGAAACCGACAGCGTCACCTCGGTTACGGTGTCAGCGACGAGCAGATCCTCCTGGCGGATCGACCGGATCGCAAAGCCGGCGACCCGGCCGAGGGTTTCCAGCCCGGCCCGTTCCTGCTCGCTGAACCCGTCGGCTTGGCCAGCGTACACCGAGAGGACGCCGTACACCGTCTCTTGATACTGTAACGGTACTGCCAGACAGGATTGGAGGCCGCTGGCGAAGGCGGCCTGCCGAACCCCACGGGGCGAGGACGCGTCGTCGGCGAAGGCATCGATCACCTGTGTCTCCCCGGTGTCGACGGCGCGTTGGCCCGGCAGGCTGTCGGTCTCGCCGAGGGCGGTGTCGATCCGGTCGCGAAGCTCCGGGGCGGTGCCGGCGGTGTCGACGACCCGGAGCCGGTCGGTGTTGAACTCCCGGTTGCCGACCCACACGAAGTCGTACCGATCGGCCCCGCCGAGTCGTTTACAGACTGATTGGGCGATCTCCTCGCGGTCGGCCGCGCCGATCACATGCTGGAGGACGCGGACGATCAGCGCGTCGATCCGCTGGACGCGATCGAGCCGGCGGTCGAGTCCCTCGACACGCTGTTGGAGGGCGTGTTTCTCGGTCGTCTCACGAACGAACAGCCGGAGACCATCATCGGCCTGTACGTCGACGGCGAGCCAGCGATCGATCCGGGGGTAATACTCCTCGAAGGCCGTCGGCGTCGGCTCGTCGTCAAGAATCTCACTAAGATGGTCGGCGGCGGAGGCCGGAAAGCCGGTCGCCAGCGGCTCGCCGACGGCGGCTGCGGGGGCGGTCTCGATGAGCGTCGCTGCCCGCTCGTTGACCGCGGTGATCTCGCCGTCGGTCGTCGCCTCGATCACGCCGATCGGGGCACTCGCCAAGGCCTCGTTCATCGGTCTGTGGTGAACGCGTGTACAACGTGTGGGCTCATGTGGTTGACGGCTCCTCCCGTGGATGGAACTCGAAGCGCGCGCCGCCGGCCGCGCTGTCGGTGAGTGCGACCGACCACTCGTGGGCGTCGGCGATCTCCTCGACGATCGTCAGCCCGAGACCGGTGCCGTGGCCGCTGTCGTCGCGGACGTAGCCCGAATCGAAGACCTGCTGGCGGTCGTCGGCCGGAACCCCAACGCCGTCGTCGGCGACAAAGAAGCCATCGCCGTCGCGGCCGACGGTAACGGTAAGGGTATCCTCACCGGTCTGCGACCGGCTGCCCGTGGAGCCATGCTCCACACTGTTCCGAAACAGATTCTCAAACAGTCGTTGGAGGCGGTCGGGATCGGCCGCCAGCGTCGGCAGCTCGTCGGCGATCGACAGCGACGCGGCCTCGGTGTCGACGGTCGCCCACGCGTCGGCGGCGACCGCTTCGAGATCGACGCCGGCCACCGGGTTGAGGGCGTCCTCGCCGCGAGCAAGAGTGAGCACGTCTTGAATGATGCGGGCCATCCGGTCGTGGGCGGCCGCGAGCTGTTCGAAATGTTCTGGATCGCCGGTTTCGCGGGCGGCCTGCAGGTGGGCGTCGGCCACGTCCAGCGGGTTCCGGAGGTCGTGGCTGATAACGCTGGCCAGGCGGTCGACAGCGACGGTTGAGGTTGCCTCGCAAGGGGTCAGCAGCGTGTATGTCACCGCCCCGGCGGGTCGGTCGATCGGCTGAAACCGGTAGCAGGCCGCGTCGCCGTCGCCGGCGGGATGCAATCGGAGGTGGGCATCGTCGGCGGCGTCACCACGGAGGACGGCCACGGCGTCATCGATCGCAGCCGACGACGCTGTCGACGCGGTGTGGGCGTCGATCCACGCCTCGACCGCCGTTCCGACGGGGTCACCGAACCGTCCGACAAAGGCGTCGTTGACGGTTGTGATGGCTGGCTCATCGTCCTGCTGGTCGACGCCGACGATCGGTACCGGCAGCGCGTCCGGCGGGAGTGGCGTCGCCTCGGGCGGGTCGGAAGCATCGTCCATGGGCGCTATCGACCGCGACGACCGGCGTCCCGATGACGACGGGGCTGGGTTCCGATGAGCAGGGCGACTCGATCCGTATCGATCAGCGACATATCCGCGTGTGATCGTCCCGTGGTGTAAGCCTCACCATCTAGTAATCGTCACGGCCGGCGGTTACATCGGCGACGGATCGACACCGGGTGGGGTTTGTCGCCGCCGGGTCGGTGGCTCGCCGCCCAGTTGACGGAACGCGTCGGCGAGAACGCCGTAGGTGACGACAACAGCCGCGGCGGTGGCGATTGCGGCGACGACCTGGCCGGCCGCCGGGCTGATCGCGGCGGCGAGCGTTCCGAGACCACTTGCGAGCCCGATGAGCGCGGCGAGTACCAGCAGCATCCCGAGCAGCCGCCAGCGGTTGCCGGTCGCCAGCGTCCAACTCCGGCGGAAAGCGGTCAGCGGCCCGGCGTCCTCGGTGGCGATAGCAAAGACCGTAAACTGGAGGCTGACAGCGAGATACAGCCCCGGAACGATCAACAGAAAGCCGAAGACGATCGGCGGCGTCATCACGAGCGTTACCGCCAGCGTCGACACCACCAGCCGGCCACATCGCCGGGTGAACAGCGACCGCGGAAGCGTCGCCAGAGCGGTCTGCTCCCGGCTCAACAGCCGAATCGAGATCGGGTAGCTTGCCAGCCCGAACAGCAGCGCGCCGACCGCGATCGCCGCGGCGACCAGCATCGAAACCGGCAGCGTCACCCCGACAGCCGGAACGTCATCGACACCGATCTGCTGTAACAGGTCGACAGCGAGGGTGTTTGTCGCGGCAATCAACACGATTTGGTAGACGAGCGTCAGGAGAAACACGACGAGGCCGCTTCGCGTCGTGCTTCGTCGGAGTCCGTTCTGGAGGGAGGCACCGATGCTGAGCGTCATAGCCGGCTGTCGGAGCGACAGCTGCCTAACGGGCGGTTTAGGGTTTCAGGGCCTGCAACCACGCCACCGACGTACCCGACAGCGGCACGACAGCCACCGCTCCGGTTCGGATGGCGGTCGTAACGAGGAGAGAGGGTTGATTGCGATCAGCAACGCTGGTGGGGATCGATTGCGGTCAGCAACGCTGGTGGGGATCGGTTGCGATCAGCAAAATCGAGACTCGTTAGTCGATGTGGCCTTCGCGGCGAAGCTGGTCGGCATCTTGGCTGTCGTATCGCCACTCGACATCAGCCTTCTCGTCTTGCCAATCCCACGGTTCGATGAGGACGATGTCGTCCTCGTTGATCCACGTGCGGAACCGCATCCGACCAGGGATGCGGCCCATCCGCTCTTTGCCGTCGTTGCAGCGCAGTCGAACGCGACCCCCGCCGAGCATATCGGTGACGACCGCGAACATCTCGTTTTCGTCTGGCATCCGGAGATCGTTCCGGCCTGATTCTTCTGACACACCATTGTAGGGGCTCCGAAGCCAGTTAAATCGTGGCATCTTGCCGTCACCGGCATGCGAGACGGTACCAGTCGTCCACCGCTCACCCCGTGTCGCTGTCGCGTCGCTGAAACAGCCACCGCAACACGAGATAGCCGATGAGCCCACCAACAAAGAGCACGACCGGGATCACAAACGGCCCAACAAGATCGAGCAGCGTCGTCAGTGGGCCAAACACCATACCGTCCCCTCAAGGGCCCGGGATGTAAATCTCTCGGCACCGAACGGCCGACCCGTTTCTTTCGTGGTGGTGAAACCTGAGGCAGGATGGACGAGCAGCGCGGCGCGGTTCGCTCACGCGAACCCCGAGTCGCCGCCTATCACGCATACTGGTTACCGTAGACGGTTACCGCCTCGACCGCCCACCGGGCGGCGGTCGAACGGTACCTTCCGACAGCAAACCGTATCAGAGCTTGACGGCCCCGTCATCCGGGGCGACCGCTGGAACCGTGTGCTGTACCTGTGTGTCCGCGCCGCTGTCGGTCGTGAGTGTGAGCTCAACCGCCTCCCCGCGGCGGAGCGACTCCAGGGCTGCCGTCTCGCCGTCAAGTTCGATCGCAAGCTTCGCCCGATCGGACGGGTCGCTGAGGACGCCGTCAGCGGCGTCACCTTGGAGCGGTTCAACAGTGAACGTCGGCCCTGTCGCATCCTGTGAGCCGTTGCTTACGAGCGTCGTCACCCCCTCAGGACTTCGATACTCCACTGTCGTGTTGTCCAACTCGATGGCGGTCGCATCGGCGGCCGGTTTCACGATGAGCTCCAGCCCGTCGAGTTCGGCTGTCGTCCCATCGACGACACCGACCGAGTAGGCGACCTCAAGCCGGTCGCTCACCTCCGCTGTGCTGCTCTCGCTCGTCTGATCGGATTGGTACTGCAGAAAGCCGGCTGTGTTGGTGACGACACCGGCGGTGGCACCCGCAACGAGCACCACCGAGATGAAGACGAGGAGCGTACCTGTCCCTACTTGTCCGCGCGAACCAGTGCTGAACATGGTAACCGCTACCCAACAGTTGTGGTTGAAATCCTATAAGTGTACCTGTGGCACAGCAGCGAACGGTGCTGTGACGCCACCACACGGCCGTCTCCAGGGCACCGCTGGTGATCCGGTTGTTAAGTAGCAGGATCGACTACGGTAGCTATGATCGACGCACCGCTTGGTGTGGTAGATCTCCTCGCCATCGGTGTCGTCGCTGGGGGGAGCCTCATCGCGGCTGTTGGCGGGCGGCGATACCGACGGCTGCGTGCGGTCACCCGGCGGGCCGTCGAGACGACCGGCACGATCAACCGGGTAACGATACAGCGCGTCAACGGTTCCGGTGGCTCACAGAGCTACGTGCCCGTTGTCGACTACGAGTATCGAACCCCGACGGAACGACGGGACGGAACAACCGTCTACCCCGGCAACAGCCGGTTTGCCAAACAGTTCGGTACCGAATCCGCCGCCGAGACGGTGGTCGCCGACTACGAGCCCGACACCCAAACAACCGTCTACTACGACCCAGATGAGCCAGCCCACGCATTTCTTATCGCCGAGCCACAGACAGCCCAGGCGATCACCACGGTCGTGATCGGGCTCACGGTGCTCCTCGGTGGGGGCGTACTTTTCATGGCGTAATAGCCCATGAGGTAACAACCCACAGCGTAACAACCCAGCTTAGACAGCCGCCTCGAACTCCTCGCCGAACACGAGGAAATACCCGGTTCCGATCATCCCGATCACGGCGGCGATCGTAAAGGCGATCTCAGGGCTCACAAACTCCCAGAGGTAGCCGCCGAGGGCGGCACTCGGGATCACCGCTGTGTTGCGCAGGAGATAGTACGTCCCCGTGACGCGCCCGCCAGCACCCTGTTTGGCCGGCCCGACGATCAGTGCCTTATGCGAGGGGAGTCCGGCAAATCGCAGCCCCGAAAACGCGAAGATGAGCACCATCGCCCACTGCAGCGGTATCACCGGAGCCAACACCGCCGGCCCGCCGATGAGGACGACGGGAAACAGCGCGTACACCGCAAACCCAACGGCGACCACGGGTTTGAGCCCAACCCGCTCGGCGGCTTTCGCGGCCGGAATCATCGAAAGAAGGGCGATCAGCATCTCGACGCCGAGCAAAGCACCGAAAAACGCCGGCGGCGAGAGGTCGATCGGAGACGAAAACCCCGCCAGCGAAACGGTCGTCTCGAAGCCAACCTCGTAGAATTGGGTGATCACCAACACGAAGAAGACGTACACCATCCCGTTGGCAAACCGGACGAGCGTGTCGCCGACCAACAGCGGGCGAAGCGGATCGGGTAGCTCCCGCAGATCGCGTTTGATCTGATCGATTCCCGCGAAAGAATCGCCGAGGGCGTCCTCGCTGGCGTCATAGAGGAGGTGTTGGGCAACCGTGCCGATGACACCGACGCCGACGGCGACAGCGAGGACGTACCGAAAACTCACCGTGAACGCGGGATGGAGATCGATGAGGACGGCCGCAACCACCGGGCCGATCAGAAACGCCGTCCGGCGAACCGTTTCGATGCTGGCAAAGCCGGCGGCCAGCCGCGAGGGGTCGGTCGCCTGCTTGACGACCGCAAACGTCGCGCCAAGCCCGAAGGATTTCCACCCCTGTGCGAACAGCAATCCGACGAAGATCCACACCCACGGCTGAACCGTCAGGCCGGCGACGCTGATCGCTCCGAGCGTCGGTGCGACCAGCCAGATCCCAAAGCCGAGCGTCGACAGCAACCCAAACAGGGTGAGCGCGTACCGGGAGCCGATCCGATCGGAGATGGCCCCACCCGGATACGGGAAAACCGCCGAGATGACGTTGCCGACGGTACCAAACAGCCCGACGACGAACCCCGAGGCACCAAGCGCGACGAGATACTCGGGGAGAAACCGACTCGTCATCTGGAAGCCGAGGCTGAAAGCGAACATCGCCACCGACAACACCAGCACGTCCCGCTGGAGGGCAAAAAACTGTCTGAGCGTCCCCAACAGCCCGGTCTGTTCGGCGTCGACGCGGGCGCGGCTCATCGATTGAGGTGGGAGTTCACTGCCGTTCTGTCAGCGGATTCACCGCGCCTTGCTCGCCGTTGCTGTGGGTGAAGGGTCATCGCTCGACCCGGAGGTAGGTCCATTACGGGGACAATATGTCTGCTCCAATATAGCGATTGGTACGGATGAGTTAGATCACCCGGAGGACGATCTGAGCGAGCACCAACAGCACCGCAACGTGTTTGACGCCGGCTCGGAGCCGGCCCTCGCCGAGGCGGCCGGCAACAAGGCCGGAACACACCGCCTGAACGGCTACAACCTGTGCGAGCAGTGTCTCGTAGGGATCGACGCTGGTGGCCACGCGGCCAACACGACCGACACCGGGGCCGGGAACCCCAGCGGTCGCCGGGGCACCAGTTGCCATATCAGCAGTCTCGATCGCCGGGATGAACGACACCGAGAGGGCGGCGATGATCCCGAGAAAGACGAGAAAGGCGACGTAGATCACGACGAGATACGTTGCCATCGCGCGCCGGCGACGCCGGGCGAGCCGCTGGCTGGCGCGGAGTTCCGCGGCGGCGATGGCGGCGACCGGCCCGATCCGATTGCTGGCGCGTAATGCGTTGGTGACCAACGCGACAGCACCGGTGACCGCCGGCGAGCGACACCGCTGGGCCAGCCGGCGGAGCGCGCTCGTCACGTCGGCTCCCCACCGTACATCACGCCGCGCCCGGGCAATCGGCTCCGAGAGCGCGCCGAGATCGCCGTCGGCCACCTGATCGAAGCCGTCGACAACCGAGAGGCCAGCCTCGTTGACACCGGCAAGCCGGTCGAGAAACGCCGGCACGGCGGCCGTGAGTCGGCGACGGCGGGCAGCACCGAGCTCGTAGGCGACCGCGTAGCCGCCACAGACGCCGATCGTTGCGACCGACAGCGGGTGGGTGGCTGTTGTGAGCGTCGCCGGCGACAGCCGCGGTGGCTCGGTGGTGACACCGATCCAGCCGACGGCGAGCGGAACGGTCACCAGCAGCGTCAGCCACGGGTTGGCCGCAAGCGTTGCCGCCGGCCGCCGCAGCCAGCGACGCCACTGCGACAGCCGATCCGCGATCAAAAGCAGCGACCGCTGAGGGGCCCAGTCCCGCGTGGTTGTCGTCGGTTGAGGCCGCGCATGGTCGCCCGGCGGATCGGTCGCTCGCTGCGACGGTTTCCTGTGATCGTGGGGTGCCGCGGGGAACCGCCGGCCCGCAAGCAGCCGGTTGAGCCCGAACAGAAAGCCGCCCGTCCCGATCGGGATGAGCCCGAAGGTGACCACACCCAACACCGGAAGCGTGTCGGTAACAACCAATCCAACGATCGTCAGCGTTGTGACCACGAACAGCGGGCCGACAACCAGGCCGGTCACATACCCCTCGGCAACGGTCGAAAGCCGGTCGAGAACCCCCTGTTGGCTGTCGACGGCAGCCTCACGGTACCGCTCATGCTGTTGGTGAAGGTAGTCGTCGATCGGTTGTCCGCTGTCGACAGCAGCGGCGAGATCGGAGGTGAACTCCGCGAACTCAGCCGACGGTGTGCGGTCGCTCGTCGCCGCAAGCGCGGAGATCACGTCCGCCCCGAAGTGGTCGATCTCGCGGACGGTCACCGCGATGGCGGCGGCGGTTTCGCCGTACACATCCTCGTGGGCAGCCACCGTCCGCAACACCGCCGGCAACGGCATCCCACTGCGAGCGAGGGCGTACATACACGCGACGGCGCGGGGAAGCGTCCGATCGATCCGTCGCTCGCGGGCGGCGGCTCGCCGATCGATGAGCTCCCACTGAAGTCGGTAGGTCGACACCCCGACAGCGATGGCGACGAGGAGGCTACAGCCACCCGCGAACGCGGCCGTCAGTATCGGCGGGGAAGCGATCGCATCGGTGCCGATCCGGCTGGTCTGCTGTGCCACTATTGCGGGCTCAGCACGGAGCAGGAGAACCACCGACAGCGTCGCCAATCCGCCAGTAAGGCCGGTGAGGACGGCGTACAAGGCGGTGCGGGCGGTAACAAGATCCGGTGGGCTGTCGGCGTGGATCGCCGCCAGCCGCGCGTGCCGCTCGCGGCGACCGGACGCTGGGACGAGCGGGCGACACCACGCGAGCGCGATGGCATCAAGGCCGCACCGCAGTCGATCCCCGAGCGACCGGATCGTCGCCAACAGGTCCGGCAGGCGGCGAGAACCGATCAGTTGAGTGGGAGTCATCAGCGCGATCAACTCCCCGTGGTCGACGATGGCGCGTCATCAAACTGGTCGGCGGTATCATCGGTATCATCGGTCTCCCAGATGGGAGCAGCGGCGTCCGATACCGCGGCATCGGCGGCGGTGTCAGGAGCCGTTGTCGACGAGGCGTCATCGGCGGATTCACGCGTCGGCGACGCGGCGGTGGGTTGGCTGTTCAGCACCGTCGCGGCGGTTGGCTGTGTCTCCCGGCGATCGGTGTCGTCGGCGTCGGCGGCGTCGGCGGCGTCGTAGTCGCCGAGGCGCGCGGTGAACTCGCGGTAGTCGGTCACCCCCTGCTCCCACAGCGTGTTCAGGAACTGTTCGCGGGCGGCAAGCTCCGCCCGCAGATCGGCGGGGTTCCAGCCGCGTTCGGCCCGAATCGAGTCCAGCACCTCGCTGTGCGATCGGGTGAAGCTATCATCCTGTGGCTGCCAGGCGACGGGATTGGCGTAATCGAGATCGCCCGTGCGGTCGTCGATCCCGCGGATCTCGGCGATGCGTTCGACCCGCCGGACACGCTGGCCCCCAAGGCGTCGCTGTGTCTGGACGGCACACAGATCCAGCGATTCGACCATCGTCCGCGGGAGGCCGATCGGCTCGTTTTCCAGCCGGGTAACGGCGGTCTCGATGGAGTCGGCGTGAATCGTCGACAGCGTCGTATGACCGGTGTTCATCGCCTGAAACAGCGTTTCGGCCTCCTCGCCACGAACCTCGCCGACGAGCAGATACTCCGGGCGATGCCGGAGCGCCGACCGCAGGAGATCGTACATGTCGATGGCGGTGCCCTCGGTCAGCTGCTCCCGGGTGACCGCCGCCAGCCAGTTGTCGTGGGCGAGGGTAAGCTCGCGGGTGTCCTCGATGGTGACGACCTTCGCGCCCGGCGGCACAAACATCGACAGCGCGTTCAGCGTGGTGGTTTTGCCGGCGGCGGTGCCACCAGCCACCAGCAGACTCTTGTTGTGCTCGATACAGAGCCAGCAGTAGGCCAACCCCGCGGCGTCGAAGGTGCCGCGCTCGATGAGGTCGATCGGGGTGAACGGATCGGCGGCGTACTGCCGGATCGTAAACGCCGAGCCGTGTGGGGTGATCTCATCACTGAGGCTGAGCTCCGCCCGCGAGCCATCCGGCAGCGTCGCCTCGACCAGCGGGTCGCCAACGCTGATGTGGTGGCCGGCTTGTTGGGCCAGTCGGACGACGAAATCGTCGAGTGCGGCGGGCTCAAAGGCAACGTTGGTTTTGAGGTCGGCGTGGGTTTCGTGGTAGATAAACACCGGATGGTCGGGGCCATCACAGGAGATGTCCTCGATGTTGTCGTCCGCCAAGAGCGGATCAAGCCGGCCATAGCCACGAAAATCGCGGTACAGGTAGTACCACAGCGCGTGGAACGTCCGGCTGTCGATGGTGATCCCATATCGCTCGATCAGCGCGGCGAGTTCGGTACGCAGTCGCTCGGCGGCGGTGTCGGCATCGGCGGCGTCAGCACCGGTAGCGTCAGCACCGCCACCGGCACCGGCGGCGTCAGCACCGCCACCGCCACCGGCACCATCAGCGTCGCCCCCGTCAGCAACGCGATCAGCAGCAGAGTCAGCGACTGGATCGTTGCGGTCGTCATCCGTTTCGGCAGCCGTGTCGACAACGGCTGCATCGATATCGGTGTCGTCGTTCGATCCCGCTGCAGGCGTGGCCGCCCCGATGTCGTGATCGACAGCCATCTCGCTGGCGTCGGTAGCGACATCGGCTGGTGGTTCGGTGTCACCGTCGCCGGTCTCGTAGAGCAACGGCGCGCGGATGTCGTTGCGGACGCGGTCAAGGAGTTCGACCTCGAAAGCATCGAGATCCGGCTCGACGGCGTAGTACGATCGGTCGCCGTCGGCGACATGTTCGGTGATAACAACGAAGGCGAACGGCCGGTTCACCCAGTAACGGTCGAGTTCCTGTTCGCCATCGGGAACCGAGAACGTCGCCAGCGGGTCGTCGACCGCGGGATCGTAGGGGCGAGGGTCGAACGTCGAGCCACGAAGCGCGCGGATGACCCGACGCAGGCGGGCCAGGAGCTCAGCAGCGATCGACCCATCGGGGGCTGCCGTGTCGGCGTCGATCGGTGTCGGGCGGTCGGAGTTCGACATGAGGTGGCGGCTGTGGCCGCCGCTTCCGGTTTAAACTCTCGCCGGCTACAGCTCGATCCGCTCAACCAGCCCGTCGTCGCCTTTCGTGTTGACCGCGATGATGCGAATCTGGTCTTCGAGCCGGGAGTTCGCCAGCTTTGCTTTCAGGAGATTGTCAACCTGATAGACACCGGCAGCGTTGTTCATCTCGATTTCGACCAAGACAGGGGTGTCGTCGCCGGCTTTGAGTCGCACGTCCTCGATGGCCTGACTGGAGAGGGTGTTGATCCCGCGGCCGCCGTGTTCGTAGGGGATGCGTGAGCGACCCCGCTCCATATCGAGGCCGTCGGCGATCCGGATGATCCCCGCCTCGGTTGTCAGCGGCGTCTCCTCGGTGTGATGGCAGAGGATTGCATGCAGCACCTCGCTTTTGAGTCGAACCGCGGTGTCAGTGTCGTAGCGATCCCCGAGCAGTCGATCGAGGAGGTCGGCCGCGAGCGGAATGGAGTAGTAGGAGTGCTCCTCGCGGTGGACAACGTGACCGATGTCGTGGAGCGTGGCGGCCAAGACGAGGATCACGGGCTCGAATCGCTCGTCGAGGCCCTGTTGGCTCGCGCCGTTGAACGCGACATCGGCCTGTTTCAGCAGTGTATACAGCCCAAGCGCGCGGTTGCGGACGATCTCGATGTGTTTCGGGCCGTGGTCGCTGTACCCCATCCGATCGACAGCGGTGACATTCTGGGCGTCAAGATAGGTCGTGATCTCGGGATCGCTGGTGAGTACCGGCAGGATGTCGTTGAGTGCTGTGTCAGGAAACGGGTGGTCGGCGTCGGGGTCGTACGCCGAGACGCCATCGGGTGATCGCATACCGGTAGCGTAGCCGCCCGGCGATGAAAAACCCACACCACTGCTTTACTGTCGGGTGTTGTATGGCGACATATGCCGACCACAGATCTCACCGCCTTCGTCGACGGCATCATCCACGAACCGACACAGACCGAGAGCCCAGGGGTCGATCTCACCGTCAGCGAGATCTACGAGATCACGGCACCGGGCCGTATCGATTTCGGCGGCGGCGAGTTAGAATCGGCCGACATCGAGCCTCATCCCTCGGCCAAACGCAACCCGGATGACGACTACGAGTGGTGGACACTCGACGCTGGCCAGTATCTCATCGAGTACAACGAGACGCTGTCACCGCCCGAAGACGTGTTCCTCGTTGTCCAGACCCGCGATGAGATCCTGACGCGCGGGGCGTTTCACCCGACGCTGCACACACAGGAACGCGGGCGTGTCCCTCTCAGCGTCGGCGGTGCCGGGCTCACACTCAAAGAAAACGCCCGTGTGTCGACGATCTGCCGCGCCGAGCGGCCGTGAGTATTCGTCGCACCGCGTCGGCTCCGGCTCAAGCCAGCGATTCGACTGCGTCGGCGACCGCGTCGTACTCGGGTTCTTCGCCGGGATTGTCCGCGCGCCATGCGTAGCGGACGGTTCCCGCCCTGTCGATGACGAAAACGGCTCGTTGGGCGATCCGTGAGAGGTTGATCTGTTCCCACTCGTCGACAACATCGTAGGCGTCGATGATCGCCCCGTCGTTGTCGCTGACGAGATCAAAACCAAGCTCGTGTTCAGCCCGGAATCGACTGAGGGCATATGGCAGGTCGGTGCTGATCCCGAAGACGCGGGCGTCGAGGTCAGTAAAGTCACTCAACTCGTCGCGGAACGTACACAGCTCCTCGGTACAGGTCGTCGAAAACGCCGCCGGGAAGAAGGCGAGGACCACCGGGCCACTGCCGGTGCAGTTCGAGAGTCGGAACGGTTCGGTCTCCGCGCCGACCAGTGGGGCCGCAAAATCGGGTGCATCGTCGCCAACGGTGAGCATACCGTCCCAACACGGCGATTTGCGTTGAAGATTACGGTTGGCGGCGCGGTAGACGGAGCAAAAGGCCTATATTCGCCACCGGAGTAGCCAGATACATGAGTGGTCTGCTTCCGCTGTTTGGTCCGGTCGGCCCAGAGATGCTCATCATCCTGCTCGTGCTCGTGTTGCTGTTCGGCGCGAACAAGATCCCAAAGCTTGCCCGCTCGACGGGTGAAGCGATGGGCGAGTTCAAAAAGGGTCGTGAAGAGATCGAGAAGGAACTGAACGAAGCCGCCGATCCGGATGCCGATATGGTCGAGGACGTCTCGGAGCTCGACGACGAAGAGCTTGAAACCGAGAAGGAATCAACGAACTGAGCCGCTTCGAGTCGCCGACCGCGAACCTGATTTTTGGGGCATGTGGCCTAGTGGACAAGGCGAGTGGTTCCTAACCGCTCGATCGTGGGTTCGAATCCCACCGTGCCCGCTGTCTGCGAACGATAGTGAGCAGCAGCGGCTACGGGGATTCGAAGCAGGGAGAACACGCGCAGCGGCAGCGAGCATGTTCGACCGTGGTTCGAATCCCACCATGCCCGTTTCCTCCCAGTGGGTCGGTCTCGGGCATGGCTGAGTCCCCCTCGCTCACTACGTTCGCTCGCGGGACTCCCACCATGCCTGCTGTCTGCGAGCGTAAGCAAGCAGTGACGACATGGCGAAACGAGCCATAGCAGCGCGGTAGCGAGCCTAATCCAAATATCACGAACGTTGCCCATGAAAATAGCACGTACGTAGCTATCACGGGGCTGAATTTGACCGGTATATTTATAAGCTTCGATCACGTGTATACCATACGGACTCGGCTCTGCCCCTACATGTTCTTTCTCCGGGCAGCGGCCATCCACACTCACCCAATCAATGAGCAACAGCACACCACGACCCTCACCAACCGTCCGACAGCACGAAACCGAATCCGAAACGGAGTCGGCCGATGAGACGACCCGCTGCCCCGAGTGTAGCGGCCAGCTCATCACCGACGAAGAACACGGCGAGACCGTCTGCCGTGAGTGCGGCCTTGTCGTCGAGAGCGACGAGATCGACCGCGGGCCGGAGTGGCGCGCCTTCGATAGCGCGGAACGTGACTCGAAGTCCCGTGTCGGCGCGCCGACGACGAACATGATGCACGACAAGGGGCTGTCGACCAACATCGGCTGGCAGGACAAAGACGCCTACGGCAAGTCGCTGTCCTCGAACCAACGCCAGAAGATGCAGCGGTTGCGGACGTGGAACGAGCGGTTCCGCACCCGCGACAGCAAGGAGCGCAACCTCAAGCAGGCCCTCGGCGAGATCGATCGGATGGCGTCGGCGTTGGGCCTCCCGAAGGCCGTCCGTGAGACGGCATCGGTGATCTATCGTCGCGCACTCGACGAGGATCTCCTCCCGGGTCGCTCCATCGAGGGCGTTGCGACCGCCGCGCTCTACGCCGCCGCGCGCCAGCTGAACAACCCGCGCAGCCTCGATGAGTTTGCCGCGGTCTCCCGGGTCGAGAAGATGGAGATGACCCGCACCTACCGGTATATCGTCCGCCAGCTCGGCCTCGAGGTCAAGCCGGCCGACCCCGAACAGTACGTCCCGCGGTTTGTCTCCCGACTCGACCTCGACGAGGAGGTCGAACGTGAGGCGCGGGCGTTGCTGCGGGCCGCCAAGGACGCCGCCGTCACCAGCGGGAAATCGCCGGTCGGTCTCGCTGCCGCCGCGGTGTATGCGGCCGCGCTGCTGACAAACCAGAAGGTCACACAGAGCCAGGTCGGCGAGGTTGCCGACATCTCTGAGGTCACGATCCGCAACCGCTACAAGGAGCTGCTCGAACTCGATCACGGCGAGTTGGTACAGTAGTCGAAGCCGAACCGGCGGAGCGTGAGCATCGTGGAACCCGGTGCTGATCGGTGTTTTTCAGCCGTCTACACGGGGGTTAGCGGCGAAACTACCGGGTCATATTGTGGGCGACCTATGGTAACCTATCTCAGGATACTACTATAACCCTCCAGTCGTTACGACTTGTTGCTCATGAAAAAGCAGGAGCTCATCCACCTACACGGCCTGCTTGCCGAGGTACGTACGCAGTGTGAAGCGTGGGAAGACAACGTTGATCTTACTGAGTACGAATCGCTTGGCATCAAGCCGACATCGATCCACAAATCAAAGACCGACCACAAAGCAGCTGTTTTCGAGCTGGCAAAAGGTATCACGTCCTCGATGGACGAGGTTGACGCCGAAACCGCCGAGCCGCTGGCGCCGAACGCGGACTAACACAGTTTCTCGCTGTGTGTTGCGCTACCCGTTGAGCCGTAGCACGCGGTTTGTCTCGATGCAGGACAGCCGGTGTCGACCCAAACACTATCAGCGACCGTCGACTCCGAGCGGCTATGACACAGGTGACCGTCTGGAACGAGTTTCGCCACGAACGCCAAAATGACACCGTCGCTGCGGTGTATCCTGACGGCATCCACTCCGTCATCGCCGACGCCCTCGACGAGGCCGGATTCGAGACCCAAACCGCCACCCTCGATGAGCCGGAACACGGGCTGACCGAGGCCGTCCTTGATGACACCGACGTACTGACCTGGTGGGGACATGCCGCCCACGACGAGGTGCGCGATGAGATCGTCGACCGCGTTTGTGAGCGTGTCCGCGAGGGGATGGGTTTGATCGTTCTCCACTCCGGGCACTACTCGAAGCCGTTTACCCGACTGATGGGCACCTCCTGTTCGCTAAAATGGCGGGAAGCCGCCGAAACCGAGCGGCTCTGGGTGCTCGAACCCGGCCATCCGATCGCCGATGGGATCGACGAACACATCGAGATCGATGAGGCCGAGATGTACGGTGAACGGTTTGACATCCCCGCGCCCGACACCCTCGTTTTCACCTCATGGTTCGAAGGCGGCGAGGTGTTCCGCTCGGGCTGTTGTTACCGCCGCGGCAACGGGCGGATCTTCTACTTCCGACCGGGCCACGAGACGTATCCGATCTACCACAACGAGTCGATCCAACGGGTGGTTGCCAATGCGGTCGCGTGGGCGGCCCCGGATGACGGCCCGACGCCGACGTTCGGCAACGCCGAGCCACGCGAGGACATCGACACAAGTGACGAACGAAGCGTGCACTGACTGTGTGAACCTAGCAGCTAAACCGCTGGCAGCCATACAGAGCCCAATGAGCGATGACGGTGATAGCACACAGGCCGGACTGACGCTGATGGTCGCCCTTGGTGGCGTCGCCCTCCTGATCTTTCTGCTTGGTGTCGGCGTGATCTACTATCTGAGCTATCTCGGATAGCCACACAGAACGCAAGAAAGGGTGATTTAAACCATCGGCGGTGGTTGGGAGAGCACGATGGCACGCGATCAGTCCGGCGGCATCGTAGGGTGGCTCGCGGAGTATCCGAATCTCAAAAGCATGCGGATCGGTGGATTCGGGCTGCTATTCGTCCTGTTTGGGGCGATCTATCTCTGGGTCAGCGGTGGCCTCACCGCGCTATCGCTCTTCGTATTCGGATTCTCCGCTGTCATGTGTCTGTGGATCATGTGGGCTGACTACTACACAAGTAAGTAGCCGCTTTTACCGCTCGCTATTCCGACCCATACGTCTTGCCGTCCTGCTGGTCTGCATCTTGGCGTCGGATCGCGGCCGACGCCTGAGCAGCATCGTAGCCAAAGAAGACCTCCTTCGCGTAGGTGCCAGCCACCTCGGCGGCCTGAATCAGATTGTCGACATCGACATCGACCGCGTAGAGCTCGATCGAAAACGGCGTTTCGGGGTCGGGGCCGTCGACCGCATAGCTACCGCCGAGTGCGCTCCGGAACCCGCGGGCCAGCGATTCCAGCCAGTATGTCGTCCCGTACTCCAGGTCGTAGAGCGGAACGACGAACTCATCGACATACGGCCGAAGGGCCGCAAGATCGATCCCCGCCCGCTCAGCGAGATGGCCCGGATAGGGGTCAGGATATAGCGTCAGGTACATGCGCCCCGGCACGCGCTCGCTGGCGGCGGCGACAAACTCGGTGATAATCGATTCGCGCCACGCCACCCAGTCGTCGAACTCGCTGGCGGCAAACCGTTGCTTACAGCGGTCACAACGGCAGTAGTCCTCTCGTGGGAAGCCAACATCATCGAGTCGGACAGCGTCGTTGGCGGCCGCACAGTCGCTGATCATCTCCAGTAACCCCTCTCGGTAGGCGTCGTGGGTCGGACAGATGTAATCCCAATCGAAGTACGCTCGCTCGCGGGTTGCTTTGTGGCCCTCGCTGTCGATGGGCACGAGGTCAGGATTCTCGCCCGCAGCAGCGTTGTCACCGAAACAGGAGACCATGTTGATCGCGCCCGTGATCGGCTCGTTGGGGCGGCCGGTGACATCCTTCACCTCATAGAAGGCACGGTCGAACTCCTCCCACTCGGTTTCAGGTTCGTTTCGTGTGACGATCCCATCCATAACGCCGGTTGGCGATAGCCGTGGGTAAGTGGTTCGCTCTTCGGTGTCGTGATGACCGCACGGAGAATCCGGCCCGCGCCGGGGAGAGTTATTCGTCGACGTTGACTTCGACAGGTTCGGTATCGCCCGAGAAGAGGACGTAGGCCAGTACGATGATGACGAGGACGCCAAGCAGTTTGAGTTTCTTGGACATACACCCACCAACAGTTGGGTGGGTAATAGGCTTTGCGTGGACAGGTCGTGAATGGCTTACTCGGGGTCGATGTGTGCGGCCAACTCCTCGCGGATGATCGTCCCACAGTAGGTACAGCGAACCCCCTCATCGACAACATCGAACTTTGTTTCGACGGGCTCGTTGGCGTTGGTGATACAGTTGCGGTTTGGACACGTCAGGAGACCAACGACGGTTTCCGGGCGGTCAACACGGTTCTTTTCGACGACATCGAACTCACGGATGATGTTGATCGTCGCCTCGGGGGCGATCAGCGAGATCACGTCGACCTCCGATTGGCTCAGTTCGCGGTCTTCGACCTTGACCACATCCTTCAGCCCCAACCGATCGCTGGGGACGTTCATCACGACAGAGACGCCCAACCCCGCGGAGCCGTCGATGCCAAGAATCGACAGCACGTTCAGGGCCTGGCCCCCAGAGACGTGGTCAATGACAGTGCCGTTGCGGATCTTTGAGACGCGAAGTTCACGGTCGCTCATAGTTCACCCTCCGACAGCAGGACATCAAGCAGTGCCATTCTGACCGGGACGCCGTTGTGCGCCTGTTCGAAGTACGTCGCCTGTGGCAGCGCGTCGACGGCGGGATCGATCTCGTCGACGCGAGGCAGGGGATGCATCACCGCAAGATCGTCGCTGGCGGCGTTGAGGGTGTCGGCGTCGATCTGGTACTC
The DNA here is from genome assembly GCF_046719765.1 of Halonotius sp. F2-221B. Lineage (NCBI taxonomy): Archaea > Methanobacteriati > Methanobacteriota > Halobacteria > Halobacteriales > Haloferacaceae > Halonotius > Halonotius sp. F2-221B. The sequence continues at coordinate 72,155 of NZ_JABEBY010000010.1, forward strand.
GCCGGCGATCTGTTTGTACTCGGTTTCGTCAGGGAACCGCTCGCGCTGAATCCGGGTCACGTAGAGCACGTCAAGTTCCGGAAGCACGTCGTCAAGTTCGGTGTGTTCGCGGAGTTGCGCGCCGGCGTTGTGGAGGTCAAACCGGACGCTGCGGGGGAGTTGAAGGCTTTCGGGGCTGATGAAATGTTGGCGCACGTCGAAGTTGGTCAGCGCGTCGGCAAGGGAGTGCACCGTCCGGCCGTACTTGAGATCGCCCATGATCCCGATTGAGAGATCATCGAGGCCGACGTTCTCGCGGATGGTGTAGAGATCAAGCAGCGTTTGACTCGGGTGGTGGCCCGCGCCGTCGCCGGCGTTGATCACCGGTACGTCGACGAACTGAGCGGCCATCTTTGCCGCGCCCTCGCTGGGATGCCGGAGCACGAGCGCGTCGGCGTAGCCTTCGACGACGCGGACGGTGTCGGCGAGGCTTTCGCCCTTTTTGACCGAGGAGGATTCGACCGTCCCCATGTCGGTTGTCGCCCCACCGAGTCGTTTGATCGCGGTCTCAAAGCTCATCTTCGTGCGCGTGCTCGGCTCGAAAAAGCAGAGGGCGAGGACGGCCTCCCGGTATCGGTCGGCGACCGCCCCGGGATCGGCGTCGATCTCCGCCGCTCGGTCGAGCACCGCCTCGATGTCGGCCCGCGAGAGTTGGGTCGCGGTGATGAGGTGGTCCTGACGCATTGTTCCAGGTGGGTCGCCGAACGCTCTTGAATCCCGCGGGTTGGGGTCGGCCGGCTTGCATCGCCAGCCGGATGTTTTTGCTGTTAGACGCTCAAACGCCAGTATGGCACACATCGATGCCGACACGCTGCTGCCGAACGGACACGTCAAGGAACTGGTCGCCGACGGCGAGATGACACAGCTCACCCGCGGACAGGCCTACGCCGACGAGGGCGATCACTTCGAGGTCGATGGCGACACCTACGCAGTCACGAGCGTCGAAGAACTCACCCTAGGTGACTTGACTGATGAGGATGCCCAGCGCGAGGGATCAGCAGACTTAGACGCGTACAAAAAGCGGCTCGTTAGAGCCCACGGCGGTGATTTTGAATGGGATGACGACGCAGACGTGGTGCGGCACCGATTCGAACCACAGTAGCGGCGTCGACACCGACAGTTAGTCGTCGTCAGCGGGCGCGGCGTCAGCGGCCCCGCTGGCTGCGTCAGTTTCGATGCTCGGCGGGTAGACACCGCGTTCGAGTTTGAGATCCGACTGCGGGCGCGCCATACAGGTCAGTGCGTAGTTTTCTTTCTCGTCTTCGGTGAAGCCGCGGGCAGCGGGCTGGGCCACGTCGCCCTCGATGATCTCGGCCGAACAGGCCAGACACATCCCGACGCGACAGGAGTACTCCTGTGCGATGCCCGCCTCCAGACAGGCACTGAGGATGGTTTCCTTGTCGGAGACCGTGATCGTCTCGTCGGTTCCGACGAACTCGACGGTGTAGTCGGTCATGTCTGCGAGGTTCGGTGACTCCGCCCAAAACTCTTGTTATGGGTTTCGTCGTCGACGGGAGGTCGGATTCGGGCACAGCCGACGGCGACGTTGAAAGACAGGAGCCGACAGGTGAAGCGGCCGGCCGATCAGCCGGCTTCTTGGCGGAATGAAAGGGCGAGCCGCTCTCGGCGAACCCGGACGACGCAAGCACCACAGTGAGCGAAGCGAACGAGGAGCGCAGCGAGTCCCGGGAGTCGAGAGCGGCGAGGGCTTTCTACACTGTGTCCAACCTGTAATCACCCAATCAAAACAGTATAGCCGACGATCCGGAACGCCTAACCCCCAACCGACCGCCATACCGACCTATGAGCATGAAGGCGACTGCGCGAGCCCACCCGATCCAAGGGCTCGTCAAATACCACGGGATGCGCGATCCGGAGCTCCGCCTGCCATACCACGACTCGATCAGCGTCTGCACCGCGCCGACGAACACGACGACGACCGTCGAGTGGCTGACCGATGTCGATGCCGAGGACGGCAACCAAGATACCTACCGCATCGACGGCGAAGTCGTTGAGGGCCGTGCCGCCGAGCGGATCAACATGGTCGTCGATCACGTCCGCGAACTCGCGGAGTTCGATCACGCCGTCCGCTTCGAAAGCGAGAACTCCTTCCCTTCGAACATCGGCTTCGGCTCCTCGTCGTCAGGCTTTGCGGCGGCCGCGATGGCACTCGTCGAAGCCGCTGGCCTCGATATGTCGCTGCCGGAAATCTCGACGGTGGCGCGCCGCGGCTCGTCGTCGGCCGCCCGCGCCGTCACGGGCGCGTTCTCGCATCTCTACGCCGGGCTCAACGACGAGGACTGCCGCTCATACCGACTGGAATCCGAGCTCGAAGACGACCTGAAGATCGTCGCCGCCCACGTGCCATCCTACAAGGAAACCGAGGAGGCCCACAAGGAGGCCGCCGAGAGCCACATGTTCCAGGCGCGGGTCGCCCACATCCCCGACCAGATCGTCGAGATGCGGGACGCGCTCCGGAAAGCCTCCTTCGAGCGCGTGTTCAAACTCGCCGAACACGACTCGCTGTCGCTGACGGCGGCGACGATGACCGGCCCCTCGGGGTGGGTCTATTGGCAGCCCGAGACGATTGCAGTGTTCAACGCTGTCCGCGAACTCCGCGAAGAGGGCGTCGAGGTCTACTTCTCAACCGACACGGGTGCGAGCGTCTACGTCAACACGACTGAGGAGTACGTCGATGAGGTCGAATCGCGGATCGCCGACATCGGCATCGAAACCGACGTGTGGGAGGTCGGCGGGCCAGCACACGTCCTGCCCGAAAGCGACGCGCTGTTCTGAAACACACCGACGCGCTGGCGACCAAGAAGATCAAGAAAACGCGTCTATCTCATCGAGATAGGAGCGCACTGCTACCAAGAAATCACGGTATCTGGTCAACTCCTGCAGCGCGTTGTACACCTCGTCGTGGTCGATGACATCGCCGTAGGTGTGTGCCAAGACGTTTCGGAAGCGAGCGGCTTGCGCCATTTCTTCGGCTGTCTCCGGCTCCAACACATCGAGATCAGCCAAGGCCATCATCGCCGCCGGGTTGCTCTCAGGGTGCACATCACGTTCGTGAACGACGATGGTTTCCGCAATATCGAGGACGGCTTCGGTTGTTTTGACGAAGCGTCGCTCAACCACGTCTCTCGTCTCGCAGTCGGCACGGTACGCCTCGCGTGACAGCGACTGTTTGTCAGCGAGTACAGCGAGACTCTTCTCAGCGGTTTCAACCGCAGTGACAATCCGTTCGATGTCGGCTTCGGAGAGCGTCATGCCAAGTGATCGTCGAGTGCAGCGAGCGCGTCATCGAACCGTTCGGCCGGCGACCGCTGGGTCGCGTCGGAATCAGTCAGCAGCTGATCGCGGAGCCGGCTCGCGTCCTGTTTTGTTCCGACAAGCTGCGTTCCGTCGTCGAATATCGACCGAACGAGTGCCGGTGGTGCGGCCCGGAGATCAACGACATCAACAGCATCTGTGCCGAGTTCAAGCGCGAGGTCGGTGCTGAGAGCCAGCCGCTGCTCAGTATGATCGGTGGCCACTGATGGCTGGTCGGTAAAGGCGACTGCCACGTCGATGTCGCTGGCGTCGGTGGCGTCACCACGGGCCAGCGATCCGAACAGAAAGCCGACCGTCACGGGGTAGTCGGTGAGAACCGTCCTGACCGTCTCGCGGACTGCGGCCTCGTCGGCGGTCGAAGGGGCCATATATAACTGTATAGCGGAATCAGACATAAGGATTCGGCCGCTGACCGGTCACGACCACAGGCCGGAAGCGACCGCCAGAACCGCAACCTTTACAATCTAATTTTCAAAAGGCAAAGTAGACTTTCATGACCTCGCAATCCGACACGGTCGCCGACCGGATCGACACCGCGCGCGCCGAGATCACGCCGACGACAGCCCTTGCGATCTTCGGCTTCGGCGCGGCGATCACGTTCACCCTGCTCGTCGTCCAGGAGCCGCTGGCTCACGAATCCCTGCACAACTTCCGGCACGCCGCCGGGATCGTCTGCCACTGACGATGTTTTTCACCTACCTCAAGCGCGGCCTGCTGGCCGGCGGCGTCGCCGGTCTCGCCTACGGGCTGTTTATGGCGACGGTCGCCAACCCGCTCGTGGGGTATCTCGAACACGCCCAACACGGCCACAGTCACGCGCCCGAGGGCGGTAGCGTCGTCGCCGAATCGACGACCGCCATCGTCAGCGTGGGCGGGGGGCTGCTGTGGGCCCTCTTTCTCGGCGGTTGCTTCGCGATCGCGCTGTATGTCCTCGAACCGGCGTTGCCCGGTCGCGGCGCGGCGAAAGGGTTCGTCCTCGCTGCGGGCGGCTTTTTAACCATCTCGGTGACGCCGTGGCTCGTCCTTCCGCCGTTTGCCCCCGGAGCCGAGCAGGCCCTGGCAACGGACACCAGATTCGCGCTCTATGCCGGCCTCGTCGTCCTCGGCGGAGCCATCGCCGCGAGTAGCGTCCTCGCGTACAACCGCGTCGAACCACAGAGTCGCGCGCTCGCGGTGGTTGCCGGCGCGCTGCCCGTCGTCGCCGCCATCGTGGTGCTGCCAGTGGTGTCGCCAACGCTGGTCACGCATCCGGAGCTGTCGGCTGACCTCGTCGCGGCCTACCGTGCGATGGTCGTCCTGAGCCAGGGCTCGATCTGGCTGCTCATCGCGGCGACGTCCGGCTGGCTCCAGCGACGGACGCCGTTCGAATCGACGACGACCGAGCCGACGCAGGCGACGCCATGAAGGATCGAACCGCCGACCACCGCGAGCGACTCGACGCCCACGTCCTCGTCTGTACGAACAGCCGCGAGGAGTACGACTGCTGTGCCGACGCGGGCGGTGAGGAAACGCTGGCAGCAGTCAAAGACTGGCTCCGCGAGCGCGACGCCTTCTGGTCGTCGGTGTCGGTCGTCGAAACCGGCTGTCTCGGCCTCTGTAGCGAGGGCGGCGCGGCGATTGCGATCCAGCCGCGCGACGAGTGGTACTCCGACGTGCAGCCCGAGGACGTGCCCGCGTTGCTCGAATCAGCGTTTGGCCCCGAGGCCGACCGCGTTGACACCGCCGCCAGCCAGCCGGCCGACGACTAACGGTAGCCGGTAAACCGACAGCCTGGCGGATTGAAAGGGCGAGACGCTATCGACGAACCCCGGCGACGTAAGCACCGTAGCGAACGTAGTGAGCGAGGAGCGCAGCGAGCCGCGGGAGTTCTGCGAGCGAAGCGAGCAGAACCTCGAAAGACGAGCGCAAGCGAGTCTTTCGGTGGTCGATAGCGTCGAGGGCTTTCTATCGCTACCCGTTCTCAACTGCTACCTCTCACACTACATCTAACGCCATGTTCATTCGGCTGGCTCCCCAACCATAGGTATGCACGTCGTTGTTCTCGGAGCCGGCTACGCAGGCGTCACCCTCACCCGCAAACTAGAAAATGCCCTCCCACCAGAGACAGACCTCACAATCGTTGACGAAGCCGACGATCACCTCGTCCAACACGAAGTCCACCGCGTCATCAGACGGCCCTCGATCACCGATGCCATCGAAGTCCCGCTTGAATCGCTGTTCGACCGCGCGGAGGTCGTCACCGCCCATGTCGAAAGCGTCGATACCGACGCCAACGAAGTCGCCCTCGACACCGGCGAAACACTCACTTACGATTACGGCGCGCTCTGCCTCGGTGCGGAAACCGCCTTCTACGACCTGCCGGGCGTCGAAGACCACGGCCTCCCGCTGAAATCCGTCTCCGACGCCGAAGCGATCCGCGAGCGCGCACTCGACCTGTTCGACGGCGACGAACCGGCGTCGGTCGTCGTTGGCGGTGCGGGGCTGTCGGGCGTCCAAGTCGCTGGCGAACTCGCCGCACTCGCGGACGAAGAAGGAGCCAGCGATCGGATCGACATCACCCTGCTCGAACAACTCGACTCCGTCGCGCCCGCCTTCCCCGAAGCCTTCCAAGACGCCGTCGCCGACGAACTGACCGACCGCGACATCGAGATCCACACCGAGACGGCCGTCACCGAAGCGACCGACTCGACGGTCGCAACGCGGCACGAAGCCACCGGCGAGAGCGACGAACTCGACGCCGACCTGTTCGTCTGGACGGGCGGCATTGCCGGCCCCGAGGCGATGGCCGGCGACCGGCCGGTCGTCCGCCGCGACCTCCGGCTGACGAAATCGACGTTCGCACTCGGCGACACCGCCCGCGTCGTTGACGCCGACGGCGAAGCGGTTCCAGCGAGTGCGTCCGCGGCGATCCGCGCCGCCACCCCGGCTGCCGAAAACATCACCAAACTGGTCGAGTGGGAGCTGGCCGGCCGCGAAGGGTTCGAGCCCGAACTCACGCCGTTTCGGTTCAATGTCCCCGGCTGGATCGTCTCGGTCGGCGACGGCGCGGTCGCACAGGTCGGCCCGGAAGTCGTCACCGGCAACGCGGCCAAAGCCCTGAAAGCCAGCGTCGGCGCGGGGTATCTCAGTTCGATCCGCGCAGTCCAGAAAGCGACCGAGTTAGTCGGCGAGGAGCTTGAGGCCTGAGGTCGACACAACGGTTATGTCTCTGTGTGCAGAACTTGCACATCATGAGCGCGAGCGACGACCCGCGGCGCGTCCATTTCCAGTCGCCGGAGTACCTCGTCGACCGGCTTGACGCAATTGCCGACCTCTTCGATACGGATCGCACCGACCTGCTCGTCGAGGCGATCCGCGAGTACATCGAGGAGACGGCCGACAGCGACAGCTTTCAGACGTTGGTTGCGAGGAAATACTACGACGGACAGCTGGATTTTGAGACTGCGAAAGAGCTCGTCGGCACCGAGACCGCCCAGCGGCTGCGGCTACTCAAGCGTGATCTCGACGACGAGCCGCTGGATCTCGACGAGCCGACCGACGAGGATATCTACGGCGGAGAGGCCGTCTCGGTCGAGCCGGGCGCGACCGACGACGCCGAGACCGTGGAAGCCGACGACGACACGGAACACCAAGCCGACGAGGAATGAACCGTCGCATGCGACTGCAGACTGTTGTTGCCGACACCAGCGCGCTCGTTAGCTTGGCGGTTCCGCGGACGGACGCAACTGTTGACACCGACGAACTGCCCGACCCACTTCAGTACGTCCTGACATCGTGTGCGGTCTCGATTCCTCCGACTGTCCGATCGGAACTTGAGACGATGGCCAGCTACGACGACATTCACGGCGCGGCAGCCAGCAACGCGCTCGCCGCCGAGGGTCACTACAGGATCGTCGATCCCTACGGCCGAACCGAAACGCCCGACGAACGACCCGAATTCGGGCTCGATGATGGCGAAACCGACGGGATCGTCCTCGCCAACAGCCTCGGCGTCGACGGGTTTCTGACCGACGAGTTCGGCGGGAGTAACTTTCCGTTGATTCACGCCGCACTACGCGGCCCGCGAATCGTCCCAACGCCTCGGCTCATCCACGATTACGCCAGCAACGGCCACATGTCGACTAGGGAGGCACGGCAACTGCTGGATTGCATCGGCGCACATCGAAGCTGGGGAGCCAGCCCGTACGTCGCGCTGCTCCGCGAGCAGCTTGAGCACTAATCGACCACCGGAGTACATTTACCGACGCCGCCGCGACCACCCATCGTGACGATCACGCTCGGCTTCGAGGACGGTACGCTCCGGGTTGAGAGCGACCGCGAGAGCGATCCCGCCCTCGATAGCCTGCCTGGCGTCGAAGCCGACCCACGCAGCGAGACGGCCCGCGCGCCGGCCCACCACTACGCGGCGATCCGCGATGTGCTCCGCCATGTCGACGCCGACGTTGCCGACACTGTCCTCGATACCGAGCCCGTCTCCTTGGCGACGAGCTACGAGCTCCGCGAGTACCAACAGGACGCCCTCGATGCGTGGCTCGACAACAACCGCCGTGGCGTGCTCGAACTCCCGACCGGGGCGGGCAAGACGGTCATCGCCTTAGCCGCGATGGCCGCCTGCGACGAACCAACCCTCGTTGTCGTCCCGACGATCGACCTCTTAGAGCAGTGGCAGCGCGAACTCGAAACCGAGTTTGAGGCACCCATCGGCCGGCTCGGCGGGGGCGAGCAGCGCGTCGAAGCGGTCACGGTGGCGACCTACGATTCGTCATATCTGCGAGCCGACGAACTCGGCGACCGGTTCGGGCTCGTCGTCTTCGACGAGGTTCACCACCTCGGCGCGGAAGGCTATCAGGATATCGCGCGCCTGCTGGCCGCACCCGACCGCCTCGGTCTGACGGCGACCTTTGAGCGGCCCGACGGGGCCCACGAGACGGTGGCCGATCTCGTCGGCTCTCGCGTCTACACCATCGACACCGACGAACTGGCGGGCGACCACCTCGCACCCTACGAGATCCGGCGGATCGAAGTCGAACTCACCCCCGAGGAACGCGCCGAATACGACGAGGTACAGGGCACGTTCGTCGATTACGTCCGGGATTCGAACATCAACTTCACCAGCGGCAGCGACTACCTCCAGTTGGTCAAACGCTCCGGCAACGATCCCCAAGCCCGCGAGGCCCTGCTCGCCAAACAGCGCGCCCGCGAGATCATGATGAACGCCGCAAACAAACGCCGCCAACTCGGCCGAATTCTCGACCGCCACCGCGAGGATCGACTCATCGTCTTCACCGCCCACACGCAACTGGTTTATGATCTTTCCGAGCGATTTCTCATCCCGGCGATCACGAACGAAACGGGCGCGAATGAGCGACGCGAGATCCTCGAACGGTTTCGCGACGGCGAGTACAGCCGGATCATCACCGCCAACGTTCTTGACGAGGGCGTCGATGTGCCGGACGCCAACGTCGGCGTCGTCCTCTCGGGCAGCGGCAGCGAACGCGAGTTTACCCAGCGACTCGGCCGGATTCTCCGCCCGAAAGCCGACGGCGGCCGGGCGATCCTCTACGAACTCGTGAGTAGCGAGACCGCCGAGGAACGAGTTGCCCAGCGACGGCGGTGACGGCGTGGCGATGGGGCGACGATGACGATGTGGTGATGTGGCGGGGATGTCACGTGTCGACGACGAGTCGGCGGCGGTGAGAGTTTTATCGCTGGCGACCCCGGTGGTGGTATGGACGACCGAATTCATGAACACGCCGCCGTCTTGGTCGACTGGAGTGCCCGGATCGATCCCGGCGACAACGTCGTCATCAGCGTCGCCGAGGGAGCCCACGAGCTTGGGGTCGCCGTCGCCGAAGCCGTCGGCGAACGCGGTGGCACCCTGCTCGCTGTCAACGATTCCGCGGAGCTCTCGCGGGCGTACCTCCAAGGACGAGCCACGGGCGAGGCCGACTTTGACGACCCCCCGGCTCACGAACTGGCGATGCTGGAGGCGACGGATGTCTATCTTCGGCTTGGCGGCGGGCGAAACACCGCCGCAACCGCGGACGTGCCACCCGAAACCCGGCAGGCCGCCCGGCGCGGGCGAACCGAGGTTCGGGAGGCGCGGCTGGCGACCGACTGGGTCTCGACCGTCCACCCGACCCGATCGCTCGCCCAGCAGGCCGGGATGTCGTTTGAGGCCTACCAAGATTTCGTCTACGATGCCGTGCTCCGCGACTGGGAATCGCTGGCCGCGGAGATGGCGCAGCTCAAAACAATCCTTGACGAGGGAGCAACCGTCCACATCGAAACCCCAACGACCGACCTCCGGCTGTCGATCGAGAACCGAACCGCGGTCAACAGCACGGCCTCGGTCGCCGACGACTCCCACAATCTCCCCTCCGGCGAGGTGTTTACCGCGCCAGCCGACGCCAACGGAACGATCACCTTCGACCTGCCGCGAACCGTCGACGGAACACGACTAGAGAACGTTGAGCTCACCATCGAGGACAACAATGTTGTCGACTACACGGCCGACCACGGCGCGGAAACGCTGCAGGAGCTACTGGAAACCGACGACGGAGCCAGCCGCATAGGTGAGCTTGGGATCGGGATGAACCGCGGGATCGATCGGATCACCGACCGAATTCTCTTCGACGAGAAGATGGCCGAGACGGTTCACCTGGCGATCGGTCGGGCCTACGACGCTTGCCTGCCGGACGGTGAGGCCGGCAACGCGTCGGCGATTCACGTTGATCTGCTGGCCGACATGCGCACCGACAGTCGCCTTTCGGTGGACGGCGAGGTGATTCAACGAAACGGTATCTTCCGGTGGGAGGATGGATCCACGGAGACCCTAACCGACTGAGCCAATCGGGTTGCCGCCGGATTCATTACCCGCTCGGCCGACCAGTGGGATGTGACAGCACGAACCGTAACCACGACAGCGTCGGCAACACGGACGGCGGCCCCCGATAGCGCGACGGTCGCGGTCACCGCCCTCGGTGAGGGTGCCTCTGCAGCCCGCGCCCGCGAGCGGGCCCAAACCCGCGCGGCGACGGTACGCAGAGCGATCGAAGCGGTCGCCGAGGTGACGATCGAAACGGTCGACCACCGGGTGACCAATGCCGGAGCCAGCTTCGAACCCGAAACCGACGCCGCGTTCCGCGCTGTCGAGGAGTTTCACGTTCGCTGTGAGCCGGCAGCGGCCGCCACAATCGTCGTTGAGGCGACCGACGCCGGCGGGACGATCGACAGCGTGCAGTACGCCCTCACGGAAGGAACCCGGGACGCGGTGCAGGACGACGCACTGGCGGCGGCCGTTCGTCGGGCCCGCCGGAAGGCCGAGCAGGTAGCAACCACCGAAGGGCTCGCGGTCGGCGAGGCCCAAACAGTGACCACAAAGCCCGAGTATCCCGGCGGCGACCCCGTTGTCGACGATGCCTGGGAGTCGGATCCGGCCGTCCATCCCGCACCGATCAGCGTTACCGAGCGGGTCGAAGTCGCCTACGAACTCGTTGCAGCCGAGACAGCCGAACCGACCGGCGTGGCCGACATCGACGAAACAGCAACCGACGACAGCGGCAAAGATTGATACCGCTCTCGGGCCATATTGCGATATGGCTGTTGCCGGCATCTGTGAGCACTGCGAACAACGACCCGGAGCGTTCAGCTGTCGCCGCTGTGGCGCGACCGTCTGTCGGCTCCATTACGACGGCGAGCTAGAACTGTGTGCTGACTGCGCCGACAAACGGACAGCCGACGGTCGACGTGGGGACAGCTTCCGGCTGTGAGTGCGGAAAAATCGGGAGTAAGCGGGAGAGCCCCGGAGCTATTCGGGGATATCGAGTTCGAACTGCTCGTTGTCCTTGACAGCGTTAAGTACAACGCTGGTGTTGGACTCGCGGATGTCGACATCCTCTAAGAGTGACTTGATCTGGTCGTTCATGTCGTCGGTGTCGTCGAACTTCCCGATAGCGATGATATCGTAATCGCCGGTCGTCTCATACACCGAGATCATCTGCTTTTCGGCTTCAAGCTTGTTGGTGATCTGCGGGAGGGCACTCCCCTCAACTTTGAGATGCATGATCGCGGTCACATCGTAGCCAAGGCTCTCGTAGTCAACGATCGGCGAATACCCCTCGATAACACCCTCGGCTTCGAGATCCTTCAGGTGATTTGAGACGGTCGTCACCGACACATCGAGTTCCTCGGCGAGACTCCGGAGACTGGAACGGCCATCGCCGAGCAGGGAATTAATCAGCTTCTCATCAAGATGTTCGTGTGCCATACCACCCACGAGATAGTTTGTATTATTAAATTTACTGGTATTAATCTCCACATCCGCATAGCGGTTTCCCGTCGGAGCCGAGAATACGACAGAAGATTCAGCTGGGTGGTGGATGGATCCGGGTCACCAGACCCGATACATGTTCGATCAGGGCAAGCAGTGTCACCACACCAGCAGACGGGTGCGTAGTTGACAGCCGGTGGTGGTCGGGGCGGTCACAAGATTGAATATTCTGGCCGGCGAGTGATTGACAATGTCACGATCTTCCGACGGCGAGACAGTCGAAATCGACAAAGCGTCATTTACGCAGCTACAGGATCTGATCGCTGAACTTGAGCAGAGCGGGCAACAGCTCGGTGATATGGTGACCGCCAACAACGAGGTTATCCAGGGGTACGCGCCGACGCTCAACGAGATCAACGACGAGGTCTCAAATCTCACCGCGACCATCGAGGAGATCGCCGCGACCGTCAGCGACGTTGACGAGCAGGCCGACGAGGCCGCGACCCTCGCCGCCCAAGGCGAGGAATCAACCGACGACGCCGTCGAGGCGATGCACGACGTGACCGACGCCTCCGAGACGGTGTCGTCGGAGATCGAAGACCTCCAGGAGAAGGCCCACGAGATCGACGCGATCGTCGAGGTGATCAACGGGATCGCCGACCAAACAAATCTGCTGGCGCTCAACGCCTCGATCGAGGCCGCCCGCGCCGGCGAATCCGGTGACGGGTTCGCGGTTGTCGCCGACGAGGTGAAAAATCTCGCCGGAGAATCCCAAGAAAACGCCGAGACGATCGAGGAGATGATCAACGCGATTCAGGCCTCCACCGAGGAAACCGTCGACAGTCTTGAGACGATGCACGACCGCATCGACACCGGGATCGACGAGATCGAGACCGCGGCGGACAATCTCGCGGAGATCAACGACAGCATCGACGAGGTCTCCTCAAGCCTGCTGCAGGTCTCGGATGCGACCGACGAGCAGGCCGAAAGCACCCAGGAGGTCGCCTCGCTGATCGACGAGACCGTCGACGGGCTTGACGATGCTGTCAGTGCGATCGAAAACACGGAAGCCGTCGCCGAGACCCACCAGCAGGATATCGTCGAGATCAGACAGCTTGTCGACGATCAACTCCAGTAAGGCCGATCAAAAGAGGTGAAGCTCCGCGGTCGGGACGGCAACGGTGACCGTCTCGTCGACGGCTGGGGGTGATGACTGTTGGATAACAACGAGTTCCACACCCGCGGTCGTCCGAACGGTCACCGCAAAGTGACGACCGTTGTCAGTCACCCGCTGTACCGTCCCTGAAAGACCGATCTCGCCCTCGCGGGGTGGACGGATCGACAGCGAGGACGGTCTAACATAACAGCGAAGCGTCGCTCCCGGTGACTGCTGGGGAACCGTTGACACGGATCGCTCCTGTCCGGCGACTTCGATACGAGGTGGGTCACCGTCGACGACAGACGCCGGGAGTTCGATCGAGCGGCCCAGAAACGACGCGACAAACGGCGTCGGCGGCGATTCATAGAGCTCGCGGGGCTGACCGACCGCCGCGACCGCTCCATCGCGCATGACGACCAGCCGATCGGCGAGGGCCATCGCATCCGTCTGGTCGTGGGTCACAAACAGCGTCGTGACACCGGTTTCACGCTGAATACGGGCGATCTCCTCGCGGAGTTGAACCCGCAACCCCCGGTCGAGTGCCGACAGCGGCTCATCGAGCAACAGCACGTCCGGTTGTGGAGCCAACGCCCGGGCGAGTTCGACCCGCCGCCCTTGGCCACCGCTGAGCTCGCTCGGATACGCCGCCCGTTGGGCTTCGAGATCGACTAACGCCAGATACTCCTCGACGATCGCATCCCGCTCGTCCGGCTCGATCCCCTGGGGGCCGAGCCCGTAGGCGACGTTTTCGCCGACGGTCATATGCGGGTACAGCGTCGACTGCTGGAAGACAAGGCCGACCTCCCGTGCCTCCGGCGGCCGGTCGGTCACCGCCTCGCCGCGGAGCCGAATCCGGCCGCTGGTGGGGGTGAGATGGCCGGCGATCGCCTGAACGAGTGTCGTCTTGCCGCACCCACTCGGGCCGACGACCGCGACCACCTCCCCGGCTTCGATACTGAACGATACGTCCGCAAGCGCTCGTTCAGTCCCGTAGCGGTGGCCGAGCCCCTCGATGTCAAGCGTCACCGCTCGACCACCGCCGGCAGGCGGCCGAGCCGCTGAAGCGTGGTGACGACCAGCAGCGTCAGCCCGAACAACGCCAGTGCCAGCGGCAGGATGGCATCGATCCCGCCGCCGATGAACGCGACCCAGATCTGGGTGGGGATCGTCCGCGGGTTGTAGGCGACCATCATCGTCGCGCCGAACTCACCCATCGCGCGGGCGAAAGTGAGGACGACCCCCGCGACGATCGAGCCGCGGGCCAGCGGCAGCGAAACGTTCCAAAACGTCGCCAGCGGCCCGTAGCCGAGCGACCGGGAGGCCTGTTCGAGCCGCTCGTCGACCGCCCCGAACCCCGCCCGCGAGGTGATGACCACGAACGGCGCGGCGACGAACGTCTGGGCGAGGACGACCCCAAGCAGGCTCCCGGTCAGCGGGATCCCAGCCGCCGCGGCCGCCGACCCCAGCGGCGTGAACCGTCCGACCGCGGTGAGAATCATCGCCCCACCGACGACCGGCGGAACGACCAGCGGGAGGACGATCACCGCCGCAACGAGTCGCTTCCCCGGAAACGACTGCCGGGCCAACACGTAGGCCAGCGGGACACCGAACACCGTTGCGATCGCCGTCGACACCGGCGCGGTCAGCAGCGAGTGGCGGATCGCCTGCCGGGCGTCCGGCGTCGACAACCCCGCAACGATCGGGGTTGAGCCAACGCGGCCAAGAAAGGCCACAAACGGCAGCAGAAAGTACAGCAGCAACACCCCACCCAACAGCGCGGGGACAACGAGCTCAGGGCGGCGACGCCCGCCGTCGAGCCAGCCGCGGGCAAGGCTCACAGATCGATCGCCTCCGGAATGTCGCCGGTCGATCGTGGGAACGCCTCGCCGACAGTCAGTCCCGCCTCCTGGAGGATATCGGGGTTGTCCAAGAGATACTGGACGAGCCGGTGGGCCGCCTCACGGTTGTCGGCATCGCCGGGCACGGTGAGATTGTACCGGATCGGGCGGCCCGCAACCGTCGTGCCGTCCTCGAAGGTGTAGGTCGCTTCCGCGTAGGCCGCCGCTCGCTCGGGGTCGGCGAAGTTGTACGCCGGGGGGAACTCATGGAAGGGCAGGTCGTGGTCGACGGCCATGTTACGGTAGACGACCGCCCCCACGCGCGCACCGGTTTCGACGCCCGCCAGCAGCTGTGGTTCCTCGGGTTCCATATAGACCCGATCGGTCATCGCCTCGCGGAACCCCGCAAGGTCGTGTTCGGCTTCGGCGAGGTCGAAGGCCTGTATCGCCCGGTAGCCCAGCGGGTCGAGTTCCGGGTCGCTGATAGCGAGGTCGCCGTCGTCGGTCTCTCTGGCGAGGGCGTACCACGGCTCGTCGCCGGCGACGAGTCGCCGACCGAACGCTGTCTCGGGGTTGGCGGCGATCCCGAGGCTGTTGGCCGCGAACTCGATGTCCCAATCGGGCGACAGCCGCTCCCGCAGCAGCGTCGCATCCGCGCTGACGATCACGTCTGGGTGTTTGGTTTCGTCCTCGATCATCCGCAACACCGCATTGGTGCCGTGATACTCACCGTGAATGCGGATGCCGGTGTCGGCCTCGAACGCTGGATTGAGGTGATCCTCGAACGTGCGGGCGAGACTCCCGGCCGACAGCACATCAACGGAACTGCCGCCGCCGCCGAGACAGCCTGCAAGCCCACCGAGCGTCGACACGGCGACCGTCCGAAGAGCTGTTCTGCGGGAACATCGCTCGCTTCTCCATCTCGAAACCATCTGTCGTGTACTACGGTGGGATAGAACCATTTCTTTTCGGTATCGATGTAATTGGTGACCGTTTCATCCGTGTTGTGAAAGCTGTCTCGCGCTAGGAGTCGACCGGCGGCGAGCCGAGCACGTCAGTCGAGGTCTGATACAGCGAGTAGACAACGGTCAGGACGGCCACCGCCGTCGAGATACTCTGGGTGACAACCCCCATATACAGGGTGCCGGCACCGAGCGACAGAACGGCACTGGTTGCTGCACCGACACCGAGACAGGCAAACCCGATACCGATGGTTCGCAGCGCGGTACTGCCGGTTCGCCCGTATGCTCGACGGGCGAGCAGGGCGACCGTGCCGCTGCCGACCAGTATCGTGGCGTTCGCGACGAGGAACACGAGTGTGTAACGATCCATACGTGGCGTCCCCGACGGGTAACAACCGTCTCTACCTACACCGTTGTCTCCCCAACGTATGAGACCCGGTGGTGATTCTCACTGAGAAGGAATCAGGGCGAGACACCGTTGCGGTCACCCGGGACGACAGCGGAGTCGGTCGGAAGAGCTATTCGTCGACCAGATCGTCGATCCACGTCAGCGTCGCCATCGCCTTCGGGAAGCCGACTGTTGGGATCGAGAGAATCGCCACGTGTCGCAATGTTTCGGGGTCGACACCCTCATCGAGTGCGCGCCGGACGTGGGAGTGAACCGCCCCCTCGGATTCGGAGCCCGCAGCCAATGCGAGTTTGACAAGCCGCTTTGTCTCGTCGTCGATCGGGCCGGCGTCCGAGCAGGCCTTGCCGAGTTCGGAATACTGCTCCCAGACAGCAGGATACTGCTCGGCGAGTTCGCCGGCGGTCGATGGTAGCTCGTCGGTGTCGTCAGGTTCGTCGGCCATACATACTCTCGTGGCGAGTCGCAGAAAACTGTTGTGTCACGCTCGTCGACAGGGATCGGTACCTTCGAGAGGGTTGAACCCGACACCGCAGCTACCGTGACAGACCACCACCGAACCGGCGTGGTGCTCGCTGGCGGCTACTCGACCCGCTTCGGTGACGCCGATAAGGCGCTCGCCGAGATCGACGGCACACCGATGCTCGCTCGCGTCGTCGACCGGCTTTCGGCGGTTGTCGACAGCCTCGTCGTGAGCTGTCGGGCCGACCAGGAGGCGGCCTTCGATCGGGCGATCGCGGAGCTCGATCTCGACGTGCCGGTTCGCTTCGCCCTCGATCCCAACCCCGACAGCGGGCCACTCGCCGGAATCGCACACAGCTTCGATGGGATCGAATCGACATACGCCGCCGTCGTCGCCTGCGATATGCCCTTTGTCGATCCCACCTTTATCGAGTTGCTGTTCGAACAGGTGGTCGGTCACGACGCCGCGGTTCCCGAACTCGACGACGGCCACCGCCAGCCGACCCAGGCGGTCTACCACGTGGATCGAACGGCAACCGTTGCCGGACGACGGCTTGCGGCCGAGAAGCTGAGCCTTCGGGGCGCGCTGTCGGAACTTCATACCCTGACAATCCCCCCGGCAACTGTCTCCGAGCACACCACGTGGCGGTCGCTACAGGATGTCAACGACCGTGCGGCGTTCGACCGCCTCACCGGCGAGAGGAACCGTCCGAGCGACGAGCCGGACGGCGATTGCTGAGACACACTGCGAGAACAGGCACAGCCGGCCCGCGGTGGCGATAGGGGAGACGAAACGCTGGGTGTCACGCAGCCGGGTTCTCAGTCGGCACTCGTTGAGCGTGTGAGATACGCGTCGTTGACGATCCACTCGCCGTCATCGTTGCGAACCATATACTCGCCGTAGTAGGGGACGCGGTTGGCGACCGTCTCGCGGAACGTCTCCCGGATCTCATCGCGGCTCATCTCCCCCATCGAGCGGAGATCGTCGGTGCGGTTGAGACAGCCCTTCAGGTAGCCCTCGTGGGTGACGCGCACGCGGTGACAGTTCGCACAGAAATTGGGGTTCTCGACGGGATCGACGATCTCGACCATCCCGCCGTTGGATTCGTCGATCGGCTCCTCGGCGTCGTCGCCGGCGATCCAGTACCGGGTTCGGTTGTGCATCTCGCGGTGTTCGACGCGCGCAGCGAGGTCGTCCAGCCAGTCGTGGACACGCCCGATATCGATGTTCCACTCCGGATGACCGGTTAGCTCCGGCATATACTCGATCAACTGGAGCCGGAGACCATCGTTGTTGGCGGCGTGTTCGACCATCCCCTCGACGTAGCCGGCGGTGTGTTCAAAAACGACCATGTTGAGCTTCACCGGCGCGAGGCCGGCATCGAGGGCCGCCGTAACACCCTCCACGACCTGTTCGTACGCGCCGGATTGTGTGATCTCGGCGAAGGCCTCGGGGTCGATGGCGTCCTGTGAGACGTTGACGCGTTCAAGGCCAGCGTCTTTGAGATCCGCGGCGCGACCCGGAAGGAATGTTCCGTTGGTCGTCATCGACGCTTCCATCGAGTCGGGGGTGCGGCGGACGATCTCTTCGAGATCCTGCCGCAACATCGGCTCGCCGCCGGTGAATTTGACCTTCCCAACGCCGAACTCCGCGACGACCTCCAGAAACCGAACCACGTCGTCGGCGGTCATCTCGTTGTCATCGGGCTCCATCGGGCCGCGGGTGTCGCCGAGCCCCTCGTTGTGACAGTAGACACAGTCGAAGTTACACCGGTCGGTCAGTGACACCCTGACACCGGTAACCTCCCGACCGAAGTCGTCTTCCAGCGGCCCATCCATACGCGACCCTGCGTCGCTGAAGGAATTAAATCCGGTGGGTTCTCCGCGAATAATGTAAATAAAACCGATTTCGCATGCCGCATTCGTTCGGGTATTATGTTTCACAGGTGGCATGAACCACGCGTGCTATCGATTGCACACCCCCAGATCTATCCCAACAGCTCCGGGGCGGTCGCCGGCATCGTCGGCGGCGTCGGCACGGTCGGCGGGATCGTCTACCCGCTGATCTACTCCGCGCCGTGGCTCGCCAACTTCCATATCGGCTACTCGGTGACCGCCGTCTCGATGATCCCGATCGTTCTGCTGGCTGCATGGGTGTTCCAGCCGGAGATCGCTGCCGTCGCCAACAGTGCCGGCTTTGTCGGTGATGGCGGCGACACCCCATCGGCGACCCCCAGCGACGACTGACCTCACCGGCGACGAACCACACCAACAACGGCCGCTCTCACCTGTCGGGTGCGTCGCCGGCCACATCTTTTATTCACGGCTCGGTCGTGGAAGGCGTATGTACACGGTCGCCGTCAGCCGGAGCTTTGTCGCACAGCATTATCTGACCGTGCCGAACCCCGGCCCGGAGGGCGAACTGCATTCCCATCACTTCACCGCCGAGGTGACCTTCCGCGGCCCGGAGCTCGGCGAGTACGGCTATCTCGTCGATATCGACGCGGTCATCGAGGCTGTCGAGGCCGTCGTCGAGACGTTTCGGGATGCGACGCTCAACGAGCTGCCGGCCTTTGAGGGGCGCAATCCGAGTGCCGAACACTTTGCGCGGATCTTCGCCGGGCGACTCACCAACCGGCTCACCCCGGAGCCGGCAACGGAGCTCACGGTCGCCCTCCAGGAAGACGATGTTGCAACCGTCAGCTACACCGAGTCGCTATAGCCAATGAGCGGGACTCGCAGCCGACTCATCGTCGGGGTGTTCATCGCCGTGTTGTTGTGTACCAGCGGCCTGCTCCCCCTGCCGATCGCTGCCTCACCCTATGAGACAACCACCCCAGCCCCGTATCTCCACCAGGCGGTTCCCGAGACCAGCGATCGGTTTGATCGCCTAACTACCGAGTACGGCTTCGATCCCGACGACGCTGTCGATGTTTCGACGTTGTCGCCGACAGGCCAACAGGTCGTCGAGCGGACTATCACGGGGTCGCCGGATGCCGACGGCTGGTATCGGTATGAACTGCCGGTGTGTGTCGACGGCGTGTTCGGCTGTGATTCGGTACGGGAGCCGCCGACAGCGTTCACCTACGGCACGGCCCAGCCGTCGGGGATCTTCACTCTCGTCGCCGTCGACGGCGAGCGGTATCTCTTCCAAACCGGCGTCCAGCCGGGGGCTGATACGACTGGTGATCTCCGCGGACAGTCGGTTGGCACCTACACATGGCTGGCCGGTCTGCTCCCGCTGGGCGTGCTTGTCGGCGCGGCCACCCTCATCGGCCACCACAGCGATCGACGACGGGTGGCTGCTCTCGTGGTCGCACTCGGTGGTGTCGTTCTCGCAGTCGGCCTCGCAGTCCCGTATCTCGTTGTCGGCGATGTGGTCGCCTATGACACCATCGCCTGGCCGCTGTTCGGCGGTGTGCTCGCCGCGGTCGGCGTCGCCCTCGTTGGGGTCGCGTGGCTCGCGGTGGGGTATGCGGGGACAACAGGGACAACACCCTCGTAGCGGTAGTCTGCGGCGGTACGTCGGCACGGTAGCGTTCCGATAGCAGCCGCGACTGCTGGTGCTCGCGGTCGTGAAAATGAAAGAAAATCGGGTAGTTGTCTGTGGCTGTAAGCGGTGAAACCGACTTACAGGCGGGTCAGGTTCGAGGCCCGCGGGCCTTTCGGGGACTGCTCGATGTCGAACTCAACGTCCTGACCCTCTTCGAGGTCCGGGCCGCCGACGTCTTCCATGTGGAAGAACACGTCGTCGTCAGCATCGTCAGTATCAATAAAGCCGTAACCGCCAGTGTCGTTGAAGAAGTCAACCGTACCGTTTGCCATTGCACCTGTAGGGAGCAGCGACACGGATATAAGCGTTGTGAAGCACGGATCTTCTGCTACTCGGCCGATGCAAGCCCTCAGACGTGCGTTGACACCGATCAACTCCTGGGGGATCGAGCGTGTAACACACCCCTCGGGGGTATCGGGCGGCGACAGTGACAACTACTGGTCGGTGTCGTCGTCCGCCTGATCGGCAGCAACGATCTCCATCACGTAGCCAGCGATGCCGGCGGCGGCCAGCCCGATCCCGAACGCGCGTGTCTGTCGGCGGTAGGCCGGTTTCGCTTCCAGGGCGTCAGCGTTCTCGAAGTTCTTGCCGACCAGCTTTTTCGTCAGTGTTGCCGACAACCCCGGCGCGAGGGCGGTCACGATCCCCTGCCCGATTGCCATGAGCGATCCAGCCTTCCGACAGCGGTCTGTATCCATCATACCTGTCGTTGGGTGTCGATGGGTATGAGTACTGTGGCTGTTCTCTCCTAATGGGAGTACGCACAGGCGGATCTCCGCGGTTGTCACTGGTCGCTGGCTGGGCCGCGACAGATAGTCGCAGGTCGCCGATCAGGAGCTACAGACGCGGTGGAGATCCTCAAGGGAGTCGATATCCCAGGTCGGCCAGACGTTGAGATCCCAATCGGTGCGGTGGGGCCGACGGATGAACGCCGAGTCGATGCCGGCGTTTTCGGCGGCCTTGATGTCGGATTCGTTGTCGCCGACAAACAGCGCGGAGTCGGCGTCAAGATCCGCCAGCGCGCGCTCAAGATAGTGCGGGTTGGGCTTGCGGAGATCAAGGCTTTCGACGGTCGCCTCACGGCCGTAGGCCGTCTCGAAGAGGCCACCGATCTCAAAGTGATCGAGCAGGAAATCGACCGTCTCCTGTTGGTTGGAGCTGACGATGCCACAGGTCGCATCAAGGTCGTCCAACACACCAAGGTCGCCGTACGGCGTCTTGCGGCCGGCACGGGCTTCGGCTTGCTGAGCCCCGGACATCGTCTTATCGCGGACGCGCCAGAACGTCTCCGGCTGGAGGTCGTAGGTCTCACACACGTCGGCGACACTGCGTGGGGTCGCGCCGATCGTCATATCCTCGATGTGATCGGGATCGGGATCGCTCACGCCAAACTGTTCAAACGTCTCCTCGGTCGCCGAACGCAGCACGTCAAACCGGGTACGGCCAACAAGGACACCGTCGTTGTCAAACACGACAGTATCATAACTCATAGGTCACCTACCGGGGCTGCCGGGATAAGGGTTTCAGTCCGACTGTCAGGAGCCAAGCTCCTCGATCGCCGTCTCGACATCCTCGTTGGTCACGGTGTCCTCACGTTTCAGCGCCGAGCGGGCGGCCTCGGTGGCGACCTGTTCCATATCGGCCGCCGAAAGCCCTGTTGAGGCCTCGGCGATCCGCTTGGCGTCAAGATCGTCGGCGCGGGGGGCCTCAAGATGCGTATCAAAGATCGCCACGCGGGTTTTCGCGCCGGGGTTGCCGACCTCAATCTGCACTGACAGGCGGCCGGAGCGCAACATTGCGGGATCGATCTGATCGCGGCGGTTTGTCGCCGCGACGATCACGATCCGGTCGTCGCTTTCGTTGATCTCGCTGACCTCCTCAAGGAACTGGTTGACCGTCTGGGTCTGATCTTGGTGTTGGTTCGCACCGCCGCGTTCCGGGGTCAGCGCGTCGATCTCGTCGATAAAGACCAGACAGGGCTGATGTTGGCGGGCTTCATCGAAGAGGGCGGCGACGTTTTGGGTGCTTTCGCCGAGCCACTTCGAGATGATGTCGGCACCTTTGATGCCGACGTAGTTGATCCCCAACTCGCCGGCGAGTGCCTTCGAGAGATAGGTTTTGCCGGTGCCAGGCGGGCCGTGGAGCAGAAATCCGTTTTCGACCGACAGCCCGTATTTGGCGTACTTTTCGGGCTCCCGGAGCGGCTCGATCACCCGCTCTTGGAGCTTTGTTTTGACCGACTCCATGCCGGCGACATCATCGAAATCGATCGACGGCGGCTCGGAGACATACTGGGTGCCGACACCGGCTTGTTCAGCGTCGCCTGTCTCGCCCGGCGATGCGTCGTTTTGGCCGGCCTCCGGCTCCTCGTCGCCGCCGGACTGGTCTTCGGTGTTGGGTGTCGCGTCGTCAGCCTGTGCCGTCGCGTTGTCGGGTGACGACTGGCTGTCGGTGGTCTCTGTGTCGGTCGTCGGCGATCGATCGGGGCGCACATCCGGTGAGAGGCCGGGGATGCTGGCGACGATATGCGGGCGGTAATCACGATGGGCGGTATCATCGAGGGTCAGCGAGCCGGCCGTCGAGGCGAGAATAAGCCCCCCAGCCGCGAAACCCCCAAGCGCGATCGCCGACAGTGGCGGGTACTGCAACACCACGGCCGTAGCGGCGACAGCCCCGCCGATGCCGAGGACAACGACGGCCGTATAGATGATCCCGACAGCCGGCCGGCGGCTGAAAGCATCACGAACGCCGTAGCCGACCGTGCTCCACAGCCCGACAACCACAAGCCACAGCTCTGTGGCCCGACGGATACCCAGCCGATAGCGGGGGCTGGTGAGTGAGTCGGCGGTCGCGTCGCCGTCTGGCTCCTGTTGACTCATTGCTGGTGTCGGCGCGAGGGCTCCTGAACGCAGTTGATGCCGATACAATCAACTGTTGGTAGCCGCCGACAAAAATCTCTCCCTCACCGGTCGGCGTCAGCCAGCGTCGTCGACAACAGGGTCGCTCCAGTTCCCACGCAAAACGGGTGCTGTACCTTGCCTGGACTCCACCAACGACCAGTATCAAAACAAAAAATAGCTGTTTGGCGCGATGTACCCGCTTCGAGAGATCTTCGTCGTCGGTTTTGATGGCTATCGGCTCAGCCTAAATATCTAATTTGATAATTTTGGAGCCACATTTAATGACCTCCTGACTGCAGATACAGGTAACGCCGCACCTGTTCCGGGGCGGCGAAGTCACACCATGTCCGAACCAGCGGCCCGTGGTCAGGTCGGGATCGGGACACTCATCGTTTTCATAGCGATGGTGCTCGTTGCGGCGATCGCCGCCGGCGTCCTGATCAACACGGCCGGACTGTTGCAGGCCCAAGCGCAGTCAACCGGCGAAGAGGCAACCGCCGAGGTCAGCAACGTTATCCAGCTCAAACACGCGATCGGCGCGGAAACCACCACCAACGGTGAGATCGACACGCTGAATGTGAGTATGCGGCTCACGCCAGGGTCGGATGCGATCAATCTCAGCGAATCGTCCTACACCCTTGAGGTCGACGGCAATGCGACCGTTGTTAGCGGCAACGATGCCACAACCAGTGGGGTATCCTACTATGCTGTCCAGGGCATCGCTGACAACGAGAACACGACGTTAACTGATCAAAACGACCTGATAACCGCGCAGTTTGACCTGACAGAGATTCAAGGCGTGAGCCAGCTTGATGAGCGAACCACGGTCAGATTCGTGGCGATCGCCCCGGATGGTGGGACGACCTACAAGGAGTTCCGAGCACCAAACATGATCGCCGACGGGGAATCGTACATCCTCTAATCGAGTTCATCGTCCGGCTGTGCAGGTGACATCTCAATAACCCGGTGACGGGAGACTGCTATCATCGATACGGGGTTCATGTCGGTTCGTGAAATCTGCAAATACGGCTCTCAAATTGAACCATCAAATCCTAAAATGGCAATAGCGGCTCTGTAACGTATAAATTACGACTGAAGGGAGTAATTATGGGGACGGAGGGATTTGAACCCCCGATCGACTGATATCTCCGGTACGCGCCTCGGAACTCCAGAGGGTCGTCATCACACCCGATGATCAGTCGGTTGCTCGGTATATCAGTCTGGAGTGTCGTCCCGGGCGCGTGGCCTCTGGAGTCAGTCGCCATGCCTGGCTTGGCCACGTCCCCTCGCCAGCATCTTACCCGAACCACAGTAAAGGGGTTTCGGTCGCCCACGACACTGGCCGTCGATCACGACCGCCTACTCCTCCTCGGTCTCACTCCAGGCACAGTCCTGGCACTTGTAGCCGGTCAGAAAGGCCGTCACGCTCGGCATGTAGCCGACGCTGATGACGTTGCCGCCGCAGTCCGGACACTCCCGATCGGCGTCCTCGATCTCGGTTGCTTCCATCGGTGTCTCCCCTTCGATCAACTCGGCCAGCGATTCGGCGGTCACCATTCGCCCCTCGACGACGCGGTTGCTCATACTGATCGGGTAACGGCGGCGACACCAAAGACCTGTCGTGGTGACACGCACCACCGACACGGCCGGTCGGCGATCCGGGCTGTGGGAGTCCCACCTCAGGCTTCGACCCAGATCGTCTCAATCCCGCAGTTCAGACAGTCGTGCAGCGTCTCCATCGGCCCGTCGTCGTCCGGTACCTCCTCGTCGTCGACCATTGCGATCGCTGTGTCGCCGCAGATGATACATTCGAACTCGACGTTCATGCGTCGATACTACCCATTCCCAGCCGATATATCTGACTCGATTGCTGGACAGCAACGACGGGCTCACCGACGAGTCAGTGTCAGGATCGATCCGAGGTATGTCGACCGGTGAGACGGTGGCAAAACCTGATTCGTCACGTCCTGGAACCGTTCACCGATGGCTACTCGTCGGGCATCCACGCCGGCGGGTTCACCGTTGCCGTTCCGACCTCCGAAAGATCATATCTCGCCTGTCTGCTGTTCCCGTCGCTTGCTCTCGTGATATTGTACTCCGCGATGAACCCTTCTTCGGCAACCGTAATATGGCCGGCTGCAGTATCGAACGGGATCGAGTCAGGATCTCTGAAACCGGACACAGTGTATCTGACGGCTGTCGTTCCCTCCACGGTGACCGTTCTCGTCGCGTTCATGTCGAGAGACACCATGGGTTGTCGCAACCGATCGTGTGAGTCGATGCGATCCGGATCCCAGTTTCATCGGGGCTTCGATTCAGTTCGCCCGTCGTTCGGTCGTATTCGAAGACGCCCGCCGCGTTGTAGTAGGCGTGGATATCGTTCCCAAACAGCGTGTCGCTAAATCGTACCGAAGCGGTGCCAGCGTCGGTGTCCAGTGTTCTCACTATCGGACGATTGCTGTCGTCATCGACAATGGTCAGTCGGCTCCTGCGGGACGTGTTCTCCACTGCCGTTTGATGTGTCTGTACCGCGGTTCCAAGATCCGTCACTCCCTCCTGTGACCACCCCGATGGATACGAAAACTCCGCCACTGTCGATTCGGGCCCCGGCGACTGTTTGTCCGTCGCGGGTAAGCCAGCACAGCCAGCGAGCATGAGGACAATGGGCAGTAGTATCACAGAACGGGCCGCTTGCACGCGGGAGACCATACCGCCACTGGGTGAAAACCGATGAAAACAGTTGGAAAGTCGGTATCGAGGCAATCAGGCCATCACGTCCCCGTCGCTTTCGCTCGCGCAACTGCGTATCGTCGTTTGGCAGTCGGTTCGCGTGAGGTCGGTTGACGACAGTGGCGTAACCTGACTGCCCTGATTCGCTGCCAACGCGGCCACAGGCTTATTCGGGAAGCCGACCAACGTCTATCCACGATGGCGACTCACGACGAAACGGAAGACGACGAAATCGAGCCCGCAGAACTCGACGAGCGAGCCGAGGAAGTCGAAGACGGCGAGTTCCTGACGTTTGAGGAACACGCGGAGAAACGAGAGTAATCGATAGCTTGTATGTCGTGGCGGTTCGTTATTCATCCACGCGCCAGCGACCAACTAGCAGCGTTGCCTGCGGATGTTGACGAGCGGATCAGACGCAAACTGAAGGAGATGGTCACCAGCGAGTGGCGCGATCTCCACGAGTACGACGTCGAACGCATCCGCGGCTGCGATCACGAGATATACCGCACACGAATCGGCGACTATCGCGTCTTCTTTCTCGCTGAGGAACCCGTCGCCGCGATACTCCATGTGGCGAAACGCGACCGTGCCTACGGGAACACCGGTCAGTTAGACTCGCGTGCAGACGATTTCGAAACCGAATGAGTGGTATTCGAATCGTTGTGCAGTCGCTCCATATCACCGCCACCACGATCTGAGTGCGACCGACTCCGCGCGCAATTCGACGACCAGACGCCGGTTTTCACCGATGCGGCTGTGAATGGATCAACGAACACCGATACTAACTACACGCTATCGACGATTTCCTCGGCTCCACTCCTGATACCACCCTACGGTTCGGTGGTCTCGGGTGTTTCGTCTCGACGGACGACCAACACCGGGCCGACCGAGGCGGCAGCCACGCGCTCGGCCTCATCGCCGAAGACGAGCGACCGCAGCGACGGGGCTGCCTCGCCGATCACAATCGCGTCGTGAGTTGGTGCCGCATCCATCAGCGAATCGAACGGCGAGCCGGCCGCGGTCGACGTGTCCGTGTCGATCCCGGCCTCGCGGAGGCGGCTCGCGGCGGTTTCCAGCCGGTCGTCGTTCGCTTCGTCGCTGTCGCCCGCGAGCAACAGCGTGACGCCGATATCACGGTCGCCGACAAGGTCGATCACGAACGCGATGATCCGGTCGATGTCCACGTCGCCCGACAGCGAGACCAGCAGATCGTCGACATCGCCGGTCATCCCGGAGATGGCAAACGCGTCAGCGTTGATTTCGTCGGCCACTCGCGTCACCGTCTGTTCGCGGTCATGCGTAAATACGAGCCGGTGGTCGGCCGCACCGCCAGCGTCCGCGAACTCCTCGCTGAGTTCTTCCAGCGCGGCGGTCGCCCGCTCCTCGTACTGGTGGCGGGCCTGATCCGGCGGCGTCTGCTCGGGGAGGACGTGATAGCCGAGGACGGTCACGTCCATCGTTCCGAGCAGGCTCATCAGTCCCGGTGCGACCGTCTTGCCTTCGAGAACTTCGACGGGGACGAGGACGCGGCTCATTAGAGGGCTCTCTTGAGACGTATGTCGCGGGCGTAATAGAAGTACCACCCGGCGGTCGCCGCGCTGACGGCGATCCCGACGCCGATGGACAGCGGATTCATAAAGGCGATCAGCCCGGAACTCGCCAGCGCGCCGACCGCCGGGATCACTGGCCCGCCCGGAACGACGAAATCCGGATCGTACCACGATGGTTCGTCCCGCCGGATGGCGATCAGCGCGACACACATCAAGCCGTACATGATCAGGTGCAGAAAGGAGGCGACCTCGGCGAGCAGTTGCACCTGCCGTGTCGCCGCCAACACGATCACGGGGCCGCCGGCCAGTCCGAGGGCGACGTGCGGCGTCCCGTATTTCAGGTTGATTCGGCTGGCCCACTCCGGCAACAGGGCGTCCTTCGAGACGCCGTAGATGGCACGCGAGGTGCTGAGGATCGAGGCGTTGGCCGACGACATCGTCGCCAGCAGGCCGCCGATGACGATCACGAACGCGCCCGGCCACCCGAGCAGCGCGCGGCCGATCTCGACCATCGCGGTCTCGCCGGCCTCGGCCAGCGCGTCCTGCGTGAAGACGCTCGTCGCCACGAAGATCGTCACCACGTACAGCGTCATGACGATCAGCACCGAGCCGATCATCGCCAGCGGGAGGTTCCGGCCGGGGGATTGCATCTCGCCGGCGACGGTGGCGACCTGTGCGAAGCCGAGATACGAGGTGAACACGAGGGCGGCCACCGACATGATCGGGCCGACCGCCCAGACGTTTCGCGCTTCGCCGGGTGGGGTGCCGGCATCAACGAAGCCGAGGGCATCGGCCATCCCGAAGGCGAGAAACGCGACCAGCATCGAGAGCAACAGCGCGACGATCCCGTTCTGGAGTTTGGCCGCGTTTTCGGTGCCGGTCACGTTCAACACGGTGAACCCGATCCCGGCGACGACGGCGATCCCCGAGACGATGCCGCCCGGACTCGCCCCGACGGTGATCCCGAGCAGGGCGAGGGCGTCCAAGGCGTAAAACCCCAGGCCGACCAGATAGAACGCGGTCGCAAACACGAGGCCGATCCACAGCGAGAGGCCGATGACCGTCCCGGCGAGCGTTCCCAACCCACGAGAAATGAAGTAGTAGCCGCCGCCGCTTTTCGGCATCGCCGTCGCCAGCTCCGAGGTCGGCAGCGCGACCAGCAGCGCGATGACGCCGCCGATCCCGAAGGAGGCCGTCGCCGCCGTCCCGACTTCCGCGCCGGCCAGCCCCGGAAAGACGAAGATGCCCGCGCCGATCATCGTGCCGATCCCGATAGCCAACCCACCGGAGAGCCCGAGCGTCCGTTCGAGTTCGGCGTCGTCGGTGATCGTCGCTTCGTCGGTCTCGACGACCGGCTCGGCGTCGGGTGCCTCGCCTTCGATGTTGGTGCCGGTCGGCTCGCTACTCATTGCCGAGGGTTCACTCTCGGCGGGGTAATAAGCAGGGGCCGCCGATCACATTTTGTCGGTCACGTCAGCGACCGCAATGAGGCTCCTTCTGTGATTGGCTGGTCGCAACACCAAGACTTCTACCGCTCCATTCGGCGACGGAACTCGGAGAGGTCGTAGGTGTCCTCACCCTTCGGAACGATCCCGACGACGGTCATGGTGTCGCCACTGAATGTTCTCCGTCCAGTCGTTGATCTTTTCGAGGATCCGCTCGGCGTGATCCGGATTGTGCTGCTGAATCGTTGCGAGATCGTCCCGCGCACTCTGAAGCACAGTGAGTTCCGACGGCGCGTGCGGCATCAGTGTTATTCGAGGTCGATGTCGAGATCGTCGGCAACCTCTTCGACTGAAAGGTGCGACGCTTCGTCTTCGAGTTCGTCAAGCCGTTCGGCGATCACGGCTCGCTCGTCGGGCAGCATGTCGGCTTCGGGCGGATGCTTGGGCGCGTCACCGTCGGTCGCCATATTCAATCGTGGGATACGTGTCTTGATAAGCTTTGGTGCATCCGGGTCGTCTCCGATCTCGGCCGACGTATTCGCCAGCGTCGCCGACACCAAACGGTTTCATGGACGGCCGCCGATGGGGCGAGTATGTTCGACAAATCGACGTGGATCAAGCTCCCCCGCAACGTGGTCGTCGGCCACGGCGTCATCGAGGAGCTTGGCCAGGCCGTCGCCGAACTCCACCTCCACGGCGACCCGCTGGTCGTCACCAGCCCGACGCCGAACGAACTCGCGGGCGACCGCCTGCGCGCCCAACTCGACGACCCGACGACGGTTACCGTCGAGTCCGCCAGCTTCGACTCCATCGAGCGCGTCACCGAGATCGCCCGCGATATCGACGCCGGCTACCTGATCGCCCTCGGCGGCGGCAAACCCATCGATATCGCCAAGATGGCCGCCGACGAGATCGACCGGGGGTTCGTCTCGGTGCCGACCGCCGCCAGCCACGACGGCATTGTCTCCGGTCGCTCGTCGGTGCCGGAGGGTGACAGCCGGCACTCGATCGCTGCCGACCCGCCGCTGGCCGTCGTCGCCGACACCGAGATCATCGCCCGCGCGCCGTGGGAACTAACCACCGCCGGCTGTGCGGATATCATCTCGAACTACACCGCTGTCCAGGACTGGCGGCTCGCCAAACGCCTCAAAAACGTCGAGTACTCCGAGTACGCGGGCGCGCTCTCGGAGATGACCGCCGAGATGTTGGTGGACAACGCCGACTCGATCCGCCCGAACCTCGAAGAATCGGCGTGGATCGTGGTCAAAGCCCTCGTCTCCTCCGGCGTCGCCATGTCGATTGCGGGCTCCTCCCGGCCCGCTTCGGGTGCGGAACACCTGTTTTCCCACCAGCTCGACCGCATCGCGCCGAACAAGGCTCTGCACGGCCACCAGGTCGGCGTCGGCTCGATTCTGACCGAGTACTTGCATAGCGGCGACGCGGGTCGCTGGCGGGCGATCCGCCAGGCCCTCGACAGCATCGACGCGCCGACCACGGCTGACGAACTCGGCGTCAGCGACGACGAGGTCTTAGAGGCGTTAACGACGGCTCACAAAATCCGAGATCGGTACACGATCCTCGGCAACGGCGTCGACCTGGATGCGGCCGTCGAGACGGCGACCGTGACCGGCGTGATCGACCGCGAGTAGGGCCGTCGCCGCGCTGTCGAACTCCTGCCGTATCTTTATGAGCTATGAGGTCATAGAACATAGTACGGACGCACTGTGCGATGGCCCACCCGCTCGAACTGAACCGCGCCGTTCCAGGCGGCCGGATCGAGATGTTTGCGATCCGCGACGAGTCGTACGCGAGCGGGTGGTTCTATCGCTTCCAGTACTATCACCCCGACGACGGCGAAATCCTGCGGTACGACAACGCCCACGATGACGACACCCTCGGAACTCATCACCGACACATCCGATTCGACGACGACACCGAAATCGAGTTCCACGGCCTCGTGCTCCATCTCACGCGGTTCCTCAACGAGGTCGGTGAACTCGCTCCCAGCGAGGACACACCATGACTGACACCCCCGACGACGGCTGGCCGGAATCGTACAGCGACCCACGTGACCGCCCGCACCCGAATGAGCTGCGGGTAACTGTCGAGACGGGCGATGAAGCCCGCGCTGGGACGCTCGACACGGCGGCAGCGGTCGCCGACGGCGAGTCGGTGCCGGCGGTCGTCTCCTTCGCGTCGGTCGCCGATCTGCGGACGATCTTGACCGACCGCCGGATCGAACTCCTGCGGACGCTCGTCGAGACCGACGGCGCGGCCGCAAGCATTACCGCCCTCAGTGAGACGCTTGACCGCGATTACCGCCCCGTCCACGACGACGTGACGCTACTTGCTGATTACGGCCTGCTGTTCATCGTCGAGGAAGGACAGTCGAAGCGACCCTACGTTCCGTACGAGCGAATCCATCTCGACGTGGAACTCGTCGGCGATGCCTCCGATGAGGAGCCCGCTCCGGCGTAGCTGCTGTGTCGTAGTTCGCACCGAGTCGAAACCCGCATTAGCAACACGCCCCAACCGCAGGTATGGAGACTCCGATGGTCGGTGGACGGGTTCGTGAGCATCCACGGGCAACGACGATTCTGCTGGCCGTGGTCGGCTACGCGGCCGTCGTCGGCGTGTTCGCGGTACCCTCCGTGCAGGCTCTCTTTCCGGAACTGAACCTCGAACAGGTCAACCTGCTTGCGCACGCGATCGCCGTCGTCAACACGCTCGCGGTCACGTCGCTGATCGCCGGCTGGTACTGGATCCGTAACGACGAGGTGAGCAAACACGCCCACGCGATGCTCACCGCATTCGTGCTCATCCTGCTGTTCTTGAGTATGTACCTCCCGAAGGTCGCCGGCGGCGGCACCAAGGAGTTCGTGCTCGAATCGAGCTACGGCTGGGTGCCGCTGTGGGAGTGGGTGTATCCGGCCTACCTGCTCATGCTCGCAATCCACATCCTGCTGTCGATTCTGGCGATGCCGCTGGTGTTGTATGCCGTCGTCCTCGGGCTGACACATACGCCCGAGGAACTCCGCACCCAGACGCCACACCGGACGGTTGGCCGCGTCGCCGCCGGCACATGGATCCTCTCGCTGGCGTTGGGCGTCATCACCTATCTCCTGCTCAATCACGCCTACACCTACGAGTTCGTCCCGGCCTGATGAGTTGCCGCAACAACGCCGACGCGGGACTTTTAGTAGTGGGGCCGCAGCCTCCGAGCATGAAGCCTGCGGCCTGGGAGCGATTCGGATGAAGGTCGCCGTCGCCCAGCAGCCGGACGGCGACGTAGCCGCCCAGCTCACCGAGACCATCGCCGCGATCGACGGGCTCAGCCTCGTCGACCGGGCGGCCGCCGAGGTGTTGCTCGCGGTTGACGATGCCGCGCTCCGGGCGGCAGTCGACGGCGACGACGATCGGCCGCTGCTCCGGCTTGCAGCAACCGACGACGAGACGGCGGCTGATCGCTCAACCCTGCTCAGCCGTCTGGCGACGCACGCGGCGACGACAGTGCCGACGATCAGCCGCCGGGTGCTGTCAGTACAGGTTGGTGACACAGCCGCGCGTGCCGTCCGGGACTGTGCGATCGTGACGACCGATCCGGCCCGAATCTCCGAGTACCGGGTGGTGGCCGACGATGCGACGCTGACAGCGTTTCGCGCCGATGGCGTCGTCGTCGCCACGCCGGTGGGCACCGCCAGCTACAGCCGGGCAGCCGGTGGCCCGCGGCTCGCCCCCGACACCGGGCTCGCTGTCGTCCCGATCGCCCCGTTTGCGATGACCGCCGACCAGTGGGTCGTCCGCCCGCCGCTGACACTGCGGGTCGAACGCGACGACGACGTGAGCGTCTTCGCCGACGGGAGCCGTGTCACCAGTGGTGGTGGCGGGCTCACAGTCGCTGTGTCGGTCGCCGGAGCGGTCACTGTTGTCGATCGTCGTCGACTTGCGGAGGGCGGGCGCAATTGGAAAAACTCTAATGAGTCGTCGCCACACGACTAGATATGCACGCATTACAGTTTCTCGTTCCCCTCGGGTGGATCGAAACCGTCGGGCCGCTGCTCCCGATCGCCATCCTCACCCTTGCGGTCGGAAACATCATCACCCGCCTGCTGAGCCACCGGAAACACAAACAGCAGGTCGAAGACGGCGAGGAGGGGCTGGATCGGTACACACCACACGTGTTTACGACCACCGGGCTGGTCATCCTCGGGCTGCTGTTTACGATCCACCGACCAACCAGCGGGATGATCCTCATGCTCCCGCTCATCGGGCTGTTTATCACCGATTTCTTCGAGTTCGAATCCCGGGAGGTCGAGGCCCGCAACGATCTGGAGTTCGAACGACCGAAAGCCGGTATCGCGGTCTCGCTGCTCGTGTTGGTGTATGCCGCCTACTACGGTCTGCCGTTCCTCTACCAGCCGGTGCTCGACGCGCTGCTAGCCTAAGGGATCACCGGCCACGAATTCTGGGTTGCTGATCGTCTCCGCTGTTTATCGACGTAACACCGAAAAATAGCCGCCGCACCGCGAGGCCGCTTACTGGAAGCCGACGCGGCCACCCCGGCGGTCGCCGAGTTGGTCGCCGCCGCCGCGGAACTGCTCTTCGATCTCCTCGTAGTAGTTCCGGATATCCTCGGTGACCGTCGGGCGCACCGACTCAAGAGCCTGCCGGAAGTGTTGCATCTCGACTTCGGTTGCGTCGTCATCATCCCGCAGGGCTTCGATCGCGCTCTCGCGGGCGATCGACTCCAGATCCGAGCCGACGTAGCCATCGGTGATCTCGGCGATCTCCCGGAGGCTCACGTCGGGCGCGAGCGGCGTGTCGTCGGTGTGGATCTTGAGGATCTGCTCGCGGCCCTCCTCGTCGGGCTGGCCGATCTTCACGAGGCGGTCGAACCGCCCCGAGCGCAACAGGGCGGGGTCGATCATATCCGGCCGGTTGGTCGCGCCGATGACCATCACATCGCCCATCTCTTCGAGCCCGTCGAGCTCCGTGAGGAGTTGGTTGACAACGCGCTCGGAGACGTTGTTGCCCATATCCTGCCCGCGGGCGGGCGCGAGGCTGTCAAGCTCATCGAAGAAGATGATCGTCGGGTTGACCTGTCGGGCCTTCCGGAATGTTTGGCGGATCGCCTTCTCCGACTCGCCGACCCACTTCGAGAGCAGCTGTGGCCCACGCACCGAAATGAAGTTGGCGTTGGTCTCGCTGGCAACAGCCTTCGCCATCAGCGTCTTCCCGGTGCCGGGCGGACCGTACAACAGGACGCCTTTCGGTGCCTCGACACCCATGCGATCGAACTTTTCGGGAGTTGTCAGCGGCCACTCGACGGCCTCCTTGACCTGTTGCTGTGGCGATTCAAGCCCACCCACATCGTCCCAGGTGATCTTGGGTAACTCGACGAGCACCTCCCGCATCGCACTGGGTTCGACCTCGTTGAGCGCCCCGCGGAAGTCCTCGCGTTTGACGATCATCCGATCGATCAGACTCGGCGGGATATCCTCCTCGTCGAGATCAATTTCGGGCAAGTACCGCCGGAGGGCCTTCATCGCCGCCTCCTTGGTCAGGCTCTCGATGTCCGCGCCGACGAAGCCATGGGTTTCGCCGGCGAGGTGGCCCAGCGACACATCGTCCGACAGCGGCATCCCGCGGGTGTGGATCTGCATGATCTCCTTGCGACCAACCTCATCGGGGACACCGATTTCGATCTCTCGGTCAAAGCGTCCGGGCCGCCGGAGGGCGGGATCGACGCTGTCGACACGATTGGTTGCGGCGATGACGACGACCTGCCCGCGGGCTTCCAGCCCGTCCATCATCGTCAACAGTTGGGCGACGACGCGGCGTTCGACCTCGCCGGTCACGTCCTCGCGTTTCGGCGCGATCGAGTCGAGCTCGTCGATGAAGATGATCGACGGTGACTCGTCTTTGGCGTCCTCGAAGATCTCCCTGAGCTGCTGTTCCGATTCGCCGTAGTATTTCGAGATGATCTCGGGGCCGGCGATCGAGAAGAAACTCGCCGACGTTTCGTTGGCGACAGCCTTCGCCAACAGCGTCTTGCCGGTGCCTGGTGGGCCGTGCAGCAACACCCCCTGTGGCGGCTCGATGCCGAGCTTTTGGAAGATCTGGGGGTGTTTCATCGGCAGCTCAACCATCTCGCGGACGCGCTGGATCTCGTTTTCGAGGCCGCCGATATCCTCGTAGGTAATGCCGCCGCCGGTCTTCTCGAAGCCGGAAATCGGCTCCTCACGAAGCTCAACGTCCGTGTCTTCGGTGATGAGACAGACGCCCTCCGGCTCGGTTTCGACAGCGATCAGCGGGATCGCCTGCCCCGGCGAGCGCATGAAGGGATGGTTGGTCGAAGACATCACGGGGACGATGTCGCGTTCGACGACCGGCCGCTTCAAGATCTGCCGTTTGACCATGCCCGCGGCGTCGCTGCCGAACTGGACGCTGGCCTCTTCGGGCGGCGCGAGGACGAGTTTTTCGGCCTTTTCGGCCTCGGCCTTCCGGATCGAGACGCGCTCGCCGATGCCGACATCGGCGTTCTGGCGCGTGAAGCCGTCGATGCGGACGGTATCGGTGTTCCAGTCCTGACGGTCAGCGCGCCAGACCTTTGCGGCCGTTGTCTCCGCGCCTTCGATCTCGATGATATCGCCCGGCGAGAGCTTGAGATGCAGCAGTGTATCAGGGTCGAGACGGGCGATCCCGCGACCCGAATCGTTCGGGTACGCCTTCGCCACTTCAAGTTGCACTTCGTTCATGAATGTTCCTCAGGAGTTATCATACGGTGGGGTTGGTCGGCGGATAAGTGTGTTGCTACCGGGGGTCGTCGGCCCCGATGGCTCGCCGTCGGCGGCCGATCGGTGCCGTTGGTTCCGTCGTGTCGTGTCACAGTATACCACACGAGTGGCTCCGCACAGAAATCCTTACCGACTGCGGCCGTATTGCGCCGGCCCCATCCACGACACTTAGGAGCCTGCCCATCGCAGCCCAGGGTATGCTCCTCACCAACGCAGAACTGGTCGGCGGCCGCACGGTCGATCTCCGGATCGATGGCGAACAGATCGCCGCGATCAAGTCGACGCTTGATCCCCACGCCGACGAGCGGGTGATCGACGCTGAGAAACGGCTGCTTCTGCCGGGGGCGATCGACGCCCACGTCCACTTTCGTGAGCCGGGCGATCCTCACAAGGAGACGTGGGAAACCGGAAGCCGAAGCGCGGCCGCCGGCGGCGTCACCACCGTCATCGATATGCCAAACACCACGCCGCCAACGACAACGGGCGAGGCCTTCGACGCAAAAGCAGACGCGGCCAGGGCGGCCTGTATCGAGTATGGGATCAACGGCGGCGTCAGCGGCGATTGGGAGCCCGACTCGCTGTTCGAGCGGCCGATCTGTGCGCTCGGCGAGGTCTTCCTCGCGGATTCGACCGGCGACATGGGTGTCGCCCCCGACGACTTCGAGGCGGCTGTCGAGCGCGCCGCCGACGAGGAGGTGACGATCACCGTCCACGCCGAGGATGAAACCCTGTTCGATGACGACGCTCGCAACGCTGACGCCAGCGGCGTGGGACATGCAGCTAACGCTGATCTGTGGAGCACCTACCGGACGGCCGCGGCCGAGGCGGTCGCCATCGAGTATGCGACGGAGGTCGGCCAAGAAACGGGCGCGGACATCCACATCGCCCACACGTCGACGCCGGAGGGGATCGACACCGCCGTCGACGGCGATGCGACCTGTGAGGTCTGCCCGCACCATCTCTATCTCTCCCGGGATGATCTCGACGAGCTCGGCACCTACGGTCGGATGAACCCGCCGCTCCGGGGTGAGGATCGCCGCCAGGCCGTCTTCGAGCGCGTCGCCGACGGCACCGTCGACATCGTTGCGACCGACCACGCGCCACACACGCGCGAGGAGAAGGAAACGGGACTGTGGGATGCCCCCAGCGGCGTGCCGGGCGTTGAAACGATGCTCCCGCTGCTGTTGAACTCGGCTCGCCAGGGCGAACTCTCCTACGAGCGCGTCGTCGACCTCGTCGCTCGCAACCCGGCCGACATTTTCGATCTCGATTCGAAGGGCCAGATCGAACCGGGGTACGACGCCGATCTCGTCCTCGTCGATCCCGACAACCCCCAAGCAATTCACGACGACGACATCCACAGCAAATCCGGTTGGACACCGTTCGAGGGTCGACGCGGCGTGTTCCCGGAACTCACGCTGGTTCGCGGGCAGGTTGTCTACGAGCGAACGCCAAGCGAGAGACATGGTCGCGGCGAGGATGACGAGCAGTTCGGCGATGTCGACGGCCAGAACGTCCGCGCCTGACGGAGCACGTTCCCCCGGCCGCGGCCGGCCACTGGACTCATATACGCTGAGCCCGTTGGACAACTGTGAACGCGACCCATCTCGACGACGCCCTCCGCGAAGCCTTCGATAGCTCGGCGGCCGACCGCCGTGTTGTCGTCCGCCAAGCGACCGATCTCGCCGCTGTCGGCAAACCCGAGGCCGACCGCGGCGTCGCGCTCAGCGTCGACGAGATCGTCGACAATCTGGAGGACGCCCCCGACGGCGCGGATCTCGTCGACCGCTGGAACTGGTGGCTCGGCGCGCTCGATCTCGCATACGGCGGCTACCAGCAGTTTACCGTTCAAGCGCGGGCCGACGATCCGGAACTCGACACGTAATCGACGGATGCAACCGTCGCCAGCGATGACGACTCGCTAATGGACGTGCAGTTTCTCGGCGGAGCCGGCGAGGTCGGCCGGAGTGCGATCCTCGTCAACGACCGCCTGCTGCTTGATTACGGGGTCAAGACAGCAACGCCGATGCAGTACCCCGTCGGCGACGTTGAGCCAGAGGCCGTCGTCGTCTCCCACGGCCACCTCGATCACGCCGGCGCGGTGCCGACGCTGCTGTCAGGCAACAGCCGACCCGAGGTTCACTGGACGCCGCCGACCGCCGCACTCACACGGATTCTCGCCCGCGATACGCTGAAATTACACGGCGGCACGATGGGGTGTCCGTTTACCGAAACCCACGTCGCCCGGCTCGGCGAGGTTGAGCAGCGACACGGCTACCGCGAATCCTTCGAGGCGGCAGGTCACGAGATCACCTTCTACAACGCCGGCCATATCCCTGGCAGCGCGCACGTTCTCGTCGACGACGGCGAGACGCGACTGTTGTACACCGCCGACTTCCACACCGACGATACCCGCCTGTTGTCGGGGTCGACAGCGCGGCCGCCGGCGGATGTCGTGCTCTGTGAGTCAACATACGCGAACGTCGACCACGAACCACGCGCGGCCGTCGAGGAGCGGTTTGCCGAGACGACGCGGACGACGCTGTGGGAGGGCGGGACGGTCGTCGTGCCAGCCTTCGCTATCGGTCGTACACAGGAGCTCCTCATGGTCTGTGCGGCCCACGATCTCGACTGCTACGTCGACGGCATGGGCGTCGAGGTGTTGGCGATGTTGCGGCAATACCCTGACTTCCTCCGCGACTCGGACGCCCTCGATCGGGCGGCACGGCACGCCCGCAAGGTCACCGGCCGTGACGGCCAACGGAAGCGGATCGCCGATCAGAACACGGTCATTGTCACCACCAGTGGGATGCTCTCGGGTGGCCCGGCGATGACATACATCCCCGAGATCCGCACCGATCCGACCAACCGGATCTCGCTGACCGGCTATCAGGTCGAGGGAACGCCAGGGCGAGAACTGTTGGAGACCGGCCGGTGTGAGCTCAACGGTGGGGTTCGACCGGTTGCCGCCCGAACGGAGCTGTTCGACTTTTCGGCCCACGCCGACGACGCGGGCCTGCGGTCGTTTCTCGCGTCCTACGACGACGCGAGGGTACTCGTCAACCACGGCGACGACTGCGAGGGGTTTGCCGCCGAGTTACGCGAGGACGGCGTCGATGCCAGCGCGCCCGAGGTCGGCGACGAGCGCGTCGTGGAATGAGCTAAACGAAACGCTTTACACCACGACCCCGGTATCGTAGGCTGCGGGCTCGTGGGTTAGCTTGGCCATACTTCGGGCCTTGGGTGCCCGTGACCCCGGTTCGAATCCGGGCGAGCCCAGTCAACCGGCGACCAACGGGAGCCGTGTTGAATATTCTGCGAGCGCGGATTCGAAGCAGGGAGCGGCGCGAACGAAGTGAGCAAAGCGACCGAGGTTCGAATCTGGGCGAGCCCGAGCGTCAGCAATGAGCTGAGCTCAGAGCTAACGTTATACGAGACTGACAGAGCAAGCAGTAGACGACAACCACGGCACAAGCAGGGTTCGTCTCGTGTCGCCGACGATCAGGCCAGCGCGTAGCTGTCGCCGTCTTTCGAGATGAGGTCTTGCTTCTCAAGGCATTTGAGGACACTGTACAAGGAGATCTTCTTCATATCGAGACTATCTTGGAGTTCAGTGATTGTCACGGTGCCGTTCATCGAGAGGAACAGATACACGAGTTTCGCCCGAGGCGATTCGAGTTCGCCCGGAAGTGCGATCTGCGACGCCGTTTCTGCGATCATATCTACCCCTTAGCTTCGACAATAATAAATGTGGCCTACGTCGTTCGTCGAACCCGTATGATCGAGAAAAACACCGGTTTTCGTGGCTATCAGCCGATCTCTCGGGTTCAATGTGATCGTTCATGACGGATCGAGCGACCGGTATCGACCGCCTGTTTCGACTGTCGACGTATTCGTGCGTATAGTTCACATACAACGCGTCTTATGGCGTAACGGCGAGGGTTCCGGCTTGTATATTGATGAGGAAGTCCACGAACTCCGCCGTATCGAAGCGGTCTCGATACCCGTCGATTTCCATATCGTGGCGATTACGAATCGCCTCAGCGGCGGTACTGCCGAGTTCGATCGATTCAACGAGAATGGCATAGTGTCTCTGCTATGGCTCGTATACAAACGGATTGGTGAGAAAGTCTCGGGCTGTTGAGTGTCCGGGAGTGTCAGCGGATTCGCTTTTTCAGAACGCCCGACTCAACAATATCAAACGCCACGCTATCGGGCTCGCCATCGGTCGAGGGATAGATGTGAGCGTGATCCTGAGCTGTCTCAAGCGGATCACCCTCGACCAATCGATCGACATTATATCTGAAGAGGTATCGATCGGCCTCAGCAACGGCCTCCCGTTTCGTTACACCGTGGGGTTCGACCTCCAAGCGATCCTGGAATACCCGCGCCTCGCTTCGGTCGTGAGCGTTCTCAACACGGTATAATCGTATTGTGAGCCGGTATCGATCATCCGTTTGGTTGTAGATGTGGATACGCAACATCGGCGTGTTCGAGGAGACAGCAGAACAGCCACTGACCGACGCGACGACACAGCCACTAGCCGAGAGCAGTGCTCGGCGGGAGAGGGATGTGGAAGGGTTATCCGGCATGGTTCCGCTGGTGAGAAGAGATTGTCGGGGGTAGCTCATAGATCTGATGCCGGGTTTGGGCGTACATCATGGAGCGGTATTACAACCATCGAACGGGGGGGAGAATCGGCATCTCTCTGAATGTTCCGTCGAAATCAGACGGTTGGAGAATTCCAGAACAGCCCGCCAGTCCAGTCAGTACTCCAGCACCCACTGTGCTGAGCGCACCACGGCGTGAGTAGTTGGAGGGCACACCGCCTCCAAGTGGATGTGTAAATATAGATTCTGTTACTGACACAGCAATTCCGCGCTGTTGCTGTCGGAAAACATTTATAATCTTGATAGAAATCGTTGACTCCCCAATGAACAGGTCAGGTTCCCCTCCCCGAACGAATCGTTGTCTGTTCGGACTGTTCGTTCTTGTTGCCATCGTCCTCCTGGCAGCGACCCCGGCAGCCGCGGTGTTGCATGCCGAGCAGCCACAGCCGTCATCGATCGGAACGACCGATGCGCCCGAGCTGTCGCAAACAGCCTCCCCAGGACAGTATTATCTCTCACAGGGGCTATCACTGGCTTCGATATTCCCATTCGCCACCGACCGTGAAGTCCCACAACGAACAGAGCAGGAGGTCATCGGCGTCGGCGACGAACAGGCCGACGCGCTGTTTGATGCTCTCGGTTCGTCGACAGCGAGAAACGTGTTGAGCCAGTTGCTTGAGGAGCCACAGACGGCGTCGGAACTCGCTGACGGGGCCGATACATCACTCCAGAACATCCATTATCATATCGAGAAGCTTCGTGAGGCTAACGCGATTGAGGAGATCGATACCGAATATTCAGCCCGAGGTCGAGAGATGTCGGTCTACACGGCGACCAGTCACCCACAGATCCTTGTCTACGACCTCAAGTGACGTTCTCGTCTGGAACACAGACTAAAATAGCGACTGAGATTGCGCAGGTTCCTCAGTACGCCCCTCCCAACGGTCTTCTATGTCTTTCACAAGACGCAAGCTGCTCACGGTCGGAACAGCAGTAACACTCCCACTGCTCTCGGGCTGCTCGCTGGATGCGTTGGCGACCGAAAACGAGACGACGACACCCGAATCAACCTTAACCGTTCGGTTAGTCGGATCGGATACACAACGAAGACTCTTCGATCAGACCTCGGTGGCATCGGTTGGTGAGGTGCGCGAATCCGAAACCGGAGAGGGAGTCGGTCTTCCACTCATCGTCTCCGAGGAAGCTGCGTCCCAAATCAGCCCGACGTTCCAATCGGCTGGTGTCGCCGAGACCCCCGATCAGTTCAAGATGGCAGTGCGACAGGGTGACCAAGAGATCACTCAGTTTGATATTTCCTCATCGCTTGCGGATCAAATTGCGAGGAATGACTGGGACGGCAAGGTTCGGCTCTCCTTCGAACGCCGGTCAGATGCAGAAACTGTACAGCGGGCACTTGTCTGCGGAGTTGACAGTGACTCTGATTCCTGTAACAGCACGTAATCGCGGGTTCGGCAACGCAGCTGCAACCTAAATCGAGTGCCCCAACTGCTGAGCAGAACGCGCATCGATTGGAAAGAATCATCTCCTGATTCGATCATGTCGGATCAGCAGCACAAGCAGTGTCGATATCGATACCTCATGGCAGGCAGATAGCCGCTGAGCTGAGGGGTGACGTTCAAACCTGGACACCATCTGCCCGGCGATCAAAGACTCCCAATAGTGGTTCTGGATCAGCCACGTGCGGAAGGCGGACAGTCGAATCATCGAGGAGCGTCATCACAATCGTGTAGGTATCAAGTGAGTCGTCCAGTCGATCGCGTTCGACCGTGAGATCTGTCTCATCCCATGGTTCAATCCGCCAGAGAGCATGATCGAAGAGGCGGTCATAGGCGACGATTGCAGTACCATCGGTACGGTACTCGACAGCCCCAAACCGTAGCCAGTAATCAACGGAAACCAACAACAGTGGGAGTATCACACCAACGGCAGCGATGACGGCGACGACAGTCCACAGTTGCCCGGTTGCGAACAGCAGCGCCACAAGCCAGATGCTAGCGGTGAGTTTCAACACTCCTCCATGCCGTGAAAGATTCATG
The DNA here is from genome assembly GCF_046719765.1 of Halonotius sp. F2-221B. Lineage (NCBI taxonomy): Archaea > Methanobacteriati > Methanobacteriota > Halobacteria > Halobacteriales > Haloferacaceae > Halonotius > Halonotius sp. F2-221B. The sequence continues at coordinate 114,271 of NZ_JABEBY010000010.1, forward strand.
CCACCGCCGACCAGCCGGCCACGCCAGTCAGGCCGAATGCATGTGACTTCACCGGTGAGAGTCGTATTGACCGACTCGACAGTCGGCGGCTCGTATGCCCAGCCAAACGTCATGGCAGTCGATTCATCGAACTCGGTGAGTTGCTCACGAAAGACGCCGGCGAGATCAAATCCGAACTTTATGAGAACAATTCCGATTAGCACTGGTGTACCGACCAATGTCGGATCGAGTTCCGAGATTGGGGTATCGGTGGCGATTGAATTGCTCCCCAATGCGGCCATCATGACAATGACCAGCCCACCAACAAAGAGCAAGCCACCACGGACGAACGGCCCACGAATCGCTGTTTGAGCCGAATGCTCAGTGTACGCTCCCTGAGACAGATAGCCACCAACCAACTGAGCGGTCTCCTTGAGCACCATGCCGAACGAGGCAAGCACGATCAGTTCATATGTGGCATCACCGAGCCTGTCAGCCCCAACAACGCCAATCGTAACCATTCCAACAGCGAACCAGACGGCCGTTAACACCGGGATAGCGATGAGTACCACCGGAATCGAGGACAGGCGGATGACGATATCTGTACGTGGGATCGAGAGGGAGGCCCGACGGTTTGAGAGGATACCGATTATCAACCCTGCCGTGTCAAGTTCAGAGCGACGCCCAGCGAAAAGCGCACGAAGGATTGCAAACAGGAAGAGTACCGCGAGTTCAATCCAATAGAGGACGACAAGCGCGCTGATATGCCAACCGAGTACCCCAACACCAACCAACGGTATCGCATTCGTTACGATGACCGCAAACAACTCTCGTCGGTGTTCTGAGAGTCTGAAAGAGAACTGGCTGAAACGCATTATATTTCACCCGTGGTACTTGCTGAACAGTATTTTACCCTTGCTTAACAACGGTAGCCGGATCACTGCTGGTCGTACTGGTCGGCTTCAGGCGTTCCACTAACTATTCAAAGCTCACCGCTTCAGCCTTGATTCGGCAGTCGCGGAGCGATGACCTCCACCAGAGAGTCCATATCACGGGTCTGATACCACGCAGTCCCGGGGCCAGTAAACTCAAAGACAAGGCCTTCACCACTCAACAGCGTTGATTTCAGATCGCCAACCCGTCGGGTGGTGTACTCGATCGTGTCATCCCACGCGATGAGGTGCTCGTTATCCAGAACGTACGACTCGCCTGCGGCCAACTCTAACTTCTCAAGGCCGCCGTAGGCGTCGATAAAGACTGTGCCGCTGCCCTTCAACGCGAGTGGTGTGATCCCAGCGCCGCTTAACACCGATTTGAGTCCGCCGACCTCCGAATCGATATCGATCCCGTCTGTTCCGGCGACAAACGCCCCATCAGTCGAATACAACGTCTCATTACTGAGCTTGTGAGCCATCATATCTCCCGGTGTCGGTGGTGCAAGGCTAACCTGTCCTGAGCCACCTTCGGCAACGAACGTGTTCGTGAACAGCGATTCGCCGCCCAGCATCGATTTGGCTGAGCTGAGCAACCCGTCACGGCTCGTTTCAGTCTCGACAGCAACAGTCGTCGAATGGCCGACCATCGCACCGGGTTCAGCGATGATCGATTCACCTTGTTGCAGCGAGACGGTCAAGTGCGTGTACGACGGCCGGTGTGAGAATTCGTAGTCCATTGGTGGCTGTTTGGGTGACGATTAGTCCGCAGTCGGAGACGGCTGTTCAGTATCGAACTCAAGATCGTCCGTATTGGGTGAGCCACTACGCCAGCGGCGAATACTATACACGACGGTGAGTGCCACAGCGAGTATGCCTACGATCTGCTTCTTGCTGATCGACATGTGTGCATGACTGATTGCAGCGAATGGCCTTATACGCTGCACACCTGTTTCAGCCATAGAAACAGTACCACGCAGCCGAGTCGGTGTGTCAGGTTGGCATCGCTCCCAGCACGGTCATGAGGAATACCGGCAGCAGCACCACCAGAAATTGCCACTGGTGCTCGGTTGTCCACCGCCGTACTCGCGGTGAGCGAAGCCGCAAGACGGCAGTCAAACTAAGTAGGAGACAGCCAATTGCAGAGATTGAGCGACTTGTGAGTGCCATCCAAAGTCCGATGGGGAGCATCCCGATAGCAACACACAGATCCGCCCGCTTCTTCCAATTCATGTCATTGGGTACCCGAATGGATAAATTAGCTATTATTGTCCGTGGCTAATGTAGTTGCTGCAGTAATGATTTTCTCACGATCGGCATTCCCACCAAGTGTGTGGCGACGATCGTCTTGTTCCCACAGGACGGTCGTTGAATCATCATACTCTTGGAGATAAGCCTCTGTGCCGTTCAAGTCCACCGATTCACCCGCTAACTCGTAGTCGGTCTGATATCGAAACAGTCTCGCAAAGTTGACCTCCCCCGCGTAGGTTTGACCACAATTACACACCAGATCACGTCAGCTTTGAGTACATTCAACAACCCAACGACGCACTCGCGGTGAGATAAGGCCTGAGTGGTAGCCGATGGCGGTCTGGTGGCCTCGGCACCACCTGCTGTTCGGCGATCGGCGTCCCGCAGCTTCGGGCGACTCAGGAGGCGTGGATCGCCTCACCCTGTGCGGCTTCGGCGGCCTCGACGAGGGTTTCTGGGAACGTCGGATGAGCGTGCATCGTGGTGGTGATATCGTCGAGGGAGGCGTCCAGTTCGAGAGCCAACGTCGCCTCGGCGACCGTATCCGAGGCACGTGCGCCGACGATCCGCACGCCCAGCAGTTGCTCGTCACTGTCGGCGATCACCGTGAGATAGCCCGACGTTTTGTCCGTCGTCAGCGCGCGACCGGAGGTTGCCATCGGCACGCGGCCGACCAACACATCGTCGTACCGTTCGGTCGCCTCGGCCTCCGAAAGCCCGACAGTGGCGACCTCGGGGTCGGTGTACATCACCGTCGGCATATACTCGGTGTCGGCGGTTCGCTCCTCGCCGGCGGCGACCGCGGCGGCGACCTTCCCCTCGTGGGCGGCGACGTGTGCCAGATACGGCGGGCCGGCAGCGTCACCGACAGCAAGGATGCTGTCGTCGGCTGTCTGCAACTGCTCGTCGACCGCGATGAAGCCGTCGTCGGTGAGCGCGACATCGGTGGTATCGAGCCCAAGCCGATCGTACGCCGAGTTCGGCTCCCGGCCCGCGGCGACGACAATGTAGTCGCCCGAGAGCTGAATTTCCTCGCCATCCTGTTCGGCAACGAGGACGGGCGTTCCGTCGTCGTACTCGACACCCTGGGCCAGCGTCGAGGTGTAGATATCGTCGCTGTACATCTCGCTGGTCTCCTGGATCGAGTCGACGATCTCCGGTTCGAACTGGCTGAGCACGCGGTCGAGAGCTTCGACGATCTTCACGCGCGCGCCGAACTTCGAGAACTTGGTGACCGCTTCCATCCCGATATAGCCGCCGCCAACGACGACGATCTCGTCGGGGACTTCGTCGACCTGCAGGATCTCTCGGGAGGAGATGACGCCGTCCTGCTCGTATTCGAGCCCGGGGATCTCGATCGGTTGGGAGCCGGTGGCGATGATCGCCCTCTCGAAGTCGATGATTCGGGCGTCGGTGTCGCTGTCGGCGGTGTTGTCGCTGCCGCTGCTGTCGCCACTAACGACGTGGAGGGTATTCGAGTCGGCGAAGCGAGCGGTACCTTCGATCAACTCGACACCGTGGTGATCGAGGCTATCGAGTACTTGCTGATCAAGTGTATCGACTACGCTGTCCTTCCAGTCTTGGATGGCGTCGAAATCGACATCGACGGGGCCGGTTTCGATGCCGAGGGCGTTCCAGTGGTTGATATCCTTCTGGAAGCCGGCGGCGTGGATCAACGCCTTCGCGGGGATGCAGCCGTGGTTGAGACAGACGCCGCCGACGGTTTCGCGTTCGACGAGGACGACATCGAGGCCCTTCTGGGCGCCGCGGATGGCTGCGGTGTAACCGCCCGGACCGGCACCGATGACAGCGAGGTCAGTGGTTGTTGGCATGTTCCATACTATTGGTCTGAACACGCTTAGTAGTGTGTTGGGCCACCCCAGCCAACGCCCAGCACAGTAAAACTGTTATCAGTCGAACCGCTACGGTACGGTGAGTCTCGTTCGGCGGAGCCACGATTCAGCCCTACCTATGAGCACAAAACAAATTCGGAAAATCGAACGCGGAAATCGAATCACCGTCGTCGATGAGACGACTGGGCTGTCCGGTGAGGGTGACACGTATTCCGACGCGCTCGTAAATCTCATCGAACACCTCCGAGCGAGCGAAAAACTCCGACAGCAACTCAGCGACATCGACGAACTTGCCGAGCAGGCAGCACGCATCGAGGACGTAGCCGAAGAGATCGACGACATCCACGAGACGGCGACGCTCGTGAGCCAGTTACAGGACATGGAGTCGACGGCCCGGTTCATTCGGTTGGCCAGTGAGACACAGGAGCGATTCGAGGACGAAGAGATCGACAAGGACGTGGTCGACGAGGCAATCGAATGGGCTCGCTCCGAGTAGTTTTCGATACGAACGTTCTCGTTTCAGCGGTTGGCTTCGGGGGCAAACCGTGGGACTGTCTCGTGTTGGCCTTCGTCGGTGATGTCGAGATGGTCACGGCCGAGGCAGCTATCGAGGAATTCGAGCGTGTCCTCGGCTACGACCGCCTCCCGTTTACCGAGACCGAACGAGAGCAGTATCCCGCACTGATTCGTGAAGAGGCAACAGTTGTCGATCCCACTCATAGTGTTTAATCAAGATATTTACCGATAGACGTAGTAGATTTGGTAATGGGTCGGCTTGAAGAGGTTGCGCTTGAG
>NZ_JABEBY010000011.1:0-112354 GCF_046719765.1 Halonotius sp. F2-221B
CCTGATTCACCCGCTTTCACTCAATACTACGTGTCAGCCATTGGGCCGTTATGACAGATTGGACAACTAGCGATTATACGAGATGGCTTGTCAGTTGTCCAAAATTTGTAGGTCGTCGAACCACGATGTATATCAATACGATTTTTTGTCATTCCAGAGGATGATTCAAAATCAACTATCGAATCGTAGTCTAAGATGGAGAGTTTACTTGACTCTTTACGTGGAATATAGGATAAGAATCTACTATCGGTAAACACAAATTTGGCCTCAAAGGTTTCCGGTTTTGTATGATTCCCTCTAATTTCTATTCCGTGCTTCTTTGCTGTAGTTATTTTCTTAATCTTCTCGTCGTTATTAATTTCTTCAGCGAGCTTATTGAACCCGTTCCCCTTTATTTTATCATATATGAATCGGATTAATTTCTTTTCACTAATGGTGTCTCCAACGTAAAACAGATATGTTTCAGGTGGAGCGTACAAAGTGATTTGTCCCGTTTCACATTTTATATCAATTATCGAATCATAATCGATAGAAAATTTCTTATCATCCAGATGTTGAGGGACTACCGACAGAAACCGATTGTCAGTGAAAACAAGTTTTGCTTCATTCCCATTAGAAGGCCTTAATTGGGTATTTTCACCTTCTTCTGCATTCATCAAGTCAACTCCATTTGTAGTAAGATTATATTCTTTCTCTATATCCTCGTCCTCAAATAATAGGTCATTTACTGTGAATGACTCTGCACCAGCACCTTCTGCTATCAATTCCATCAGTTCATTTGAATCTACACTGTCTTTGGTCCAGAATTTATATAATCTATCCTCAGTGCGAATATCTATTCGATTTTTACGAAGACTGGACGAGAAATCTACATTATATATAGAGCCATAATCCACCACGAATATCTCATCGTCTGATTCCTGTGGTATCGAGGCGATAAATTGCTTATTGGTGAATTCAAACTTCGACTTTGAACCTTTTTCAGAAGTAAGATGGACTGTTTCGCCGTCCTCCTCAATTTTCATCCCCTTCTTTTTTGCCGTGAACGAGTATTCTGGGTCGATATTATCAGTATCAATTGGACTCTGCTGAGATTCCTGACTATTATCTAAATTTGTTCTCTCCTCATTTATATCATCAGTACCACTACTCGAATCTGGCCCTTTTTTCTCAGCCTTTTTGAGAATATAATCTCTTGCGTTATTCACCGTCTCTTTCTGATTATCCGATGGTGAAATCCAGAGATGGTAATTATTATCATTCGTTTTAATTTCCATTCTCCACTTTGTCCACCCAAAATAATTTTCGACATCTAATACTGAACCAAATGGTATCTCGTATATTTCGTCACCCTCTTCATTGGGCATTATACCCAAGATTCTGGACTCTGTGAGGACATAGGTGGGTTCTCCATCTTTAGGTAGTGTTTCACCAGAACCTTTGTCATTAACAGCAATAGGTTTTATCGAAGCCGTGAGGATATATTTAATATCTTCATTCTCTTCAAGATATTCGATAATTGGCTGATTGGTAGTACCATCACCTTGATAAGATTCGGTTAGTCGACTGGTATCTTCTTCCAATTCTTGTGCGAGTTCTGAAGCCCTTCTCTGCTCATTTGTTTCCGACATATCTGTTATTAGTTACCACACTCTTCTCTGGCAATCACTAAAAGTATTGTTCTACCCTGTCGTAGTTTCAACTGAATCGGGAATAGATATAGTCTCCACGCGGGGTAAGAAAATTTAACGACCGTCGCCCTCTGTGCAAGTAATGGATACGTCGGACTTGCTCACGAATCTCGCAAACGATTTCGCTTCGGTGGTTCCAGCAGTAGACGCAGAGGCGGAACACGACCGATGGCAAGCGGGTGTCGGCCCCTTCGAGGAGGAGCGACAAGTCGAGATGCTCCGAGATGCTCTCGAAGGAAACACCAGCTACTCTATCAAGACTGAAGAGCCGTACATCGATGGAGGGCAACGGGTCGACCTCTTCATCGATAGCGAGGAGACCGAGATTCCGGTCGAGGCGAAGCTCCTTCGATTCCGCTACGATAACGGAAATATCGACCCGAACAGCTTTGCGAAGGTCTTCAGTCCCTTCCCCGAACGAACGACATCGACCCTCCTGACAGACGCTCAAAAGCTCTACGAGGCAGGTTTTGAGGAACACGGCGGACTACTTGGCCTATACTACGAGCCCGAAGACGAGTCATACGAACGGATGAGTCCCGAAGCTGTCGCAGAGAAGTTTGCTCTTGATGTCGACTACTGGTATGACTTCGAGGTTGAGACGAGGAACGTGGCTCACTTCGATGGGTTACGTCATCCAGTGCATCAGCAGGGAGCCATCATTACGTGGGAAATCGTATGACGACGAAAGAAGACATCTGGCAGGAGTGGACTGACCGCTACGTCGATACAGGAAGTCCCGCCCCACTCTTCGAGACAGATGAAACTCTCACCGTCCAGTACAAGAACTACGGGAAGGACGACAGACGAATCCTGAGACGAAGCGAGCAGATGGAAACCCTCGTTCGAGAAGAAGGACGGAAGGTAATCAACGATTGGTCGACCTCTGACGACACTTACGACGGCCTGATTTACGTGATGTACTGGTTGGAGGATGGAAATGTTATTCCACTATACGTTGGAAAGGCAGGCAAATACGGACGAGACGGTGAAGGTCTGAGCGCAAACCTGCGCGGCCTCCGAGGGAGTAGCACTGGCAAATTCGCTCGATGGGGAGACGGTCACTACTACCACATCGGGAATCTAAGTACCGTCATCTTCGACCACGACAAGAACCAGAAGCAGAAGTATGAGAAGTGGGCCGACCGGCTCTTCAACGAGGGGAGACAACTCCGACGACAGACGTACTTCTGGACGAAGGCGTGGCGAAAAGAGGATGTCGGCCTATACCACGATTTTGAGGTTCCGCTCGAACAACTCGAATACCAGGTTATCGGACTAATCTCTGACCTCTATCCTGAGCGATTGCTGAACGACGAAGGGGCGTAATGTATCCGCATGGGTCAAAGAATTATTATCGGTTCACGCACATCGTAGTTCAATGAAGCTAAGCCGTGACGAACTTCTTTCTAAGCTTCGTCAGATGGACGGAGGCAAATTTGAATCTTTGATTGCTGACGTATGGGAAGAACGAGGCTGGAAAACGACAGAGACGCCTGATTCAAGAGACCGAGGTATTGATATTATCGCTAAACAGAGTACCCCATTCAAGCAGAAACAGCTTATTCAGGCAAAGAGATGGGCTGAGGGCAATAAAATAAGCAGTCGAGATGTTCAGCAGTACGATAGTCTCAGACGACAAGAGAGTGATGTCGACGCTGTTATCATAGTGACAACAAGTTCATTCACGTCTCAAGCAGAACAGATAGCTAATGAGCTGAACGTTAAGGCGATTGACGGTAGAAATCTGTGTGATGTGATATTTAGTCTTGACTCTCAACGATTCCTTTCAGACTACTTCAACACAGATACAATTAAAAAACCATATCCAAAGACACGCGCGCGAGAGGTTGAGAAGGCATTTACCGACTTCTACAGTATCGAGATTGACTTAATTGGAAGTATGTCGCCTCAAGAGCAAATAGATGGATTCTCGCGAGGTGAGGGAATAACCACCGAGTTATCAGATGAGGCGGAAGAGATTGTGTACTCTGGATTCAAACACATCAACGTCCAAGAGCAGATAGCAGACTATCTTGAGGAATCATCCGAGTTCATAGTCGAAGCCGACCTCTCAGTCAGACAGATAATGGCCACTCTCATCGAAAGCGGCGCGATGGAGCGAGCGTGGAATGAAGTCCACGAGAAGACCCTCAAAAGCGACCCTAACACTCAGCTCATTCTCGGGCTGGTGTTCCTGAATTACTCCCTCGGTCGGGATACCGAGAAAGAAGACGTGTGACCCCCACATAGTTTGTACATACAGAGGACTCACTCCATAGCCGCTCGTCTCTGGAAGAAGCACGTGGGGGCAGGAGTAGCTTTGCGGAAGTGTGACATATGATATTCTAATATGGGAAAGTTCCGCAATCCCTGTGCTTCCCCGAAAGGTGAGCAATGGTATTGCCAGAGGATTCGATTGCCCGATGCGCGCGTAGTGTTCTATTCCGTTAAAGAGGTGGCGCGCCCTTCGACCGAGTAGAAGAGTCAAGCTCACCGAAGAACCAAGTTCTCTCGACACCTTCGGCTATACGCGAAGGCACGACAGTATGACCCCGAGCCTGGTCACCTGTTCAACTCACAGGCGGATTGCGGTAATTGCACGAGGGATGCTGCGCTGTCCCGTGATTACCTCGGCACCGAATCGACTGGAACGGAAATCCGCCCTCCCCGAATTGAACGGGGGACAAGTCGATCTACAGTCGACTGCTCTACCAGGCTGAGCTAAGGGCGGGCACTCTTTCGTATCCCGGTCGTACAATTAAGGGTTCTGTTCCAAGCGCGCCGACGACAGATGTCTGACAGAGTGGGAAGATTGATTACCCTGTGTAACACATCTGTTCCACATGAGTAAGATCACGTTCCGCGCCGACGATGACCTCGTCGGCCGGTTAGAGGCCTTCGACGCCTCGAAATCCGAGGTCATGCGGGAGGCTCTCCGCCAGTACCTCGACGGGTCGGAACGTGAGACAACCGCGCAAACGACGGACACACACGCGCACACGTCCGACACAGAGTCGATCGACGCCCTCATCGACGAGCGAATCGACCGCCTCGTCGCCGGACGCGTCGATTCCGCGCTGGCGACCCGCCGCGATCCGGCCGATTCCGGCACCGACGTATCGGTCAATATCACGCTTGAGGGGGTCGACGAGGAGTCCACCGTCACCGATCACACGGTCGAGCGTAAGACGCCTGACGCCGAGGTCGACCCACAACCGGAGCCAGCGGACGGCGAGGACGCCGCCCACAGCTGCGGTCAGTGTGGCGAGGAGGTCGACAGCGAGCACGTGTACTGCCCGAACTGCGGCGAAAAGGTCTCCCGCCGGCTGTTCTGTGACTGCGGCGACGAGCTCCGCTCGGACTGGGCGTTCTGTCCCGGCTGTGGTCGTCGCACCCCGGCGGCCGACGTGTTGGACAACGGATGACAGACACTTCCCCCGATTTCACGGCTGCGTGTCTGCTACGATAGGCGGAATGTCTTACATCCGCCAGTAAATTTATATACTCTCGGTATAGTGTTACGACTGCGTAAGACAACCGTCTTACAGCATGCCCATCCGTGGCACGCTGTAGGGCTGTCGGCGTCGCCGACTGTCTTACCGGGGAATGTAACCATGGAGCGTGTGACACTACGAATTCCAAAGCAGCAGATCGACGAGGTCGAGGAAATGGTCGAAACCGGCCAGTTCCCAAACCGGAGTGAGGCGATCCGGTCGGCCGTCCGAGAGATGCTCAACGAGACCGAGAGTACAGAGCCGCGGCGAAACAAAAGCGAGCGCAGCTGGGCAAAGGTGTAACGATGCAGGATATCGTCCAAGACGCCCTCGACAACGCGGAAGCAGAAGACCGTGATATGGACGCCAGCTTCGACGATGACGACGAGTTCGGCGATCCACGGATCGTCATCGTCGGCGCGGGCGGCGCGGGCAACAACACGGTCAACCGGTTGTACAACATCGGCGTCGACGGCGCGGAAACCGTCGCCATCAACACCGACAAACAGCATCTGAAGATGATCGAAGCCGACACGAAGATCCTCGTCGGCAAATCCCTCACCCAGGGGCTCGGCGCGGGTGGCGACCCCTCGATGGGCGAACGCGCCACCGAGATGGCCCAGGGGACGATCAAGGAAGTGCTGGGCGACGCCGACCTGGTCTTCGTGACCGCCGGCATGGGTGGCGGCACCGGCACCGGTGCGGCCCCAGTGATCTCGGATATCGCCAAAGAACAGGGCGCGATCGTCGTCGGCATGGTCTCGACGCCGTTCAACGTCGAGCGCGCTCGGACGGTCAAAGCCGAGGAAGGGCTCGAACAGCTCCGCGACACCGCTGATTCGATCATCGTCCTCGACAACAACCGCCTGCTCGACTACGTCCCGAACCTCCCGATCGGCAAGGCGTTCTCGGTGATGGATCAGATCATCGCCGAGACGGTCAAGGGGATCTCCGAGACGATCACCCAGCCGTCCCTCATCAATCTCGACTACGCGGATATGTCGACGATCATGAACCAGGGCGGCGTCGCCGTCATGCTGGTCGGCGAAACCCAGGACAAAAACAAGACCCAAGAGGTGGTCAGCGACGCGATGAACCACCCACTGTTGGATGTGGACTACCGCGGAGCGAGCGGCGGGCTCGTCCACATCACCGGCGGCCCCGACCTCACGCTGAAGGAGGCCGAGGGGATCGCCAACAACATCACCGAACGACTTGAGGCGAGTGCAAACGTGATCTGGGGCGCCCGGATCCAGGACGAATACAAGGGCAAAGTCCGCGTCATGGCGATCATGACCGGCGTCCAGAGCGCGCAGGTGCTCGGCTCGACGACCCAAAAACAGGCCGATCAGTCACGCGCCAGCATCGAAGGCGACCCCGCCGAGTTCGACGCCAGCACGAACGTCAGCTCTGACACCGCGGCCTGGGAGTCTGACGGCGGCAAGCAAGAGGTCGAACAGAACAACGGTCTCGACGTCATCCGCTAGCTGTCACCGTTTTTTCACCAATACACTTTGGTCGTCACGTCTAACGAGGTGGTCGACCACGCGTTGCTGCTTATACCGCCGCAATCGACTCCAACAGCCGGCATTTCCGGCAGATCCGACTGCCGGTCATCGAGCCACACTGCTCGCATTCGCTGAGATCGTCGTTTTCCTCGTCGTCGCCACCATACCGATCGGCCGCCAGCTCCGCGAGCTCCTCGTAGCCCGACATGATCGAGTGCCGCGTTCCGGGGTGGTTTTCCTCCAGCTCCCACAACAGCTCCTGGATCTCGCCGCGGTAGGCCTCGCTGGCGTGGGGACACTCGGTGATGTGGGCGGGCAACTCCATGAGCTGGGCGTAGAGGGCAACCTCTTTTTCAGGGATATCCCGGAGTGGCTTGGCCCGCGGGACGAAATCGTCCTGCTCGGCGCGCTCCTCGAAGTCACCGATGCTCGCATCGAAGTGTTTGGCGATCTGTTTGACATCGCCCTCCAGGATGTTCATCAGCGCGGTCTGGGCCTCGTCGTCGAGGTTGTGGCCGGTCAGCAGTTTGTCCGCGCCGTACTCGTCGGCGTACTCCTCCAAGAGATCACGTCGAAACACGCCGCAGTAGGCGCAGGGGGCCATGTCTTCAGGGTCATCCTCGACGACATCGTCCATGCGGATCCCGAACTCCTCCTCGTAGCTGACGAGTTCGTGGCGCATCTCCAGATCGTCGGCGAGTTCGACGCAGGCGTCGACGCTCTCGTCACGGTAGCCCTCGATCCCCTCGTGGATCGTCAACGCCAGCATCTCGATGCGGGGATCCTGCCCAAAGGTCTCATCTAAGATGTGTGTGAGGACGACGCTGTCCTTGCCACCTGAGAGGCCGATCACCCACGTTTCCGGGTGTTCGGGCGTCGCCTCGGGATCGAGCAGCGTATCCGCTCGAATCCGGCGTCGGACACGTTTCTCGACCGACCGGCAGAAATGCGTCTCACAGAGATGGCCGCCGGAGTACGCCGCCTGCATGACGGCGTCACGGTCGCATTTGTCGCACTCCATTACCGGAGCGTTGCCGGCCGGCTGGGATACCCGTTTCGCTCCTGTGACCGGGCGATTCGAATAAGCCAGCAAACACGCTGTTTTGCGGAGTGAATCACCGCTCCTTGGCGGACTGAAAGGGCGGGACTGCTCGACAAATCCCGGCGACGTAAGCACCGCAGCGAACGCAGTGAGCGAGGAGCGCAGCGAGCGCGCGGTCGACCGTAGGGAGACCGCGATCCGCTCGAATGGTGACCAACGGGAGCCGTGAGAGCCGCGGGAGTCGAGCGTGTCGAGGGCTTTCTACACCGATACGGATCTCACATCATTATTCGAACATTGCCAATCCGCTTGTCATACGGCCAGCTTTGGTCTGTCACATACGCTCGTCTCTCGGTTGAATAATCAACTGCTATGCCAAAAAATCGACGTTGACACTACGTCGAAATCGGTTTGACCTGCAGTTGGGTGGCGATTCAACGGTTTACAGCACATCTATTTGCAACAGCTATTATTCTTCGAGATGGGTTGCCCACCATAGCAACAGCGAGCCGACTACAATCGCTATTGCTGTCCCGTTTATAAATCCCGGAAGGCTCAGTATGGTTAGTATAACACCACTTAGACCAACAAGAAGTGCTGTTGCGAGTATCCATCGAAATAGTTCTTTGTTCATGTTGTTCTGTTTTGATTATTGTATCACATATAGATTGCGGGCCAGTGTTGAAAATTTTGAAACAAACTGTGTTCTAATGATTACCTATTACTTATTTGTAAAAATGATATGGTTAATAACACAACACTTTAATGTTAGCAAATTAAACAGTCACTGGAGTCAACATATGGTAGACAAAAACAATCGCTCAAAAAAAGGTAGCGAGAGCAAGGTTCAACGTCGAACCTGTCTTCAAACAATTGCTGCTACTGGGTTGTTTTCGGTTGGAATAGGTACAACAAGTGCAGAATCAAATCCAACTCCAGAAGTAGTAGAGGAAGTAACAATTAGTATTCCCGATGAATCCGCTACTGAGGATGTGACCGCTACACAAATAGGAGCAGTTGAGAATAATACGACCGGTTTAGAACACATTGATCCTACTATTTCGGGTATCGAAAATATCGATACGATCTCTGTCCAAAAATACGAAACAGGTCGTGTAAGCTACGTTGTCTCTGGCAGTAGTGCAACTGCAAAGAATCATCCAAACGGATTTTCTATCCGTTCCGGTATCACGCCTAACACAGAGTCAGATCAATTAGCAGTTGAAGTTGTTCCGATCGCAAATAAAAATAGTAGCGACAAGGGTCGATCTGGTAATGCTTCTGGATCAAAAGATACTGGATCCAATGAAGCTGCTTCAAGTATTTCATCAAAAAGCAATTTAAATTCTAATATAAAACTTCTAACTGAAGACTCTGGTGAAGACCTTCTACAAAACTTTGAGGGAGGTATCCATGCTCAAGCAGACACGAATGAACAGTTAATAAGTGACCGTGCTAGGCACATCCAGACTTATGAGTGGGAAGCAAACAGCTCAAACAGTGAAGTCGTTGACCGCTCCGGCTCATATTCTACCCACTGGATAACATACGATGTCCATCAGTGGGATCTCGAAGGTAATGGATGGAAAGAAACCGGATACCCAGGAGATAATGCCTACGGCAAATCGTACTCGCAACTCACAAAATATGAAGATGCCACCACAAAACGAACCCAACTTCAAGCGGATATGACAATGAAACCGGATGGAACTTTTGAATGGTGGGGAAAAGTAGACAATGAGGACTCTACATGGGGGGCTTCTTTCCAGATGTATACCGATTATGTAGACAACCCAAGTATATAAGCAATAAAACACAGAATCAGAATTTTTCATTTCAAATAATTCTAATTAATTTTTAGTATTATAAATATCGAATCAAACATCGTCTTCATTTATATCGTCATACCACAGTGCTTGCTCCATCGATTACTGATGCGTCGAAACCGGTTTGTGGCCTGCGATCCCAGGGTCAGCAATGACACGCGAGGCGACACTCGACCGCGACGCCGCCATCGACCGCGTCGTCGAGTTCATTGAAACGGTCGAAAACGAGCCGATGCCGGTGCCAGTCCGGGAGATCTGGGTGTACGGTGATGTCGCCCTCGGGCTCGATCCGATCGATCGTCTCGACATCTACCTCACGAAGGACATCCTGCTGCGCGGCGACAGCGACACCGCCGAGGAGTATTACGACCAACACGGCGTCAAAGGCATCGGCCAGAGCGTTGACGCCGAGTGGGCCGAAAAATATCCAGAGTACATCCGCGCCAACGACAACGGCCACGCCGCCCCCGAGAAGTGTCTGGCTGCCCACCTGCTCGGTGACGACGAACCGATTCACCTCGAAGTCTGCAACGCGAGCTTTGACGAAAACGTTACCCAGCGGCTGCGCGGCGCACTCGACCGTGAGTCCTACGAACAAATTCTCGATCCGCGCGGCGTCTGTCTGTGGGTCGACGGCCAGTGGGACGACGACCTCCTCGACAAGCTTCGTGGCGGCGAACTCCCGTTTCCAACGCTGTCGGGCGCGCTCGAACAGCTGGGTGTCGACGCCGATACCGCAAGCGAGGCCGCCGACACCGTCAGCCGCTACCGCACCGAACAGACCGGTGCAAGCGTGCGCGGAGATGTGATCTGAGCACAATCCATAGCCCACTCATGACCAACACGTTATACGTCACAGTCGATACACCGACGGATCGCGCTGATCTCGACGACCGACTCGCCGCTATCGACGCCGGCGAGGATATCGAGCCAGCAGATGCGACGCTTGCTGTCGAGAGTCTCGAAACCTTCGGCCGGGTCTTCCGGCCCACCAACCTCCGGCTGCTTGAAGCGATCACAACCCACGAACCCGAGAGCCTCCGCGAGTTGGCACGGATTGTCGACCGAAACCCGCCGGACATACTCGACAACATCAACGAACTCGAAACCTACGGGCTCGTCGAACTCGTCGAGGAGGGCCGCTCCAAACGGCCAGTCGTCTGGTACGACGAAATCAACGTCGATATGCCGCTGACTGATTCTTCACCCGACACCGACACCGTTACCGCTTGAAGGGGATATCCCTTTTTTTGGCGGCGTAAGGCTCTTAGATGCGTATATCGAAATATACACATGGTCAAAACGATCCGTGTCTCCGAAGAGTACCACGAGTGGCTCAGTGGTCACAAGCGAGCCGACGAGACGATGGAGGAGACGTTGCGCCGTATGACACGCGGGCCGGATCCCTCCGATGTCGCTGGGCTGCTCTCCGAAACCGAGGCCGAAGAAGCAAAAACGGCCGTCCAGCGGCTCCGCAGCGGTGACCGCGATCGGTTCAGTACTGCACGAGAGGCGTTTGAGGACGAGCGATCCGAATGATAATCGACTCGTCGTACCTGTTCGATCTGATGGCCGGTGACGACGACGCGTTCTCGAAAGGTGTCGAACTCGTCGAACGCGGCGAAATGCAGTGGTTGCCGACGCCGGTCGTGGCCGAGGCCTACTACGGCGTTGCCACGGCGCGAAGCGAGACGACCGAACAGGAGGTTCGTAATCGACTGCTGGGGTATCCCCGTGTCAGCGTCGACGACGAAATCGCCCGCGTGGCCGGGGAACTGCTCGCCGAAGCGGACGACACTGTCGGCGGCGATGCGGGTGTTGGCTCGAACGATGCCTACATCGCGGCGATGGCCTCCGTACTTGATGACGCGGTGCTCACCGACAACGTCGATGATTTTGAGGCCTTGAGCGTTCCAGCCGAAACATACTGATTACTCGATTTTCGCGTCGCTATCGACCTGTCCAACAGTCACGGTAAACGGCACCGTCTCCACGCGCTCGTAGGACTCGTCTTGCATCTGCGCGATAACTTCTCGGCCCATTTCGCGCCACGCCCGCCGAAGGCTGTCATACGTCTCTCCGTTGTCGACGCCGCGGCGGAGTTCGGTTTCGTGGTCGGCCAGGCCCTCGCCGCTGGCTTTCCGTTTTGCGCTCCGCAGGGCGTCATCGCTGTATGGCGGTTCGGTGCGTTTCTCGTGGTCATACTGCCGGGTCGATATCGGGGCGATTCCGACCTCGTCGAACAGCGATTCGACCTGCTCGCCGAGGGCGACATCGGTGTCGACACCGCGGAGGTAGGCCTTGCGGACGCGGGCTTCGAGGTTGACCTCGCTGTCGACGGTCGAATCGACGCTGACGGCGGCGTTGTTCGGCTCGATGGCGGCGACCAAGTCGGTCGAGACGCGGGCGAATTCTCGGAGGGCGGCGGCTGGCTCGGGGAGATTGATGAGGAGAGCCTGACAGACGACGAGGTCGACGCTGTCGTCGGCAACCGGCAGGCGAAGCGCGTCGCCGGCGACGCAGGGAACTGACTCGCTGGCAACATCGAGCAGCCGGCGGTCGGCGTCAACACCGACGACTTCGGCGTCGGACTCGCTCGCCAAGACGCGCGTCAGTTCGCCAGTGCCACAGCCGACATCAAGGATTCGTTCGCGGTTCGACAGATCAAGATCCGCAAGGGCGTCCCGGGAGTCGGCCCACATCCCCTCGCGCGTGCGGCTGAGGTAGTCGGCTGAAAACCGGCGCACCGTCAGTTACGGAGTTCTTTGACGCGTTCGATGTTCCACGCGAAGCCTTTGCCGTCCTCGGTCGGCGTTTCGAGGGCGAACGGCAACTCGCGCAGGTCGGGATGGTTGACGATGGCGCGCATGCCGTCCTCGCCGATGTAGCCCTCGCCGATCAGCGCGTGTTCGTCCTTGTGGGTGCCCACGTCGTGTTTCGAGTCGTTGAGGTGGATGTATTCGAGGTGGTCGAGGCCGACCACGTCGTCGAACCGCTCGATCGTTTCGTCGACCGCTTCCGGCGTCGTGAGGTCGTTGCCGGCGACGAGCGTGTGGGCGGTGTCGATACAGATCCCGATCTCGGTGTCGGTGCGCTCGATAATCCCGGCGAGGTGGTTGAACTCACCGCCGAGTTTCGTGCCGCTGCCGGCGTCGCTCTCGATGAGGATCTGGACGCCGTCGGGGACATCGAGCTCGTCGATGACGCTTGCGGCGTTGTCAAGGCCGCCCTCGACGCCCGCGCCGGTGTGGGCACCGAGGTGGGCGTTGACGTACGGAACCCCCAGTTTGTCGGCCGCATCGAGTTCGGCCTGCATGCTCTCGCGGGACTTCTCCCGGAGGTCGTCTTTCGGCGTACAGAGGTTGACGAGATACGAGGCGTGGATCACCCACGGCCCGTCGAGTTTCTCGGCCGTGAGGTCGCGGAACCCTTCGGCTGCGTCGTCGCTGATTTCGGGCTGTTGCCAGACCTGCGGCGAGGTCGTAAAGATCTGCCCGCAGTTGCCGCCGAAGTTGCGCTGGCGGTCGACAGCGTTGCGAACATCGTCGTAGGCGGGGGTCTCGCTATCCGAGGAGACCCGGGAGCCGGAGATCGAAACGTGGGCACCGACGTGCATATCTTTCGGTTGGACGAGGTTCCTGAAAGCGGCTTCGATGCTGACGACCGTAGCGGTACCACGGGTACAGTTTTGCACACAGGATGGTGGTCTCCCAGATATGACCGATGTGCACTGATTGATTCATTGACAGATAGCATACGTGATTATATATGGTGAGGATTATATATGTGAATGTATGCCAACGGATCAGACACGACGACGATTCATCCAAGCAACGGGCGTTACCAGTGTCGCGGCTCTCGCCGGCTGTGCCGGCGGTGGCGGTGGTGACGGGAGCAGCGACAGCGGCAACCGGCTGAGCTGGCACGCCGGTGGCACCGGCGGAACCTACTTCCCGCTGTCCAACGAGATCAAGACGATCGTCGAGGCCAACACGGACTTCTCGCTGAACGTCCAGTCGACGGGCGCAAGCGTCGAAAACGTCGGCAGCCTCGCCGACGAGTCCGCGGACTTCGCGCTCATTCAAAACGACATCGCCTCCTTCGCAAAGAACGGTGAGGGGATCGATGCCTTCGACGGGAGTCCCGTCGAATCCCTCCAGGGCGTCGCAACCCTCTATCCGGAGACGATCACGCTCGTCACGCTAGCCGAAAGCGATATTTCGACTATCGACGACCTCAGCGGCGCGACGATCAACACCGGCGACCTCGGCTCGGGGACGCAAGTTAACGCCAACCAGATCCTCGAATCCGCCGGGATCAGCGACTACTCCGAGCAGAACGCCGGCTTCTCGCAGGCGTCCGAACAGCTCGCAAACGGCGACATCGACGCCGCCTTCGTCGTCGGCGGCTGGCCGGTCGGCGCGATCGAAGACCTGGCCAACACCAACGACATCGAGATCGTCCCCATCGACGGCGAGACACGGGAGACGATCAAATCCGACGCCTCGTGGTTCGCCGACGACACCATCCCCGGCGGCACCTACAGCGGCGTCGAGGAGGACGTGGAAACCGTTGCCGTCCAAGCGATGATCGCCACTCACAGCGGCGTCGACGCCGACACCGTCGAGACAGTCACCGCAGCCATCTTCGACAACCTCGGCGAGCTGTCGATCAAGACCGACTTCATCACCGTCGACAGTGCTCAGGACGGCATGTCCATCGAGCTTCACGAGGGGGCAGCGGCGTACTTCGACGCCTGACTGTGTGTGATGTGGTGGCGACGCCGCCACCGGTGTGTTCGCTGTCCGTCGCTGTCGGCGTGATCGACCGAGCATCGATGGGGGCGGATCGACCACCGCACGGCCTCGATGCTCGAACCGAAACGACAGGCAACTCCGGGTTCATCAGTGGCTCACAACCGATTGACCGCGTCCGCTGACGGCGCGGCCGGGCGACGGTGGCTCCTCCTCGTTCTCGTAGCGACAGCCCTCGGAGCCGGCCTTGTCGGGACGCTGTCGGCCGAGCGCGTCTTGGTTGTCGAGGACACCGCGACCGGCGAGCAGTATCTCACCGAGCCGGTCGACAACGGTAGCACCGTCGCACTCGAATACACCCACAGCGTCGAGAAAACCCGCGTTTACGACGGCTACCGCGTCGACGGCGAAACGTTAGTCAACACCCGCATGGAGTTCGAATCCTACGGCTGGGGGTTGCCCGCCCGCGTCAACGTCACCACCGTCAACGGAACCTTCGTCTACGCCCCCGAGGAGCCGATCACCGAACTCGACAGCCTGTCGGTGTCGCCCGGCCGGATCGCCGGCCATACTTTGATTGTCGACGGCGACCGACATGATCTCGTCACCGCGACCGACGCCCGCGACGTTCGGATTCATATCGAACACCGATCCCCCATCGACCGCATCCCATGAGTACAGCACCCAACGCCGACGGCGGCGACGAACCGGACGACCAACTCTCCCAGGCGGAAGCCGACGAGCTGATCGACGAGATCGAACGCCGGCGGTCGCTGCAGGGTGTCGCCGCCGTCGCCGTCGCGGCCATCGGCATCCTGTTTTCGGTCTTTCAGCTGTTTCTGGCGGCCAAGAGCTTCACGTTTACCGTGCCGCTGCCGCTGGTCGCCGACTGGGAGATTTCCCTGCAGTTGCTGCAGGCCAACGCGGTTCACGTCGCCTTCGCGCTGGCGATCACGTTCCTGCTGTTCCCGGCGAGTACCGGCGACGGGTTTGTCGTCCGTACTCTCGGCCGTGTCGTCCCCGCGTTGCGGCGGCAGTTCGGCGCGGACAACCCGCTGACGCGGGCGGCGGCGGGACTGCGGCGTGGGGTTCGGTGGGCGTTTCTCGATCCCGAGATGGAGCGGGTCACGGTCTTCGACCTGGTCTGTATCCTTGGGGCGGTGCTGTCGGCGTTTTACTTCCTGACGGAGTTTGCCGAGATCCAGAACATGCGGGTGTTCGGCATCGACGCCGGCCGGCCGGTGACGGCGATCTACACGTTCCTCGATCCGATCCTCGGCGGTGTGCCGTTCGTCAGCGAGTACTCCTATGCGATGGCCCTCGGCGTGATCGGCATCCTGCTGGTGCTCGAAGCCACGCGCCGGACGCTCGGCCTCCCGCTGATGCTCATCGTGGCGAGTTTCATCGTGTATGCGCGGTGGGGCTACCTCATCAACAGCGGGACGCCCTTCCTTGGGCTGCTGGCGATCCCGGAGCTGACGTGGCCCGACATCATCCAAAACCTCTGGTACAACACCGAAAACGGCGTGTTTGGGATTCCGGTGACGGTGTCGGTGAGCTTCATCTACATCTTCATCCTCTTTGGGTCGTTCCTCGAAATGAGCGGCGCGGGCCAGTGGTTCATCGATCTCGCCTACGCCGCGACCGGCAAACGCAAAGGCGGCCCGGCGAAGGCGAGCATCCTCGCCAGCGGCTTTATGGGAACGATCTCGGGGTCATCGATCGCCAACACGGTGACGACCGGCGCGTTCACGATCCCGCTGATGAAGCGGTCGGGCTACTCCCCGGAGTTTTCGGGTGCGGTCGAATCCTCGGCGTCCTCCGGCGGGCAGATCCTCCCACCGGTGATGGGTGCGGCCGCCTTCCTGATGGTGCAGTACACCGCAACCCCGTTCCGTGAGATCATCCTTCTGGCGACGGTTCCGGCGGTCGTCTTCTTTTTCGGCGTCTGGGTGATGGTGCATCTCAAGGCCGTCCAGGAGGGGATCGGCGGGCTCGAAGAGGAGACCGTCTCGATGGGCGAGCATCTCACACGCGGGTGGTTCTACCTCGTTCCGATCGGCCTGCTGTTGTACTACCTTATCATCGAGCGGCTCTCGGTGTCGCGGTCGGCGTGGTTTACCCTCGTCGCCCTGGTCGCGCTGATCGCCGTCGTCTCGGCGTACAGCGAGGAGACGCGGGGCCGACTCCTCGGCGTCCTCGCCGCGGTCGTCGGCCTCGAAGTGGCGAGTTACACCCTTGCGGGCGTCCCGGTCACCGGACTTGTCGGCGGTGCCGGCGCGGGGCTGCCGCTCGGTGAGGCGGTCGGTGTCGTTGCCCCGAAGATCGGCTGGTATATGATGGTTGCCGGCGCGATCACGCTGCTCTCGCAGCCGAATCTCGATGCGACGTTCCTCGACCTCAATCCCAAGGTCACGCAGACGACCGAGGCGGTCGGCCGCGATATCGACAGCCAGCCCGCTCGCCTCGGTGTGTTCGTCGTCAAATCGATGGATGAGGGTGCCCGCACCGCCGTCCCGGTCGTCATCGCTGTCGCCGCCGCCGGCATCATCCCCGGCGTCATCAGCGTCTCCGGACTGGGGCCGAATCTCACCTCGCTGTTGCTCGCGCTGTCGGGTGGCTCCATCGTCGTCATGCTGTTGGTGACCGCTGTCGCCAGCATCATCCTCGGGATGGGGATGCCGACGACGGTGACCTACATCATCCTGATCTCGATGCTGGCGAGCCCGCTCGTGGAGTTCGGGATTCCGCTGTTGGCGGCGCATCTGTTCATCCTGTATTTCGGTGTCATCGCCGACATCACGCCGCCGGTGGCGGTGGCCGCCTACGCCGCCAGCGGGGTCGCCAAATCCGATCCCTTCGAGACGGGCATCAAGGCGTTCTCGTTGTCGTTGAACAAGGCGATCGTCCCCTTCGCGTTCGTCCTCGCGCCGGGGATCGTCCTGTTGCGTGAGAAATCCAACGCCGCCGAGCTACCGATCCGCGATCAGTACCGCGTCGTCGGCTTCAGCGATCTGGCCGAACTCTCCTACTCTATCCCGGAGATACTTATCCCGGTCGTCGGCGTCTTCATCGGGGTGATCGCCCTTGGGGCGACCGTCATCGGGACGCTCTACACCCGCGTCGATTCGGTCAGTCGGGCCGCCTTCGCGCTCAGCTCCCTGCTGTTGATGGCACCAGGGCTTCTCTCGGCGAGCGTCTTCGACCTGCTCGGATTGGTCGGCGTGACGCTCTCCCCTGACGCGCTGCTGTTGGATCTGGCACTCCGCGGGGCCGGCCTCGCGCTGTTCGCCGTGCTCGTGATCCAGAACCGGCGCAAACGCGACACCGGGAGCAGCGAGCCGGGCGCGACTGTCGCCCCCGAGAGTTCCTAATCGGTCTCGACAGCCCGCTTTTTCGCCGACTTCGCCCGCTACGTTTAGGCTGCTCGCCAACCGAGAGACGGTATGTTCGCGGCTATCGACCGGCAGCTCACCGTCGATCTCGGCGGGCGGAACGTCCAACCGCTGTACGCCGCCGCCCGCAACGACGAGCCACTGGTCGCCGCCGCCGCAACGCCACTTTTCGCGGCCGCCGCAGCCGGCGAGTCGGTCGTGCTCACGACCGGGTTTCCGATTCCGCCGTCGAACGAGCCCGAAACTGACGGCCCGCTCGGGACGGTCGCCCTGGCGGGCGCGCTCGCCGACCTCGGCGCGAAGCCGGTCGTCGTCACCGAACCACGGGTCGAACCGGCGATCACCGCTGTCGCCGACGCCCTCGGGGTCGAGCCGCCGGAGACCGTCTCGCTCGCGCCGTCGGACTCGGCGGCCGCCGCGAAGACCGCGCGGTCGCTGCTCGACCGCGAGCCCGGAGCCGTCGTCGCCGTCGAGAAACCCGGCCCGACCGCCGACGGCAGCTATCGCACCGCGGCCGGCGAGGACATTACCGCCCGCGTCGCCGACATCGAGCCGCTGTTCGCGGCGGCCCGTGAGCGAGGGATTCCGACCGTCGGCGTCGGCGACGGCGGCAACGAGGTTGGGATGGGGGTGGTTCAGTCGGCCGTCGAGCAGCATATCGACAACGGCGAGACGATCGCCTGCCGGACGCCGGTCGACGCGCTCGTCGTTGCCGGCGTCTCGAACTGGGGAGCCTACGGCGTCGTCGCCGCGCTGTCGCTCACAGCTGGCCGCGAGCTACTGCACACGGGCCCCACCGAGCGGGAGCTGCTGGCGGCGGCTGTCGAGGCCGGCTGTATCGACGGCGTCACCGGCGAGGCAACGCCGTCAGTCGATGGGATTCCCGGCACTATTCACGCGGACGTTGTCGATCTGTTAGGCGATATCTGTACGACCGAGATCGACACCGACTGACGTACGGGCCTGCTGGTGTCACTCGTGGGTTGTTGAGTGCGGTCGGAAATCCCGGAGCAGACGCTATCAGCGGTTGCGGTCGATCCAGTCACAGAAGGCGTCGAAATCGTTGGCACCAGCACTGTCGGCGATATCACGGAGCGTCCCCTGCCGTAGTTCGTCGTGCAGCGGGACGGTCGCGTGTCGGCGGTCGTCGTCGTTGGTCGGATGTTCGTCGTAGAGCTGGGCGTGGTCGCCGGCTGTGCGACGCCACTCGAAGTTGCCGGCATTGACGAGTACTTTGGCGATCTCGTAGCCCGAGAATACTCGGCTCATCCGCTACTCAAGTACGTCCGGCGGTTCCTCTTGGCCGGTGACGTTGTCTTCTGGGTCGATCCCGGCCTCGCGGAGTTCCTCGTCGGTCGGCTCCTCGCCGATCTCGCCGTTGTGGAGCGCGACGGCCTCGTCGAGGTTGTCGAGGGCTGTCTTCCGGGTTTCGCCCTGGCTCGTGACGCCGGTTTCGGTGTCTCTGGCGATCCACCAGTCGCCGTCTTTCGTGAGCGTAATCGTCGGCTCAACGCCGGTGCTCATACTCATCTGTTGGGAAACAGCGCGTATAAGCGTTGGTGCGGGGTCTCGGCGAGGGTCAGGGGTGCCCGCTCTATGGGTTCGACACCTTCGTTCGAGCGACAGTGGCCGTCTGAGTGCTTCCTCGCAGCCGGCATCGGAATTCTATATCGCGCTATACAATTTATCACAGTCGAATTCCGGGACTCGTCGGGCTTTTAGGCCGTGCGGGCGAGGCTTTGCTATGGTTGACAACATCGCCGGGTTCTTTCGGGAGCTTGAACCCGCGGACTTCTATCTGCTGTCGGGGGTCGAGCAGGGGATGCGCTTTTCGGAGTGGGTGCAACGCGAGGAGCTCCCGAAGTATGCCGAGCTCACGACCGAGGAGGTCGACTACCGGCTCGATCGCTGTATGCGCCACGAGCTGATCGAGCGCAAGACGATTCAGTACGAGGGCTACCAGCTCACCTTCGAGGGGTACGACGCCCTCGCCCTCCGGACGTTCGCCGAGCGCGATACCATCGAGGGCGTCGGCGCGCCGCTGGGCGTCGGCAAGGAAAGTGACGTCTACGAGGTACAGTCGTTTCGCCCCATGGCCCTGAAATATCACCGCGAGGGCTATACGAACTTCCGGGAGGTCGCCCGCGAACGGGAGTACACCGCCGACCGGGATCACGTCTCGTGGCTCTACACCGCCCGGCAGGCCGCCGAGCGGGAGTTTGAGACGCTCGAAGGGCTGTATCCCGACGTGTCGGTGCCGCGGCCGGTCGACCAGAACCGCCATGCGATCGTCATGGAGAAACTCACCGGCGCGGAGCTCTCACACGCCGAACTGGAATCCGCGCAGGTCGTTGGCGTGTTGGAGCTGATCATCGACGAGATGGCCGCCGCCTACGATGCGGGCTACGTTCACGCCGACATGAGCGAGTACAACGTCTTCGTCGACACCGATGGCGTGACGATCTTCGATTGGCCCCAAGCCGTCGACACCGACCACGACAACGCCCGCGAACTGCTCGAACGCGACCTTGAGAACATCTACAGCTACTTCCGTCGGAAGTATCCCCGAGAAACCCCGGAATCGGTCGATCTGGACGCTGTCGCCGACGATATTGTGCGCGACGAATTTGACGGGA
The DNA here is from genome assembly GCF_046719765.1 of Halonotius sp. F2-221B. NCBI lineage: Archaea > Methanobacteriati > Methanobacteriota > Halobacteria > Halobacteriales > Haloferacaceae > Halonotius > Halonotius sp. F2-221B. The sequence continues at coordinate 20,350 of NZ_JABEBY010000011.1, forward strand.
TGCAGGCCTATCTAAGTTCATAAACTGTTGAGCGCGATACAAAATTCGATACGGCGCGACAGACAGAAGTTCGGGAGGTTGTGAGAACGCGAACAGTCATTGGGCCGGAAGGGCTGTCTGTGAATAATGCCGGAACGGAAGAATCAGCACTATGTCCCCCAGCACTATCTTCAAGGCTGGTCTACCGACGATTATATTGGGATCTACCATCTTGAAAAAAGGGATCTTCCTACTACCCATACTAGCAACGTCTGCTCGAAAGACTATCTGTACGGACAACCGCCGCATATCGAATCGGCTCTAGGCAAGCTAGAAGAGATACAGCACGAACCCCTCGCCAGCCTTCGATCTGGAGATAGCTTGAACGAACTCTCCAATTCTGAGTTGATGTTGCTTTTGTCGTTTGTCATGACACAGCGAACTCGCTCACTATTCACTCAGAAAGATATTGAAGCAGGTGACCATCTCCTTCGAGACGGCGTTCGGGACGATATTAACAACGACCGATATGACGAATATATTGAGTGGACGACTGAACTCTCAGAAGACGAAAAAATAGAGACGCTGGTCGAAGCGTCAGTTCTCGGTATTCATTTCAAGCATATGATGCTTGGTGTCTTGGGACATTTCGCCATCCAAGACCTCGAAGCAGTGATGCTACGCAACCTTACTAATAACAAATTTGTTACTTCTGACATTCCGCCTGTCTTCGACAATCCACGCTTTAGATCACAAACACTCGCCGGCGTGAGCGAGCGAGGGCTACAGATATTTTGCCCGATAGACCCGACCCGACTACTGTTACTCTATGATCCGGCGATTTATTCCATCAAATCGAACAGCCAACGGGAGGTGATCATCAAATCACCATCTGTCGTCGATGAATTGAATCTACTTCAGTACCACAACGCAGAAAATATCATCATGCACGGTGGGAACGACATATCTTATCTCGACCGGCTTGCTGATGAAAGAGACAGCGTTCGTCGTCGGGACTCGATAACCCAAGAACAGGAAATTGAGGGGGAAACATACGAGATTGATAAGATCCCACCATACCAAGTTCCGGGTATTACTCCCGATATACCGGGGGAAACCACTCGCTACGATATTGGGTACACCGCTCCCCGACCACAATCACAGGTGAACCGAACGAAGGCACTCGTGAGCGAAATCATGAACAGATCAGAAGGATTCCCGGATATGGGGCTTGTGACAGCTATTCAGTTTATGGAGAATTTGGTCACTGAACCAGCTTAACCAATCGGTGGATTGCGAACGACAGGAAATATTCGTCTGATTTCGCTGCTTCCGATGGGCGGTGCTCACGCGGGTTCGGTTCGAAAGCGTTTGATGCTCGGTTCAAATTTGTTGTCATCTTCGACGGCGTCGAAATCGTCGTCGGCACCGACCAACAGCGTCACTCCCTCGCAGTCGCCGTCAAGATCGACCGCGGCAGCGACGGCGTAGGCGTCGCCGACGGCCAGCGCGTGCTTGCGTTTCAGCTCTGATGCCGTCCGCCAGCAGTCGTCGATCTCGTACTCGGTGAGGCCCACCTCCCGAAGGCGACGAATGTGGGCGTCGGCCTGCTCGGGAGACGCCTTCCGCGCTGCAATATACCGGACTTCCGCGAGCGTGATCGTCGCCACGTAGCCCGCGCGGTCGCCATCGTAAACGCGGTCGAGCCACTCCTCGACTGTCTCGGCTCCCGGCTCGTCGAAGGCGAAGGCGACCAGCGGCTCGGCGTCGAAGACGACCGTCATTTCTCGTCGAGGCCGTGTCTGGCGTCGAGATCGGCTTTCTCCCGCTGTCGTTCGTCTCGGAGCATCTCGGTCGCGGCTGTCTCGCCGGCCTCGTCGGCCAGCGCGCCACGGAGTTCCGACGGTCGTTTGACCGGCCGGATGATGACCTCGCCGTCGCGCTCGACGAACCGGACGCGACCCGGCGTCTCGATGTGAAGCTTCTCGCGGAAGGCTTTCGGGATCGTCGCCTGCCCTTTGCTCGTGACGGCAACGGTGGTTCCCTCCTCGGCGTCGCTCATATGTACTAGTTAGTCGTCAGTATTACTTCAAATTTTGTAATACTCTACTCCCCCAACGCGATGACACTCCCACAACAATCAGGTAGCTGGACGACGACCCCCCGCATCGATGAGCGAAGCCGATCCCATCGCACACATCGACCTTGCTGACGTACAGACGAAGACGGGCGACTACCACGATGTCGGTGCCGAGATCTATCCGAGCTGGGTGCGGATCGAGGACGACACCGGGTGCCGGTGGATCGCCCGCGACACTGTCACCGAAATCTTCGAACGCGAGTAGCCAGCAAACGCAACGTCGCTATGACCGGCTCGCCCGCTTGCCCAGCGATAACTCATCGCAGCGGTGTTGGCCCCGGCAACACAGGCGGGGCGCTCCTGTCGGGCCTCGCTCACAGCGGCGAACACACCCCCGTCGGCTGCGAGCCCGACCCTGACGGCCACGCGACCCAGCCCGTCTGGCGTTCCGCACCGACGACTGAGGGGTCGTCATCTCGATCACCGACCAGACAGCCACAATCGTCAACCGGGCGTCGTTCCCTCTCACGCCGATGGTCACAGAGTGGCCCGGTATGCGGTCTACTACTCCGTCCCGCTGCTATCCATGTAGGTGAGATGAGCGGTGAGGTCTGTCGTCGACAGCATCCCGACCACGGTGTCATCGCTATCGACAACGGGCAGATGTTGGATCTGTCCGGTAAGCATCTTTATCGCGGCGTCCTGAATCGACTCCGCCGGGTCGGTTGTCGTCACGTCTTCGGTCATGTAGTCGCCGACGGTCGCATCCGCGGGGATGGCCCCATCCGAGACGAGTTCCGCGAGATCAGTACAGGTGAGAATCCCGGCTATCTGCCCATCGTCGTCAAGGGCCACCAGCGAGCCGGCTTCCTTTTCGAGAATGGTGCCAGCGGCCGACTCGACCCCCTCATCTGCGGTGACGGTTACAAGATCGGTCGTCATGAGTTGCTCGACTGGAACGGCTTCGATTTCCATACTGCTAGTTTGCGTGATTTATATTGATAAATATTGGTGTAGGGAAGAAATTACGGCACATATGTTTTGCTAATCTGGTGATAACGATTGACTGTACAGGTAGCCCACCGCTCGTCACCACGCAACTGTCACAAGCCATCGCCCCGGCCGCCAGCAGCCACTGTGTCGGCCGACAGAGTATCAGCCAGGTGGTGGCTGTGAACGCTGCGTTCCATTGTCACCAGGGCCGATCACGACCATCGATCTTGCCAGCGTACAGACGAAGACAGGCCATTACTCCGCTATCGCTGCTGAAACCGCTCCGCGTTGGTGTGGATCGAGGATGACACCGCCGTTCGGTGGATCGCCCGCGATACGATCAGCGAGTATCCGAACGCGAGTCGGCGGCCGCCCGCGAGGGCGAAATCAAAGTGCCTATGTCCGTCTCGCCCGCTTACCCGGACATGACTCACCTGAGCGTTGTTGGCTGCGGCAACATGGGCGGGGCCCTCCTGCAGGGCCTCGCCGCAAGCGGCGATCACACTCTCGTCGGCTGCGACATCGACCCCGACGCCCGCGCGTCGGTTGCCGACTACTGTGAGACGACCGACGATCTCGCGGTCGCTGCCGAGGCCGACTACGTCGTGTTGGCGGTCAAACCCGACTCGGTCGGCGACCTGCTGCCGGCTCTCGACCTTGACGACGACCAGACCCTGATTTCGATTGCCGCCGGCGTTTCCATCGATTATCTCGACGACCTCACGGACGCCAACATCGTCCGCCTGATGCCGAATCTCAACGCCGAAACCCGGAACATGGCCGCCGCGGTCACCGGCGCGGTCGACGACACGGTGCGCGCACTGCTCGACGAAGTCGGCGAGTACGCCGAGATTGACGAATCAGCAATGGATATCGCCACCGCGCTCAACGGCAGCGGCCCCGCCTTCGTCTTCTATCTCATCGGCGCGATGGCCGACGCCGGCGTCGACAGCGGGCTCGACGAGGAACAGGCCGAAACGCTGGCCGCCCAGACGTTCAAGGGTGCGGCCGAAACCGTCCTCCAGTCCGAGCAATCGATCGACGAGCTGATCGACGCGGTCTGCTCGGAGGGTGGGACGACCATCGAGGGGATGGAACTGCTGTGGGACAGCGATGTCGAGGAACGCGTGGGTGCGGCCGTCCACGCCGCCGAGGATCGTTCTCGGGAGATGGCCGCCGAGTTCACCGATGAGTGACGCGCCTGACGCTGGCGATGTCGACGATGCGACCGCTGTCGACACCGACGACGCCGGCGGTGTGACCGCCCTCGACGCCGACGCCGTGACCGCCGCCCGCCAGCAGGCCGCTGCCGCCGACCGCGTCGTCGTCAAGGCCGGCACCAACTCGCTGACCGACGACGAGTCGAATCTCTCGCTGTCGAAGCTCCACAAGCTCGTCGACGACATCACCGATCTGCGCGACCGCGGCAAGCAGGTCGTCCTCGTCTCTTCGGGGGCTGTCGGGGCCGGCATCGGCCGGATCGGCTACGAAAGCGACACCATCGAGGAATCCCAGGCACTCTCGACGATCGGCCAAAGTCAGCTGATGACGGCCTACAGCGAGAGCTTCGCCCGCTACGACACGAAGGTCGCCCAGATCCTCCTCACCCAACACGATCTCGACAACCCCGATCGGTTCACCAACGTTCGCAACACCATTGAAACCCTCCTTGAGTGGGGGGTCGTCCCCATCGTCAACGAAAACGACGCCATCGCCACCGAAGAGCTGCGGATCGGCGACAACGACCGGCTGTCGTCGTCGGTCGCCATCGGCATCGACGGCGATCTGCTGGTGACGCTGACCGACGTGGGTGGCGTCTACACCGGCAACCCAAAAACCGACGCCGACGCCGAGCTGATCGACGCTGTCGGCGCAAATTACGACCAGGTACAGACCATCGTCGATGAGAGCTCGACCGGCGGCTTCGGCGGCATTCAGACCAAAGTCGAGGGCGCGCGCCGCGTCAGCGAACACGGCACCCCCGCGATCATCGCGGCCTCGACCGAGCCCGACGTGTTGGCGAAGATTGCCGACGGCGAAACCGTAGGAACGATATTTCTCCCGATCAACGGTGTCGACAATGAGTGATACCGACGCCACCGGCGACGCCGCCGGAGCGACTGACCAGGCCATCGACGCGAAAGTCGACGCCGCCGAGGCAGCCGCGCTCGATCTCGCCAACGTCGACAACGACGACCGACAGGCCGCACTGCACGCCATCGCCGACGCCATCGATGACAACCGCGAAGCCATCCAGTCGGCCAACGCCGAGGATGTCGAAGCCGCCGAGGAACTGCTCGAAGCCGGCGAGTACAGCCAGGCCCTTGTCGACCGCCTCAAGCTCTCGGATGCGAAACTCGACAGCATCGTCGAGATGGTTCGCAGCGTCGCCGGCCAGGACGACCCCCTCGGCGAGACCCTCGTCGCCCGCGAACTCGACAAAGATCTCGAACTCTACAAGCTCGCCGTCCCCATCGGCGTCGTCGGCACGGTCTTCGAGTCCCGGCCCGACGCCCTCGTCCAGATCGCCGCGCTCGCGCTGAAATCCGGCAACAGCGTGATGCTCAAAGGCGGCAGCGAGGCCAGCGAGTCGAACCGCGTCCTCTTTGAGCTCATCCGCGAGGCCACCGCCAACCACGACGCGATCCCGGATGGCTGGGCCCAACTTGTCGAGGCCCGTGCCGACGTGACCGCCATGCTCGATATGGACGAATCGATCGACCTGCTGATGCCACGCGGGAGTTCCTCCTTTGTCGAGTACGTCCAGGACAATACGTCGATCCCCGTGCTCGGCCACACCGAGGGGATCTGCCATATCTTCGTCGACCGCGAGGCCGCCCTCGATATGGCGACCGAGGTTGCCTTCGACGCCAAGGTGCAGTATCCCGCGGTCTGTAACGCGGTCGAAACCCTGCTCGTCCACGAGTCAGTCGCTGAGGCGTTCCTCCCGCAGATCACCAAACGCTACGCCGCCGAGGGTGTCGAGATCCGCGGCGACGAGCGCACCCGAGAGATCGTTGATGTCGCCGCAGCCAGCGAGGCCGACTGGGAAACCGAGTACGGTGACCTGATTATCGCGGTCAAAGTCGTTGACTCACTCGATACCGCCCTCGACCACATCACCGAGCACGGCTCCAAACACACCGAGTCGATCATCAGCGAGGACGCCGACCGTGCCGGCCGGTTCATGCGGAGCCTCGATTCGGCGAGTGTCTTCCACAACGCCTCGACTCGCTTTTCTGACGGCTACCGGTTCGGCCTCGGCGCGGAGGTCGGCATCTCGACGGGCAAGATCCACGCCCGTGGCCCCGTCGGGCTGGAGGGGTTGACGACCTACAAATACCACCTCGAAGGCGACGGCCACCTCGTGGCGACCTACGCCGGCGACGATCCTCGCCCGTTCACCCACGAGGAGTTCGACGGCGAGTGGGTGCCGGGCGAGCTGTCGCGGTAGAACGCGATACACTGTCGAAATAATCCCAACGCAGCAAAGATATTTCTGAGTTGGCGGTCAACGTTCTGGTATGAGCGACGCCGAGCGACCCGGCTGGACGGAGTCGGTGTCGGCTGCCGACCGCGTCCGGTCGGTCGCAACGACACTGAGCGAGCCCCGAACCGCCAACTGGATCGCGGGCGAAGCCGAGGTCGCCCACGAGACGGCCCGCAAGTATCTCGACCGACTGGTCGCGGACGGCAAGCTCGAAACGGTGGACGGTGACGCGAAAACACTCTATCAGCCCGACCCAGTCGGCCAGTATCTCGCCGAGATGCACAGCCTCTATACCGACCACACCGCCGACGAGCTGGCCGACCGCCTGACCGAGATCACCGACCAGCTTCGCCGGTGGCAAGATGAGTACGACACCGAGACACCCAACGAACTCCGGGCGGCGATCGGCGAGACGACCGATGCGGCGACAGCCGACGAATACCGTCGCGTTGCGACCGAGTGGGAGCAGCTGCAGTACCGCCGATCGCTCGTCGAGGACACCCTCCGGCTATACGACCGCTTTGCCGACGACACATTGCCCGCGCCGGTATGACACCGCCGGGATCGCCAAATCCGGCGGTCTACCGCGAGCTCCGGGATGTGCTCCGGCGACAACCCGAGATCACGGAAACGCGCTACGAGCCCGACGCAGTCCAGCAACGGTATCTTGTTGCCTCGGTCGCGCCCGCCCGGATCGAGCCACCCACCGGCCCTGAGTCGCCGCGGATCGAGATTCGCTGGCGGCTTGCGCGCGATGAGTTCCGGATCGATTACACCGATCAAAACACCGGGTTTCACTGTGGCTGGCACCGCGATGACGATCATCCCGATCTCGGCGCGACGCATTTTCAGTACGAACGGTCTGAGGATGACGAGCCGAGCTACGAGGCAGCCGACGTTGCGGCGACGACGCCGCCGAAACTGCTGTGGATCTGTCTCGACGAGTTGTTTTCAGTTCGACTTCCAACGCTCACAGAGCCGTAGGGGTCGTCGACTACGCTGCTTCGCTGAGCGTCACGCGCTCGGCTTCGATATCCTCGATAAACGCGCCCTCGCCGCCGACTGTGTAGGTCTCGCCGTCGGCGTCGACGGTCAGACTCGCTTCGATCGGGAACTGGCTGTTGGTCGGCTCGATCAACCCCTGTGTCACGCCGACGATCTGACACTCGATATCGACCGGCTCACTTGTCTCGGTCCACCGGCCTTCGATCCGGGCGGCCAGCGGCGTTTCCGTGCGACACCGGAGCGTTGCCTCGACGACAACTGTTCGAAAGTTAGTCTCGGTCAGCGGGAGGCCGGTGGGTTCGGTGACCGCAACCTCGGTGCCGACCGGCCAGTAGTTGCCGAAAAATGAGCCGACGATCACGGGCCCGAGTTGGGGATGTGCGAAGACGATCGCCTGGGTGTCGCTGTGGGTGGAGGTCAGCATCTCCGCGGGGGCGACCAACCCGACCCGGTCGTCTGCGGTCACCATCGCCGGCATCGGCTCGCTCCAGATCCGGGTGATACTCGCCAGCCCGCCACAGTCGGCCGGCGGCTCGTCGGTTTCGGTGATCAACAGCGTCACCAGGACACCCCGATCGACAGCGGCTTGCAGTTCGTCTTCGACGACCGAGAGCCGCCCGATTGGGATCGACAGGGTGAGCTCCGACTCGCTGTCGGCGATGAGGCCCTGAATCCGTTTGAGCACGGTTTCCCGGCTTTTGACAACCTCGAACTGGTCGGCTTCCGGCTCGGCGCGCGTGTAGCGCCCTTCAAGGGCCGGTTTGATCGCCTTGGCGTCGGTGACAAGCTGGTTGACAACCGTCTCGGGCGGGCGCGCGCGAATGCGTGTCGGGACGACGTGATCGTTGACCTCGACGAAGCCGCGATCCGCGAGGGCCTCGCTGACGCTGTAGACGTAGCGTTTGGAGACGCCGGCGACATCGGCGATCGTACTCGCCTTTGCCTCGCCGTGGGCCAACAGGGTGAGGTAGGTGTCGACCTCCTTCTCGGAGAAGCCGAACCGCCGAAGATGCGCCCGGAGGGTGGCGTCGTCCATACCGGTAGTGGCGGCGGCTCCTACTTAACAGTCCGTGGCTGGTGTGGTCGCCGAATCCGGCCGGCAGCTGCTCACGCTCGGTCGGCGGACAGCCGCTCACGTTGTGACCGGCCGACAGACGACAACGTCGTCAACGACAACGTAGTTGCCATCCTTCTTTTCACGCGGATCATGCCGCTTCCGGAGCGGCTCCCCGGTTCGAAGATCGGTGTCGCCGACGGCGGTCGGCAGGCTCACCGTCGCCGGGATCTCTCCAAAGTTGACGACGACGAGCAACCGCTGGTCGCCGTTGTCGCGGGCGAAGGCGACGACGTGCTGTGGCTCGTCGGTGATCTGTAGGTTGTCGCTATCGCTGTCGGCTGTCGTGGTATCGCTGTCATCAGCGTTGTCTGTCGTGGTATCGCTGTCACCGGTGTCGTCTCTCGCTGTGTCGCTGTCAGCGTCGTCGCCGCTCGTATCGCCGTCTGCATCCGGGGGTGGCTCTGTCGTCATCGGATCAGTTGTGGTGACGACGCCGACTGAGACGGGTTCGACTCGGCCATCGTGCAACACCGGATACTCCTCTCGCAGCCGTGACAGCGATCGATGAAAGTCGGTCAGTGCTGTGTCGCCATCATGCCATTTCATCGGGCCGCGATCGGCGGTCATGCCGCGCTCCTGGCCGTAGTAGATCAGTGGCGCGCCCGGAAGGGTGAACGTCGCCGCCGCCGCCGCTCGCAGGGCTGGCTCGCCGCACTCGCCGAGATACCGGCTTTCGTCGTGGTTTTCGACATACCGGAGGTGAACTGACGACTCGGGGAATCCCTGCCAGCGTACCGTCTCAAGCGCGTCAAAGATCGCCCGGGCTGGCTCCTTCTCGTTTCCGATCGCCCGCAGTGTTTCGTGGAGGGTGCTGTCGTAATGCATCGTAAACTCGGCTTCGTGGGCCTGTGGATCGTGGGGGATCGTCTCATCGAGCATGAGAAAATCGGCGGGAACGCGTTCGGCGACCTCCTTCCAGAAGCCATGCGGAACACCCCAGGCGATATCACACCGAAAGCCATCGACGAGATTGACCCACTCGTCGACGACATCGAGCATCCACTCCCGAACCGCCAGCGAGCCATAGTTGAGATTGGGGATCCGCGACCAGTTGAAGTAAAACTCGGGGCTCCCGTCGCCGGCCCACGCGATGTCGGTGCTGTCGTCGGCCCGCGGCACCCGGGCGTAGTGGTCGGCGTAGGCGTCGACGCCGGCCGAGTGGAGTTGAAACGCTGGATGGTCGCGGGAGGTGTGATTGATCACGAGATCAAACACGACCCGGATCCCGGCCTCGTGGCAGCGATCGACCAGTGATTCGAAGTCGGCGCGGTCGCCCAGATCTGCCGCCGTGCTGAAGTAGTCGGTGATGTGGTAGCCGTGGTCGGTCGGGCTGGCGAGAATCGGCGTCAGCCACAGCATGTCGACGCCGAGCGATTCCAAATACTCGATCCGGCGTTCGATCTCCGAAAACGTTGCCTGTGGCGTCTCGCCGGCAAACGATCGCACGAAGATCTCATACACCGTCGGCGATTCGGCCCACGCCGGCGGCTCAGTTGGAGATCGAATCTCGAACTCGCCGGGGTCGGCGCGCCGCACGTCGACGGTGTCGGCAACCGAATGACGCTCACCAACCGCGACCGCATGCACCCGGAGTCGGTCGCCGACGGCGTCGGCAGCAACGCGACAGGTTCGCTCATCGGTTTCGACCGCCGTATCCGGGATCGAATCGCGGTCGTCGACGACGAATTGCACCTCCAACTCCTCGTCGCTCAACTCGCTGTCGGGGGCGGCTGCTGGGTCGGCGGTGACGACGACCTGGCCGTTTTCGTCGTCGACGTTCGTCGACAGCGCGCAGCGTGGTCGCCCCGGGCCTGGGACGGTCACCGAGTCGTGGATCTGTCGGCCGAAATCATCGTCGAGACAGAAGCCGTAATGGTGGGTGCCGGGCGGTAACTCGACTTCGAGCAGAAAGCGGTCGTCGGCGCGTCGCGGTCGGTTGGCACCGACACGGTGGTCGTTGAACGGACCAACGACTGAGACGCGATCGATCGTCGCCGGCTCGACCGGCAGCTCGGCAAACGGCAGCGTCAACGCCATCTTCTTGCGGGCGTGCGGAAACGCCAGCACGCGCTGGCTGTGCGACCCATTCGGCCCGACGAGTTCAAACCGGTAGGTGCCAGGCTGATCTGGCCTGACGGCAATGACCGGCTCGTCGCCGACGGTCACCCGACTCTCAGCCGGGGCGTCGACGAGTTGCCACGCGTAGTCAGCCGCGGGCTCTGGGTTCCAAGGGGCCAACTCGACGGCCTCGCCGACGGCGGTAAATCGCGGTGGCCCGATATCGTCCATATGACGTTTCAGGGGGCCGAATCGTCTTGATTGTTGTCGTTTCAAAAAACGTGTGAACAACAAATACACCAAGAATTAATACGGGTGACCTACTGAAGGTAGGTATGCAACTTCGTGACGCACTTGACGACTACAAGCGGTCGTCAGGTGACAGCACGCTCTTTCCCGGCGAGCGGCGGACGCTCTCTGGGCGGTTTTCCGGCGGTGACGGCCGGCTGGTACACATCGACGAGGGCGTGATCCGTGATTTCGGCTACCCGCTGTCAGGGCTGACCGGGCTGGAACGCTCCCGATTCGGCCTCAGTCTCGGCGACGAGAAGTTCTGGTTCGACGACGACGCCACCTCAACACAGACCTACTATGAGGATACTGGCCTCGTCGAAACCGTCCACGAGACGCCGATCGGCGAGGTGACCGAACTCGATCTGACGATCGGCAACGCCCACCTGACCCACTTCGAGACGGTCGCCGAACACGCCGAGATCATCGCCTACGTCTCGCTGGCCCCCGATGGCCGCCACAGCCGCCTCGGCCAGCTCCACCACGAGGACGTGATCGAGGTCTACCACGAGACCGAACACGATTTCCTCGGTAGTTCGACCGGCTTCGCCGGCATTCGTGGCCAGATCCCCGCCTCCTTCGATGATCTGATCTCCGAGGAGCCGACCGAGTACCCGCGCCCGCCACACGACGGCCGCTACGCCGAGGATCGCCTCAGCGGCGATCTGGTCTGTTGGCTCCCGCTGGATCACGGCAGCACGACGCTCATCACGCTGCTGACCGACTGGGAGGAGACCGACCGCGATGACGCCCTCGATCAGATGGAAACGTTCCGCACCGAGTACACCGACCGGGCAGCCTTCGAGGCGGCCGCCGCAGAAACAGCCCCGCTCGACGACACCGACGACCTCCCGCTGGATGAGTCGGTGTCGGCCGACGTGCGCGTGCTCTCGCTGCTGACGGGGACGACCGGCCTCCGGATGGCTGGTCCGGACTTTGATCCGTACTATCGCCATTCAGGTGGCTACGGTTACACCTGGTTCCGCGACGACGCTGAGATCTCGCTGTTCGTCCTGGAGTCCGACAAGCATCTCGATCTCGGGTTGGACGACTGGCATGCCCGCAGCGCGCGCGCCTACTGTGAGACCCAACGCCCAGATGGCAGCTGGCCCCACCGCGTCTGGCCGCACAACGGCGCGCTCGCGCCCGGTTGGGCCAACGCCCGGCTGGAAGCCGGCGACGGCGTCGACTACCAGGCCGACCAGACCGGTAGCGTCATCGCCTTCCTTGCGAGCTACTACGAGTCGGGCATCGACGACCCAGATCTTGAATCCCGTGTCGTCGACACCCTCGAAGACGCTGTCGACAGCCTCGATGAAACCCTGCTTGATGATGGCCGACCGATGGTCTGTCAGAACGCCTGGGAGGATTCGATCGGGCGGTTCACGCACACGACAGCGACCTTCCTTGAGGCCTACAGCGCGCTGGCAGCCACCGACCTTCCGATGGCCGACCACGCACTCGAACAGGCCCACCGTGTCTATCATGCGATCGACGACCTCTGGCTTGCGGATCGCGGGCTCTACGCGCTTCGGGAACACGGTGCTGGCGGCCTTGACCGCCGGGCGGACTCGGCGACACTCGGCCTGATCGGCGCGCATCTGACCTACGATCAGGTCGCCACCGTCGACGACGACCGGCTGGACAAACTCGACTCCCACGTCCACACCATGATCGAAGCCCTCTGGCATGAGCCAGCGGACAGCGAGATCGCGGGGCTGTATCGCTACGAGGGCGACGGCTGGCGGCAGGGCGAGCAGGGCCACGAGAAGATCTGGACCGTGTCGACCGGCTGGGGGGCCAACGCTGCCGCCCAACTGGCCGCCCTGCTGGCCGACAATGACGATGACCGCGCGGTCGACGCCGCCTCACGAGCGCGTGAACTCCTGGAACTCGTGACACCCGGCGGCGTGCTCTGTGAGGACACCAGCTACCTCCCCGAGCAGTATTTCGACACCGGCGAACCCGACAGCGCGACGCCGCTGGGCTGGCCGCACGCCCTCCGGCTGGCGACGGTGTCGCTGATGGACGAACGTGGGATGCTGTATGCGGCGCACAAGGTTGTTGCCGACGACTGAGCAAGGGTTGTTTTTACTTCGGCGTTACACGAACGATAGCGGTATCACGCGGTTCGACCGTCATCGCAAGCGAGCCACCCGTCTCCCACTCGGTGCCCGTCCAGCAGTCACACACGCGATAGCGGTCGGCACCCGCTGCCATGTCGACCGCCGAGACGTGCGTCGAAATCTCTCGCCCGGCGTCGCCGCGGTTGTGGAAGGCGACCGCCGCGCCGCCGTCTGCCAGTCGTTTGCTCCATACCTCCGCGTCGTCGCCGCGTTGATCCGGCGTCCCCTGTATCCCGAGCGGGTCTTGGTCGATTGCGAGCAGTCGCTCATTCGTCAGCAACTCGCGGTCGAACGTCGACAGCGACGTGAGATCGGCCCCGATCATCAGCGGCGCGGCCAGTAGACACCAGAAGGCCAAATGCGTGCGGCGTTCGGCTTTGGTCAGCGGTCGCTGTACGTCGACGGGTTCGTGTTCGGACTGCCCGGAGTTGGGGCCGGTGCCGATCTGCAGCATATCGGGATCGTTCCAGCCGCCCGGGCCGTGAGCGGCCGCGTCGATGGCAGCCATCCGGTCAAGGACATCGGCGACTCCGAGCCCGAACTCGTCGGGGTCAGCCCGCCATTTGGCGACGAGATCGTCGGTCGCCCGCCAGCAGTGGCCGCCGACGTTGCGACCCCACTCCCACGGGCGGTTCTGTCCCCACTCGCAGATGCTGTAGACGATCTTGCGGTCGACGCTTTCGAGGGCCTCGCCCATCGCGGTGTAGCGGTCGATCGCGTCGCGGCCGCGGTGGTCGCCGCAGTTGTCGTATTTGAGGTAGTCGACGCCCCACTCGGCGAACTGCTCGGCGTGTAGTTGCTCGCGCCCGAGACTCGCGGGGTAGCCTTGGCAGGTCTCGGTGCCCGCCGACGTGTAGAGGCCGAATTTGAGGCCGCGGTCGTGGACGTAGTCAGCGAGGGCGGCCATCCCATTTGGAAACTCAGCCGAGGGCTGGAGTCGGCCCTCGCTGTCGGTTTCGGCGGCCATCCAGCAGTCGTCGACGACGATGTACTCGTAGCCGGCCTCGCGCAGCCCGGTGTCAACGAGGGCGTCGGCTGCAGCGCGGATGTCGCTCTCGGTGACCTCGCAGCTAAACGCGTTCCAGGAGTTCCAGCCCAGTGGTGGGGTTGCCGCCAGTCGGGTCGTCTCGTGGTGAGTAGTCATTACAACGGCGTGAAAAACGAGCTGGCGGTATCCGCTACCGTTCGTCCAGCGGCACGAACTCCGCGTCGGTGTCGCCGGTGTACTTCGCCCGCGGGCGGATCAGGCGGTTGTCCTCCCACTGCTCCAGCACATGGGCGATCCAGCCACCCGAGCGGGCGATCGCAAAGATGGGCGTATAGAGATCGATCGGGATGCCCATCTGGTAGTAGGTCGTCGCCGAGTAGAAGTCGACGTTCGGTGCGAGACCCTTCTCCTCGCTGATGTAGTCCTCGATGGCGACCGACATCTCGTACCATTTGGTGTCGCCGGCGGCCTCGCCGAGGGCTTCGCTCTCCTCGCCGAGGATCTTCGCGCGCGGGTCTTTGACGTTGTACACGCGGTGGCCAAAGCCGGCGATGCGCTCGCCGCGGTCGATGGCGTCTTTCACCCACGCGACGGGATCGAGTTCGTCGTCGTCGATGGCCTGCAGCATGCGCATTACGTCGGCGTTGGCACCGCCGTGCAAACTGCCCGACAGGGTGCCGATCGCTGAGGTGACCGCGCTGTGGAGATCAGCCAGCGTCGAGGCGGTCACCATCGCGGCGAACGTCGAGGCGTTGAGCCCGTGGTCGGCGTGGAGGACGAGCGCCATATCGAACGTTTCGGCGAGCACGTCGTCGGGCTCCTCGTCGTTGAGCATATAGAGGAAGTTGGCGGCGTGGCTCAGCTCCTCGCGAGGGGCGACGGGCTCGTTGCCGTTGCGGAGTCGGTTGTAGGCCGCTAACGCCGTTGGCATCTTCGCGGTGATCCGGCGGCTTTTGCGGTTGTTGGCTTCGGTGTCGTTGAACTCGGCGTCGCTATCCGGGTCGTAGGCTGACAGTGCGGAGGTGATCGTCCGAAGGGCGGCCATCGGTTCTTCGCCACTGTCGGCGAGCTCACGGATGATATCGAGGAGGCCATCGTCGAGTTCGCGGGCGGTAGCCATCTGCTGGCTGAACTCGGTGAGTTCCGCATCGGTTGGGAGTTCGCCGTGCCACAGCAGATACAGCGTCTCCTCGTAGCTGGCCTCGCGGGCGAGTTCCTCGATGGCGTAGCCACGATAGATAAGCTCCCCCGCGTCGCCGTCGATATAGCTCAGATCGGATTCGGCGACGACCACGCCTTCGAGTCCCCGCTTCAGCTCGGTAGACATGTACCGCATTTCTCAGTAGCCTCAAAAAAGCGTTATCGTTTTCGTACCGGTTACGCGAGTGTAACCCTACCGAGTTCAGCCGTTAAAAACTGGACGTATTTCAGCCCACTGCGGTTCCTCCGCTGCCGATGCCGACACGCGGGCAGTTGTCGCAGCTGTTTGTGCTGCACCCGCTACGCCGGCACAACCGTGATCTGCTGTTTCCGGTCAATGGCGTCCTCTAACTCCTCGGCGATCGCCGAGCCGCGAGAGATCTGGATGTCGCCGCCGCTGCTGACCGTCGCGGTGAAGAGATACTCGCCGTCGGCCTGCACCTCGACGGTCTCGCCGACGTGGCCGTCCATCCGGATCACGACGTGGCGGGCGGTGATCTCGGGTTGGACAACCTCGCCGGCGGGCTTGGTCTCCGCGCCGCCACCACCGCTACCGTTGGTTGCGGCCCCCCCGGCGTCGGGGTTGTCCTCGTGGGTGCGCACGTCGATGTCGATCCCGAGTCGATCCTCGATATCGCTGATTCGACCGCCGCCTTTGCCGATCACATAGGAGATGTCGCTTTCCTCAACGTAGACGATCGCGTTGTTCTGGCCGGTGAGTTCGACGGTGACATGGCCGCGGGCGACCGAGCGGATCTCTCGTTCGATCTCCTGTTTGGCGATGCGGTCGACGCCGGTGTCGCTGCCCGCCTCGTCATCGAGCGGCACGGTGATCACCTGGCGGTTGAACGTGTAGATCTCGTAGGCAGGTTTGCCGGTCTCGAAGTCAGCCACCTGGATCACCGGGCGGGCGAGATCCTCGGCAGTCAGCCCTTCGGGCACCTTGACTTCCGTGGTCACGTCGTAGACGGTATGCACTTCGCCGGCCTCGATGTAGACGACGGTGTCGACGACCTGCGGAATCATGCCAAGTTCGACCCGGCCGACAAGCCGCTGGAGGGCGTCGATCGCGCGGGTGGCGTGGACAACGCCGACCATGCCGACGCCCGCGAGCCGCATGTCGGCGAACACGTCGAAATCCTCCGTTTTCCTGACCTCGTCGTAGATGGTGTAATCCGGCCGCACGAGCAGCAGCGAGTCCGCGGTTGTCGCCATATCGCCGCCGAGGGCGGTGTACTGGGTGATGTCGTCGCCGACCTGGAGATCTCGCGGCTTCTCCATCGTCTTCACCGCGTAGTCGTTGTCGGTGAGGAACTCCGCGACCGCCTGGGCGAACGTCGATTTTCCCGCGCCGGGCGACCCGGAAATAAGCACGCCGCGCTCCTGTTCGAGCAGTCGATCTCGGAGGCGGTCGTCGAAGATGTAGTCGTCCAGCGTCGTTTTGGCGATCGGCCGGACGGCCGTGATCTCGATGCCGTCCGAGAACGGCGGGCGGGCGACGGCGATCCGGTAATCCGCGTATTGGATGATCGTCATCCCGGGCTCGGAGAGCTCGATGAATCCCTCGTTGCTGCTGCGGGCCAGCGATTCGATCTCGTCGGCCCACTCGTCCATCTGCGTTTCGGAGCTGACGGTGTCGTCGATCTGTTTGTAGCTCATCCCGTCGAGCGCGCCGCGTTTGGCCTTCGGCTGGGTGCCGGTTTTGAGGTGGACGCTCATCGTCTCCTCGTCGAAGAAGTCGGCGATCGGCAGCCCTTCGTCGCTGTCGACACGGGGTTCAACGTACTCGACATCGAGGCCCTTTGCTTTCGCCACCTCGGATTGCACAATATCGCTGGACAGCAGGGTGGCGTCGTTGTCGGCGGCGACATCGCGGATGATCGCGTCGACCTCGCCCTCGCTGGCGGCGTCCTGTTCGGTTGCGTTCGCCCGCCGGCCGACGTACTGGAGGTCGATGGTTCCCTCGTCGGCCAACTCTGCAAGCCGCTGGAGCTCTTCGAGCCCGCTCCAGCCGCTGTCGTAGCCCGCGTTGGCCTGCGATTCGAGTTCGCCGACCACGGCCTCCGGGATCACCACCGTCAACCCCTCGCTGTCGTCGATTCGCTCGGACACACGACCGTCGATGACCGCGCTCGTGTCCGGCACTAGAGTCATACCTCCCTTACTCCGGGCGGATGCATAAGGGTGATGCGTGGCGATGCGCAGCGAACTTCCGTGTGAGCGACGCCGAGAGCTGCCCCGCTGGCTCCACGCATTACGCCGTTCTAACGACCCTCACACCGATAAACTATTCTAATTTCTACATTATAAAACAACATTAGAAAAATACATTAATAATTTATATGTTTGGACAAAATCGACTGACATAACGCGTTTTACTTTTGTTATCATACGTAGATTATCTGCTTTGATAATTTAGACAGTGTGTTTATATCTGTTCTCTTATTTTTCGCTAGCAGCGTCACCGCCGTTCCGGGCAGGCGCACACATTCATGTTCGATACAGCATCCAGAGGCCAGGTTGGGATTGGAACGCTCATCGTGTTCATTGCGATGGTGTTAGTCGCCGCGATCGCCGCGGGCGTTCTTATCAACACCGCCGGCCTCCTACAGGCACAAGCACAGGCAACGGGCGAGGAGACAACCGCGGAAGTCAGCGACGTGATTCAGGTCGGCGAGGTCATCGGTGAGGACGCGCTCAACGGTGGCAACATCAGCCAGCTCAACGCGTCACTGCGCCTTGCATCCGGCTCCGATCCGATCGATCTCAACAAGACCTCATACACGATTTCGAGCCCGAGCGGTAGTGCGACTGTCGTGAACGGGAACTCAACCGCGAACGACGATCTCACATACTACAACCAGCAAGGGCTTGCTGCATCCGACGAAAATGTGCTCCAAGACCAGGAGGACATCATCGTTGCACAGCTCGACCTCGATGGACAAACCGGGATCGACCCAGTGACGGAATCGGAAACTGTTTCGCTGATCGTGCAGGCTCCATCGGGCGGACAGACCTACAAGCAGCTCCAGGCACCGCGGAATATCGAAGACAGTAGCTCCTACATCCTCTAAGGCGTCCGCGTTTTTGCACTGAAGCCCTTTCTTTGACGATCCACTGAAGCTCTTTTTCGCAATCCCCACTTACCACTGCTACCGCATCGCACCGACTAACTATAGAAATTTATACATTATAAAATAGCATTAACAGAATACATTAATAATTTATATGTTTGCCCATAATCGACTGACGCAACCGGTTTTATTCTGTCCACATACCGTATATTATTGGTTGTGATAATTTGGACAGTGTGTTTATATCTATCCTCTCACTTTTCTCTGATAGCGTCACAGCCGTTCCGGGCAGACGCACACTACCCATGTTCGATACAGACTCTCGAGGTCAGGTGGGGATTGGAACGCTCATCGTGTTCATCGCGATGGTGTTAGTCGCCGCGATCGCCGCGGGCGTTCTCATCAACACCGCCGGCCTCCTGCAGGCACAAGCACAGGCAACGGGCGAAGAGACAACCTCTGAAGTGAGTGATGTTGTCCAGATCGGTGAAGTGATCGGTATTGATGCCAACTCGGGGGGCACGATCGATACGCTAAACGCGTCGGTTCAACTAGCATCGGGCTCCGATCCGGTGAACGTGAGCCAGGCGTCGTATACGATCTCCAGTCCGACCGGGAATGCAACCGTTGTCAACGGCAATGACAACCAGAACGGTGCCATCACACACTACCAACAACAGAGCCTTGAGGGTAGCACGTCAGTGCTGACAGAGCAAGAGGACATCCTCGTCGTCGAGATCGATCTCGACGCCCAAAGTGGCATTGAGCCACTTGAGGAGTCCGAGACGGTCAGTCTCATCCTGCAATCCCCCGCAGGTGGACAGACCTACAAGCAGCTCAAGACGCCACGGAATATTGACACTGACGCGAGCTACATCCTCTAACTAGCCGGGTTTTCTGCGACGGAACCGGCAGCCGGCTTGGTTCCGATCTTCAGCTTTCATTTTGATCTCATCTCTTGAGTCATCGCTGGCAGTGGAACTTTGCCAGCGGCCGCACCACTTCCCGTATGAGCCGCGAGGCAATCGTTTCGCTCACCCGATCGCTCGTTGCGATCCCGAGCCACGACGACGAGACCGCCGCCGGCGATTTTATCGCCCGATGGCTCCGCGAGGAGACGGACGCAACGGTTCGCCGTGACGACGCCGGCAACGTGATCGCACGTCGCCAGCCGGCAGCGGCGGCAACGACGACAGCACCGCCCACGCTCGCGCTCGTCGGCCACCACGATGTTGTTCCTCCCGCTGACGAGCAACTCGACGCCGACGGGAACTATCACATCGACCACCGCGATGGCCGGCTCTACGGCCGTGGCACCGCCGACATGAAAGGCGCGCTGGCGGCCGCACTGCTCGCCGTTCGGGATGCCGACCCCGCAACCGAGCTCGTCTTTGCGAGCTTTGTTGGCGAGGAACAGGGCGGGATCGGCGCGCAGGCAGCCATCGATGAGGGATTTGCGCCCGACACCGCCATCGTCACCGAGGGCTCAACGGGCTACTCCGCGGATGGTGTCACCGATGTCGCGGTCGCCCACAAGGGTCGCCGCGGGAGTACGCTCACCGCCAGCGGCACCGCGGGCCACGCCAGCCGCCCCGACGACGCGGACAACGCGATCTACCGCGCCTGCGATGCGGTCGATGTCGTCCGCGGACTCGACGCCCCCGAAACGACGGTGCTCGGCAACGAGCTCTCCGGGAGCATCGCCGTTACCGAGATCGATGGTGGCTCGGCGTGGAACGTGATTCCCGACCGGTGTACGGTGACGATCGACGAGCGAACCGTACCC
Organism: Halonotius sp. F2-221B; assembly: GCF_046719765.1. Lineage (NCBI taxonomy): Archaea > Methanobacteriati > Methanobacteriota > Halobacteria > Halobacteriales > Haloferacaceae > Halonotius > Halonotius sp. F2-221B. The sequence continues at coordinate 40,537 of NZ_JABEBY010000011.1, forward strand.
GGCGAGCGCGCCGACCTCGCGGCCGCCGAATCGATCGCGGGCGTCGAGTGGACGGTCGATCAGGATCTCCCGCCGATGGCCTGTGAGGATCCGGCGTTTGCCAACCGCGTCCTCGCGGCAGCCGACGCCGTCCAGCCGGGCGAGCCTCAACAGGTCGTCAAACCACACGCGACCGACGCGGGCTGGCTGGCGAACGCCGACACCGACTGCGTTGTTTGTGGGGCGGCCGAACCTGGCGAGGCACATACTGCGACCGAGAGCGTCTCGATCGACGTACTTGAGCGGTGTTATGAGCTGTATCGACGGATTGCTACCGGTGAGCAGTCAGAGTGAGCGAACTGCGACACGGACGTTTGCTTCGTCACCAATTTTAAATCACATTCCACAGGAAGCTGTGAACAAATGGATCGTTTGCCGATAGGTTCCATTCGTTCTGTCCCCGTTCGGTATTCGGCAGTTGTCTTTTTCCTTGCCGGTGGACTGTTTCTGGCCACGATCTTTGTTGAGGTCACAATACTCGTCGAATCGCCTGCAATTGGAGACGTTTCTGATGTTTTCAGATTAGTTATCCAAGCTATTTCAGCAGTCGTGGGATTGACTTCCGGCCTGATTACAATCTATGAGTATGTGAGTTCGGAGGAATCTTCAAGTCAGGGGCCGGTGGACGAACTTACGATCGAGGGGGATTTTCATCTTCACCTCGGTGATCCGGAGTTCACGCGATCTGATTCACCAACCGATGAATCCGATGAGGAGTCTTCGGGATCACCTGACGACGGGTAAGCGAGCTATTTGATCCCGAGTTGGCGACTGACCCATTCGCGTCCTGCGGCTTGCAGCATCGTTTCCCAGTCGTTGAACCCGGTGTTGTCGTTCACGTATCGGTCGAACTCGTCTTCGGGAATCGACTTGAAGTCCGCTCGCGTCTCGACCGTCCATGGGCTATGCTCGAAGAACGCCGCAAGCGAACTGAACGGTGTGTATGACTCCATGAAGCTCTCCGTGAACAGTTGATCCATCGGAATCTCGTTGTTCCCGTCAAGGGCGTCAGCATTCTCCTTGAGTTCCCGGATTTCGTCGTCGAAATCGTCGAACCCCTCGATATGAACACTCATACGTCAATAGTAGCGCGTACAGAGTTATAAAAAGTTCCACCGCCAGTGCGTTGATACGACCGTAGCCGCAACAGGAGGTATGGCAACTGAGGCAACACAGACCGAGCCCCCGGCGGCGTATACGGCACTGCTCGATGAGATCAAGCGATACAACGCCGTCGAGAGTGCGACTGAAGTGCTCTCGTGGGATCAACAGGTGATGATGCCCGAGGGTGGGACGCCGGCCCGCTCGACGCAGCTGTCGACGCTGTCGTCGCTCAGCCACGAGCTGTTGGTCGACGGCGACATTGGAAGATATCTTGCGGAGCTTGACGACGCATCGCTTACCCCTGAACAGCAGGCTGTCGTCCGTGAGGTCCGCCGAGAGTACGTCCGGGCCGCCCGTGTCCCGCGTGATCTCATCGAGGAGATCTCGACGGCGACCACCGAGGCCCTCGGCGCGTGGGAGTCCGCCCGCGAACACGACGATTTCGCGGAGTTTGCCCCGCATCTCGAAGAGCTGGTCGAGCTCAAACAGCAGTACGCCGAACATATCGATCCTGACGCTGACCCCTATGCGGTGCTGTTTGCGGAGTACGAACCCTGCCTGTCGTTGTCGAAAACCGCTGACATCCTCGATGAACTCCGGGAGACGCTGGTGCCGCTGATCGAGGAGATTCGCGCCTCGGATGCCGATCTTGCGACCGACGCCTTCGAGGGCAGCTTCGATACCGACAGCCAGGAGTCGCTCTCCCGTGAGGTATTAGCGACGCTCGGCTACGATTTCGACCGCGGTCGGCTTGACACCTCGACGCATCCGTTCACCTCGGGCAACCAGTTTGACGCCCGCATCACCACCCGGTTCGACGAGAGCGATCCACTCGGCGCGATCACCTCGACGATCCACGAGTTCGGCCACGCCTACTACACGCTGGGGCTGCCCGACGACGCCTTCGGCACGCCACTTGGCAGCCACCGCGATCTCTCTGTGCATGAGTCTCAATCGCGGCTCTGGGAGAACCATGTCGGCCGATCGGCGGCGTTTTGGGAGCTGTTGTTGCCGAAGCTGCAGGAGGTGTTCCCACAGACGAGTGAGCTGTCGGCGCGCGATGCCTACGAAGCCGCCAATCAGGTTCACGACGAGAATCTGATCCGCGTCGAGGCCGACGAGCTCACCTACCACCTGCATATCATCATCCGCTTCACAATCGAACGCGAACTCATCAGCGGCGACCTCGCGGTCGGCGACGTGCCGGATCGCTGGAACCGCCTCTACGAGGAGTATCTCGGGCTCACCCCGCCATCCGACGCGCTGGGCTGTCTCCAGGATATCCACTGGAGCCACGGTAACTTTGGCTACTTCCCGACGTACTCGCTGGGTAGCGTGCTGGCCGCCCAACTGTATGCCGCCGCCGACCGCGAGATCGACGATCTCGATGCGGGGATCCGCGATGGCGACTTCGATGCGCTCGGCGAGTGGCTGCGGACGAACATCCACCAACATGGCCGGCGATACGAGACCGACGCCCTGGTCGAACAGGCGACCGGCGAGCCGCTGCGTGCCGACGCCTTCACCGACTACGTGACCGACAAATACAGCGCGCTGTACGATCTCTGAGCCGATTCCGCCGGCTTGGACTTCCTGATCGTCCAGTTTGTCGCCCACGCCACAAGCTCTATATATGTGGTACACGTTACCATGAATCGTGATGTCAAAAGCACAGTCCTCAGACGACGAGTTGTTCGACGAGTTCCTTTCGACAAACGGCCACGAGACGGAATCGGCAGGCTGGGACGAGTCGTACAACAAAAAGCAGTGTCCAGACTGCGGTGCCCTTCACGACGACAGCGCGATGACGTGTTCAGTGTGTGGCTGGCAGCCTGATCGATAATCCGGCTCTCGATTTCGGCTGTGTTCGGATCGACCTCGGCGACCGAAGCCATGTCGTTTATCACGCCGGGGCGCATGTAGGTGCTACAATGAGCACCACGGACGGCGAACTCACGCGCCTCTTTGGCGGCCCCGGCAGCGGGAAAACGACCGCCCTCCTTGACCGCGTTGAGACCATCCTCGAAGACGACGACACCGATCCACGCGATATCCTCGTCGTCTCCTACACGCGTGCCGCCGCCGCCGAGATCCGCGAACGCCTCGCCGAGCGACTCGACACGACGCCACGCGCGCTCAAAGGCAACGTCTGTACGATGCACGCCAAGGCCTACGAGTTGCTTGATCTCTCCCGCGGCGACGTTGTCGGCGAAGACGACAAGGAGGAGTTCTGCGAGGAGTACGGCATCGAGTACGAGGACGAGTACAAAAGCGGCGGCCGCCGCACCGCCCGATCGACGACGATCGGCAACAAGATCATCGCCACCAGCCAGTGGCTCCAGCGCACCCGCCGGGATGTCGCCGACTGGTACGACGTGCCCTTCCAGTGGAACGTCGAGGAGGTTCGCCTCCCGCCGGATGAGGATCCCAACGCCCAGGAGGGCAACAAGTACACGCCGACGTGGACGGCCGACGACGACCGCATCGATATCCCCGAGGCGATCCGGGCCTGGCGGAACTACAAGGGCGACAACGGGTTGGTCGGCTTCGCCGACATGCTCGAACGCGTTGCACAGCGGTCGCTGCTGCCGAACGTCGACTACCTCGTTATCGACGAGTTTCAGGATATCACCACGCTGCAGTACGCGGTCTTCGAGGAGTGGAAACCCCACATGAAACAGGTGTTGATCGCCGGCGACGACGACCAGGTCGTCTACGCCTGGCAGGGCGCCGATCCAAATCTCCTGCTTGATGCCGATCACGACGAGAATGTGGTGCTGCCGAACTCCTACCGGCTGCCCTCCAACATCCTCACCGTCGTCAACCAGGAGATCCGCCACATCGACAAACGCCAGGAGAAGGATCTCAAACCGCGGAAAGAGGGCGGAACAGTCGAGGCCGTCGAAAACGCCTCGATCCTCGAACTCGTTCGCAACGTTCGCTACACCGTCGACGCCGAGGAGGGCAGCGTGATGCTGTTGTTCCGCGCACGCTACCAGCTGTTCCAGTTCATCGAGGAGTTTGTCGACGAGGGGATCCCGTTCAAGGCCCTCACCGACCAGCGACTCTGGACCGATCGGCTGACCGACTACGTTCGCGCCATCGAGGCCTTCGACGCCGGTGAGGAGCTTACACTACTGCAGGGCCGCCGACTCGCCGACATGCTCCAGGAGTCGACGTTTGGCTCCAACGACCGCGAGGAGTTCTACGACTTCCTCGAAGCAGAGGAGGAGGCCGCCGAGATCGACGACCTCGCGGAGGTTCCGCTCGACCCCGACGATGTCGAGGAGTTCGCGCCGTTTATGCCCGATCCAACGTCGGCCGGTGACATGCTGCGAAAGGTGACAAACTTCCAGCGCACCTCCGTCGACGCCTACTTCAACGGCGACTACGCTGGCCTCGATCCCGACACCGTCCGCGTGGGGACGATCCACTCCGCGAAAGGCCGGGAAGCCGACCACGTCTTTGTCGCCACCGATCTCACCGAGAAGGTCGTCGAGCAGATGGCCGCAACGGTCTCCGGCCACGAGGAGACGGCCGATCCGACGACCGTCGACGACGACGAGTTCACCAAACACACCGATCCCGTCCCGCTGTTGACTGACAACGAACGGCGGGTGTTCTACGTCGGCATGAGCCGGGCGCGGGAGCGACTTGTTCTGCTGGAAAATCTGATCGACGGCGCGCCGACCGTCCCGATCAGCGTCCTGTTGCACAACGAGATTCGGGACGCGCCACCCGAGGAGCTGCTTGATGCCGTCGAGGCGGCGGAGCCGGCGGCCCCCGAACCCGAGCCGTGAGCCCGTCGGGTGGTGGCTTTCCCGCGGCGTGGTCAGCCCCGCCGACGCCGCAAGCCGGACTTGCCGCCCTCAGTGATCCACTCGCTGAGCCTGCCACCGTGGGCTTCGTTCACGCTGCTCGCGGCAACGATCCTGATCGCCGCTACCTGACGCGTACCGCCGCGCCACAGCAGGCGGCTGCCGTCGTTTGTGTTCCGACCGACGCCGGCGACCTCGAAGCGATCTACTGTGTGTCGGCAGCCGACCGCGACGCCGCTGTCGCCGATTTTCTCACTGATACCCGTGACGCGTCAGCGACCGAGATCGCTCGCTCGGTCGCCACCCGCGACCCGCAGACGCCGCCGGGCACTCACGCTGTGTCGGTGCTCGCCGATCGACGTGGAACCACTGAGGATGCTGGCACACTCCGGGTGCCGAGCCAGCTGCCGCACGACACCGCGGTTCGGCTCCAAGACGCTGGCTACGAGCTCGCATCGACCGCCGCGCTCACGGTGGCTCGGGCCAGCAAAACCGACACCGAACGCGACTGTCTCCGGGCTGTCCAGCGCGGGGCGGCCCACGGGATGGCGCACGCAAGCGACATCCTCGCTGAGAGCACGACCGCCGACGGGATCGTCCGCGTCGATGGCGACCCCCTGTCGGCCCGGCAGCTCGAACGCGAGATCGCCGCGACCCTCGCCGGCGGTGGCGTCACCCCGGAGACGGTTCGCGTTCGGGCCGTCGACACCGCCCCGACCGAGCCGCTGCCGGCCGACGAGGGGATCGTCATCCACCTCGTTCCGCGGGGGCCACACGGCTACCACGGCCATCTCACCCGCACCGTCGTCGTCGACAGCGACGGCGGCTGGGATCGACGCGCCTTCATCGCCGCCACGGCTGCCCAGACCGCCGCCCGCCGCCACTGCGAGGTCGACGGCAACGTGGGAACGGTCGCCGCCGAAGCAACCGCGGAGCTGACGGCCTACGGCTTCTCGCCGCGCGCGCACTCGGAGGACGGCGATGTCGCCGACGCCAGCGAGGCTGGCGGCCGCGTCGCTGTCCACGGCGTCGGGCTCACGCCGTATGAGGCTCCGAGCCCTACCGACGACGGCGCGCTACAGGCGGGATCGGTTCTCGCCGTCGAAACGAGCGTTGTTGACCCCGATCAGGGCCGGATTCGACTCGGCACACTGGTTGCGGTCACAGCCGACGGCGGCGAGCGACTCGTTGACGCCCCGATCTCGTTGACTCCCTGATCTCGTTGGCACCTCGATTTTGCTGGCACCGACAACAGGTGAGGCGTCGTCGACTACTGCGTTGGTGCCTTCTCACCCCTACTTTGGTGGCTTCTCATCGTTCGAGGGGGCACGCAGCCGCGCGGGAAGCAGTCCCCGAAGGAGCCGACCGAGAACCCGCTTCGGGTCGAGAAAATACTGCGGGAGGACGACCATCGCAACCGCAACACCGAGCAACGCGATGCCGACGACCGGCTTTCCGGCGAGCAGCTGTGTCACGCCGAAGTTGGCGACCGGGATGGCAAAGACGAGTGTGGTCGCCAGCCCGATCAGATCGATGAGCCCGAGTTGCATGCGCTTTCGGTACCGCCGGCAGCGACAAAAGCGCGCCGGCCCGCAACCGCTATCCCTCCGGATCGTCTTCCTCCGGTATGTTTACCGGAATCGTCGAAACCGCCGGCGAGGTCGTTGCCGTCGACGCCGACGCCGACGGTCGACGCCTGCGGATTCGTGCCCCGGAACTCGACGCGCTTCACCACGGCCAATCGATCAGCGTCAGCGGCGTCTGTCTCACCGTCGAGGCGTTTGGCGAGGTCGACGACGAGCAGTGGTTCGAGGTCTTCCTTGCGGCTGAAACGGTCGCAAAAACGTATCTCGGCGTGGTCGACGTTGGCGACACCGTCAACATCGAGCGCGCACTCGCCGCCGACGGACGGTTTGACGGCCACGTCGTCCAGGGCCACGTTGACACCGTCACGACGATCGCGGCGATCGAGCAGGTCGGCGACGACTGGCGGTTTACGTTCGCACTCCCCGACGACTACGGCCAGTATATCGTCGACAAGGGCTCGATCTGTCTCGATGGGATTTCGCTCACCGTTGCCGAGATCGACCACGATGCCGGGGCGTTCGATGTGGCGATCATCCCGACAACTTACGAGCTCACGACGCTGGCGACAAAGTCAGTCGGCGATCCGGTTCACGTCGAGGTTGATGTGATCGCCAAATACGTCGAGCGGATGTTGGAGGGCTACCAGTAGCCGGTCAGAGGTGGATCCACCGCTGGAGAGTGGCGGGTTCGGTGGTGTAGTAGTAGGTCACGTCGTCGTCGGAGACGGTATACACCGAGAGATCTGGATCGTAGATCACGCGCTTGTTGGCGTCGATGCCGACATTGACCAGATCCTCGATGGAGTTGACGGCGACAAACTCGTTGTCGGAGTCTAACAACAGCTCGCCCTCGGAGATCCACTCGCTGTACTGGTTGTGGGCGATCTCGGTTTTGAGCTCTGCCTCGTCGAGCTGTGGGGCCTTTGCCGCGATCGCGCCGCCGCTGGCAACAGCGATCAGGCCGAGGATCGCCAGCAGCGCGACCAGCCCCATATTCGGCTCACCCCGCGTCGGTTCGTCCGGTTCGGCCGGCTGGGCTGCGGCGTCCGAATCGGCCGCCCCCGCCGGCTCGATCGGCCGGGTTTGGGTTTCTGAGACGTTGGCTTGCTGATCGCCGGTCAGCCAGTAGGTGCCTCTTGGTGGGTTCGATCGTATATTCTCGTATTTCAATCTCGGAGTGACGTTGAGCGTCCCGTCGTAGACTGTCCCGTTGATTGGTTCTGTTCGGTAATCGACGGTTAGGTTTAGGTTGGTATTGAAGCTCGTTGCTGATTCCGAAAAGTCGCTGGCAACCTCGTCTGCTGGCTCTTGTAGATCATCTTTCACATCAAAAGTGCGACGATTTGTCACCCGGCCGTCGGTGACTGTATCCTGCCGGTACATGAGCAGTCGATCGTTCGTGTACACTATCTCGCTGTCGGCATCCTCGCGGTCGGTCACAACCTCCTCCTCGCGGCTGAGCCGGGTTGTGAGCTCGACGCTGACGTTTTTGGTCGTGGTGGCGGTCACATTGAACGTCAGCTCCGGCGTGTACCGATAGAAGTACACCGGTTCGCGGGTGAGCATCTCACCTTCCTCGTATGCCTGCCGGTTTGGTCCGGAGATCGTCGGTCGCAGCTCACTTGAACCGGTCTCGACGACCGCGCTGTCGATCAGCTCAACCTCAAGGAAGAACGCCTCGACCTCCTCGGTTTCGGGCTGTGGGTCGGGCTGGGGGGCTGGCTGGCTCGCCGGCTCCTCGACCGGTGGTGTCAGGAAGACGTAGCCCGATCCAAGCAGCAAGACCACTCCGAGGACGACAAACCCGATCGTGAACTCCGTGCTGTTGGTCGCAACCTGCAGTTTGAGCCGCGGGAGCATCACCGACCACCTGGTGTGATGCGGTGTCGCCGCTCGGCGCGCGCGGACGCGGGTGGTCGGCGGGACACAACGCGGTGGAACATAACGGGTATGTGCTACACAGAACTACGGGCGCAGGCTTGTGTATGTCACGATCACGCGCTGTGTGGGCTACAGCTCCCGTTCGGCGATATAACCCCGCTGGCACTCCGGGCAGATGTCGCCGGCGCGCATCGACGACGCCCCGGCGTGGCGGGTGAAGCCACACTCCGGACAGTAGAACTCGGTGGTGATGTCGTCGACGGTCGGCTCATACAGTGTCGCCTCACCAGCCTTCGTCAACTCCGCGTCGGCCGGCTCCTCGATCATCTCCTCGTCGGTCTGGGCGTCGACCCCGTCGTCGTCGACCGCGTCGGCGGTGGCCTCGGGGGTAAAGCCGCCGCTGAAGTTCACGTCGTCGGGTTGTTCAGCCGGCGGTGTCTCCGCGTCGTACCCCTCGTCGTCGCCGGACTGCTCGGGCCACTCGTGGGCTGTTGTCTCCGGATCCGTCTCGTGTTCGGGCCATTCCCACCCGCCGGGCTCACCCTCGCTTTCGGCTGTTTCGTCGGTTTCGTCGTCGGCTGTCTCGTCGGTTTCGTCGTCGGCTGTCGAGAGAATGATCCCGTCGTCGTCGGCCGCCTGCGGCTCGCTGCCGTCGGCCCCTCCCGCCTCCTCGGAGTCGGCTGCGGGTGGCTCCTCGGCGGCGTCCGCAGTCGCCGCGGTCGGCTCCGTCGACGCCGGTGGTGTCTCCTCGTCGTCCAGTAGCTCCGCGTCGTCGTCGGCACTAGGGGTCGTGGCGTCGGCCGGCTGATCGGCCGCTGTGGGCGGTGACGCCGACGAGGCTGTCTCGTCGCCGGGTGGTGGTGATGCCGTCTCGCCGGTCGTGGCCGCCGCGCCGGCGTCATCGGCGGCTGTCGCGTCAGTGTCGGCGGCTGTCGCGTCAGTGTCACCGCCGGTTGTCGCCTCGCGCTCGCCGTCGGCGGTTTCGGCGAGCTGTTCGATCGAGGTCACCTCCTTGTTCTCACTGACGGTCTTGGTGTACCCACAGCGAGTGCAGGTTTTCTCCTCGCGAACCGTGACGACGACTTCGTTGCCTTGTTCCTCCCGTTCCCGTCGCAACTCGGGGTCGTCGAAATCGTGACCGAGTAGACACCGGAGTCCCATTACCGTCTGTATCAACCTACTCGACAAAAAGCTACTCCCTCTGTCCGTCGCGTGTCTGACGCCGTCGGCGTTCGAGCGGCCGCGGTCGGTGGTGTCGATCCCCGGCGGTAGATGTAAACCGATTCCGGTGGTAGGATATGTCGATGGGAGCCAAGCCCGCCTACCGTGATCGGCCGGCCGTCGAGGTCGACGTTCTCGACGCGCTTGTCGACCGGGCCGGCGAGGGGATGACCGTGCTTGAACTCCGGGCCGCCGTCGAGGCCGACATCGACCGCATCGAGACGGCGTTATCCGAGCTCAAAGCCGATGGATTGATCGTCGTCAGCGACGAGAACGGGACGGTTCGGATCCGGCCGGCCGACAAGGTCGTCCCGGATCCGACAGCCGACGCCGAGCCGTCAGATCCGTCGCTGTTTGAGGCCATCCGCGATCGGTTCGGCTTGTGACCCCCGCGTTTCGCGTTCGTCGCGTCCCGACCGACTCTCCGCCGTTGTTTTACTCCCGCGGCGTCTTCGCCTCCCCATGACACTGCTGGGAGCCCACCACGATGATCTCGGGGCGACGTACGTCGAGCGCGGCGGTCGACAGCTCGTCGCTCACTACGGCCGACCCGAAGTCGCCCACCGGGCAGTTCGCAACGGTGTCGGCGTCATCGAACAGGGGTATGGGATCGTCGCGGTCACCGGCTCCGAACGCGTCGACTACGTCGACAACATCGTCACCAACCGCGTGCCCGCAAGCGATGGTGAGGGCTGTTATGCCTTCGTCCTCGACCCACAGGGCCGGATCGAAACTGACTGCTACATCTACAACGCCGACGAGCAGCTGCTGTTGTTTACGCCACCATCCGAGGTTGAAGAACTGGTCGCCGACTGGTCGGAGAAGATCTTCGTGCAGGATGTCGCCATCGACGACGTGTCGGCTGACTACGGCGTCTTCGGTATTCATGGCCCCTCAGCGACCGAGAAGGTTGCCTCGGTGCTCAACCACGCCGGCGCGCCCGAACCCGAACTCCACTTCGATCGGGGGTCGATGGGCGACGCCGGCGTCACGGTCGTCGCCAGCGACAACCCGACCGGCGAGGACGGCTACACGGTGATCTGTGGGGCCGACGACGCGCCCGGGGTCTTCGATACGCTGCTCAACCATGGGCTCAACGCCGCGCCGTTCGGCGAGGCAACCTGGAACACGCTGACGCTGGAGGCCGGCACGCCGCGGTTTGCCTCGGAGCTACAGGGTGCGATCCCGAACACGGTCGGCGCGCGCCACGCTGTCGACTTCGAGAAGGGCTGCTTTATCGGCCAGGAGGTCGTCTCAAAGGTCGAAAACCGCGGCCGGCCGAGCAAGCAACTGCTCGGACTTCGTCTCGACGCCCCCTGTGGGGCCGGCGACGACCTCCGTGTCGACGGCGACGCTGTCGGGGAGCTGACGCGGGCGATCGAGAGCCCCTCGATCGGCGAACCGATCGCGCTGGCCTTCTGTGCCAGCGACGCGCTTGACGGCCCGTTTACCGTGGGATCGGCAGCCGCCGAGGCCGACGGGGCTGCTGACGAACCCACCGTGGTCGACGCCGACCGTATCGAACTGCCGTTCGTCGATGGAAGTGCGGCTTCGCTTCGCTGTCCGCGGTACTAGTCTCGGGCCGCCGAAACCGCCTTCCCCGCTGTCTGCCTATCGGCGGCTATGCCATCGACGCTCGTCCACATCGCGGTCGCGGGGCTGCTCGGGACTGCCCTCCTTGGAGCGGCCTTCGACCGCCGGGCGATCCTGACAGTCATGGCCGTCGCCGCGGTGCCGGATCTCGATACACTGCTCGGCCTTTGGTTGCCCGGGGCCCACCGGGCGTATCTCCACACGCTCGTCCTGCCGGCGGTTCTCGGGATCGTGCTCTGGTGGGATGTTGCCGTCCGCTCGGAGTCGACGCTCCGCCGGCGGTGGGGTGCGACCGGGGTTCGCGTGGCGTGGGTGAGCCTCGTCGGGATGGTTCTCGCCCACAGCCTCTATGACGGCGTCGTCAACGGTGTGAATCTGTTCTGGCCATTGCAGGATCGCTTCTACGACCTCTCGGGACATCTGCTGTACTCGACACAGCGCGGTCTGCTCCAGACGTTTGTCGACCTCTCTCCCGGCGGCACCGTCGAGGGAACGACCGCCACCACCCACTACTACACCGGTGTCGACCCGAATCGGGGTGCGGAACCCGAAAACGTCGAGCGGATCTTCCATCTGGTGCAGTCCGGCGAGCGACTGCTGTTGATGGTTGCCGGCTTCGGTGTCGTCGCACTGCGGCTGTGGCGGGACGATGAGGAGTGAGTGGTATGTTGATTCACGGCGGCGCGATCGGGGTGCGTCCGTTCTGAGCGACCACCGTGGGACAGGCGCATTGTGGATCGCTATCTCACAATGCATTTAGCCGCCGAACGCATCGAGACGCGTATGGACTACGAGGCGACGCTCGACCGGGCGATGGAGGATCTCCCCGATTTTCAGGGCTCCGACGAACGGCTTGACGTACCGGACGCCGAGGCCCAGAAGGACGGCGCGTTCACACGGCTGACTAACCTCTCGGCGATCGGCGACGCGCTCAACCGCGAGCCGGAACACATCCACAGCGCGATCCAACAGGAACTCGGCACCGCCGGCCAGTACGAGGACGGCCGCGCCCGCTACAACGGCGACTTCTCCGGCGACGATTTCGATGCCGCCATCGACGCCTACATCGCCGAATACGTCACCTGCTCGGAGTGTGGGCTGCCCGACACCAAGCTCGTCACCGAAAACCGCACCCAGATGCTTCGGTGTGAGGCCTGTGGTGCCTTCCGCCCGGTTGCCAAACGACAGTCGAGCTCCCAGCGCACCGACCGCCCCGATGTCGAGGAGGGCGAAACCTACCACGTCAAGATCACTGGTACCGGCCGCAAGGGCGACGGTGTCGCCGAGAAAGGCAAGTACACGATCTTCGTCCCCGGCGCGGAGGAGGGCGACGAGGTCGACATCTACATCAAAAACATCAGCGGGACGCTCGCCTTCGCCCGACTGGACTGATCTCCATACGCCCTGACTGGCGTGAGCCAGCGACGGTCGGCAGCTTTTCATACCGCCGACGGCGACCCCACAGACAGTGACCGCCTCCGCCGTTGTCTTCGATCTGTTCGGTACGCTCGTCACCATCGACGACACTCCCGAACCAGCGGCGGCCATCGCCGACGAACTCACCGCCCGCGGCGTCAGCGTCCCCGACGACTGGGCGGCCGCCTACACCGAACCCCATATCGACGCCCAAGCGGGAGCCGAAGTTCCGTTGCCGGATCACGTCGCTGCCGCGCTCGACAGCCGCGGGATCGACGTGCCGGACACCACCGCCCGTCAAGCCGTCATCGACGCCTTCGAGCCAACCATCGAGACCGCCACCGGCGCGGTCGACGCTGTCGCCGCCGCCAGCGAGGGCCGCCCGGTCGGCCTGCTGTCGAACTGTGCGGTTCCGGAGCTGGTCGACCGAACGCTGCGCCGGTCGACCCTTGATCCCGCCAGCTTCGATGCCATCGTTGCCAGCGTCGACTGCGGCTGGCGAAAACCCGATCCGCGAGCGTTCGCAACGATCGCCGACCGCCTCGGCGTCGACAGCGGTGATCTCGTCGTCGTCGGCGATACCCCCGAAACCGACGGCGGGATCACCGACCCCGGTGGGGAGTTTGTCGATATCGCCGACACGCCGCTCCCCGAACTTCCGGTGCGATTCAGTGAGGGGGAGCTATGTCGCTGATGGCTGCCGGCGTCGTGCTCGCGGCTGTCGGCGGCGATCATCTGGCTGGCGAGCCGCCGGCGCGGCTCCATCCGGTCGCGCTCTTTGGCCGGCTGGTCGGCCCAATCGACCGCGAGTGGCGTGCTCCCCGACTTGTCGGCAGCGTTGCCGCGGTTGGTCTCCCGCTTTTCGCGGCCGTGGCTGTCGCCCTTGCGGTGTGGCTCGCTGGCGACATCGCACCGCTGGCCGGTGGTGTCATCGCCGCCCTGATCCTATTTTCGACGATCAGCCTCCGGCTACTTTGTACAACCGCCGGCGATGTCCTTGCGCAAACAGACACTGACCTCGCGGGCGCACGCGAAGCATTGCTCGCTCTTGCTGGCCGTGACGCCGCCGACCTCTCGGCGGCCCACGTTCGGAGCGCGGCCGTCGAGAGCGTCGCCGAAAACCTCTCGGATGGCTTCCTTGCGCCGCTGGTCGGCTTCGGCGTTGCCAGCGTCGTCGCCGGCTGGTGGTTGTCTCCGGGCGTAACGCTGCCGGCTGCGACCGCGGCGGCCGCCTGGATCAAGGCTGTCAACACGATGGATTCGATGGTCGGCTACCGCTCGAAACCGGTCGGCTGGGCGGCTGCCCGACTCGACGACCTCGTCATGTGGGTTCCGGCCCGGCTGACGGCGCTGGCGATCTCTGCGGCCGCGCTGTCGCCCGATCCCGTGTTGACAGGTCGACGCTGGGCGCGGCTGCCGGCCTCGCCGAACGCCGGCTGGCCGATGGCGACGCTGGCGGCCGCCCTCGGTGTTCGACTCGAAAAGCCGGGCCACTACACGCTCAACTCGGTGGCCGCGTTGCCAACGACCGCCGAGGGCCACTACGGGGTTACACTCGTCGGCCGGGCCGGCTGGCTCACCGCGCTTGCCACGGTGGTGATCGTCGGTGTCTGAATCGAACCCGCTGCTTGCTGCCGGCCGAGCGATCCGCGGCGCAGTCGGCTTTCTGACGCGGATTCCGGTCGGCGGTACCGAGGCAGACTGGGTGGCCTTCTGCCGACGCGCCTACAGCCTGCCGGTGGTCGGCTACCTCGTCGGCGGCCTCGCCGGGAGCGTGTTCTTCCTGCCGGTGCAGCCACCGACACTCGTCGCTGCCTATCTCGTTGGGCTCTATCTGCTAACCGGGGTGACCCACGCCGATGGGGTGGCGGATCTCGGCGACACGTTAGCGGTTCACGGTGACGCCGACCGCAAACGCGACGTGCTGAAGGATTCAGCCACCGGCGTCGGCGGGACGCTGCTGTTGGCCGTCACGCTGTTCGTCGTTGCCCTCGGTGCCCTCTCGTTTGCGGGGATCGGGCCGTGGCGGGCCCTCCGGCTCGTTGTCGCCGCTGAGGTCGGCGCGAAACTCGGGATGGTACTGGTCGCCTGTTACGGCCGGCCGGCCCACGAGGGGCTCGGCTCACAGCTTGTCGGCGAGCTCACCCACCGGTCGTTGGCGCCGGCGATCGCGGTGTCGCTGCCGGCGATCGCCGCTGCCCCGAACGGGCTGGCGCCCGCCCTCGTGGCTGCGGTGGCAACCGGGCCGGCGGTTGGGGTGACCGTGTTGACGTGGGGCCACCGCACACTCGGCGGTGTGAGCGGTGATCTGCTCGGGGCGACAAACGAGATCGGTCGCGCACTCGCGCTCCACGTGGGGGTGTCGGTATGGATTCTGACGTGAGCGACACCCCGGTCGCCGAGGACGACACGCAGGCGATGGTTGAGGACAACACGCGAGCGACGACCGAAGGCGAGACCGAGACGCGGGCGACGACCGGGCTGATCATGTGTGGCGGCGAGGGCAGCCGCCTCCGGCCGGCCGTCGGCGACACCGAAAAACCGCTTGTCGCGGTCGGCGGCGAGCCGATGATCGACCGGGTTGTGGCCGCGTTGCGGGCGAGTTCGCTGACGACGATCGTGGGGGCAGTTTCGCCGGCAACGCCGGCGACGGCTGCTCATCTCGCCGATCTCGATGGGGTCGACCTCATCGAGACGGCGGGTGAGGGGTATGTTGCTGATCTCACCGAGGCACTCGCTGTCTGTGATAGCCCAACTGTAACCGTCGCCGCCGACCTCCCGTTGCTCACCGCCGGCCATATCGACCGGGCGGTCGCGGCCGCCGGCGACGACTCGCTGACCGTCTGTGTGCCGGCATCGCTCTGTGCGGAGCTGGGCCTCAGCGCGGAGCCAACCCGCGATCACGACGGAGAGACAGTCGTGCCGACCGGGTTCAATATCGTCGGCGACGACGCCGAGCGAACAGCCGTCTGGCGGGCCCCACGGCTCGCCGCGAACATCAACCGCCCGGCTGACTACCGGGTCGTCGAGGCGTGGCTCGATAGCGACACCCAAACGAAACTTTGAGTGAGACAAAAAACACCTCGTTGATGTCCAGTCAGAGTATGACATAACAAAATAATGTTTATATCACTCACGACCAATCGGTGGGTGTGGATCCAGATGCGATCGACACCGTCGATCGGGTGGCTCACGGTGGGACAGCCGATCCGGAGCTTGTCGATTTTAGTGCCAACACGAACCCCCAGACGCCGGATGGCGTCGCTGCCGTCTACGAGGCAGCCCTCTCCGCGGCCGGACGGTATCCGGCGGATGACTACTACGAGTTTCGGGCGGCCGCCGCCGACTATCTCGGCGTCACGGGCGGTCAGATCATCCCGACCGCTGGAGGGTTAGCCGGTATTCGCCTCCTCTGTTCGGTTGTGATCGACAGCGGTGACAGTGTCGCCGTCCCGACCCCGAGTTTCAGCGAGTACGCCCGCGAGGTTCGCCTCCAGGGCGGGGAGCCGACGTTCGTCCCCCACGACGAGATCACCGATATCGATCCGGCCGCCCACCGTCTGGTGATCGTCTGCAACCCGAACAACCCGACCGGCGAGAGCTACGCCCATGCGATGCTCCAGGAACTCGCCGACCGCTGCCGGGACGCCGACACGGTGTTGTTGGTCGATGAGGCGTTTCTCGACTACACCACCGAGCCGTCGCTTGCCGGCACCCCAGGTGTTGTCGTCGCCCGATCGCTGACGAAGATCTTTGGCTTGCCGGGGCTTCGGGCCGGCTTTCTTGTCGCCACCGGCACCCGTCAGGAACAACTTGACGTTGCCCGCCCGACGTGGGCACTGAGCACGCCGGCGGCTGCGGTCGGGGCCCACTGCCTGCGTGATACCGAGTTTGTCGCCGAGACCCGGGAGTGCGTCGCCGCCGAGCGGGAGCGCATGCGCGACCGCCTCGCCGACCGGTTTCGGGTCACCCCCTCCGAGGCCCCGTTTCTGCTCTGTGAAACGTCGGAGCCGGTCGGCGATCTGATCGAGGACGCCCGGGCGGCCGGTCTCACCGTTCGGGATGCGACGACCTTCCGTGGGCTCGACTCCCACATCCGTGTTGCGGTCAAGCGCCCCGAGCAAAACGACCGACTGCTTGCGGCTCTTGACGTGTAGGGCGGCTCGACCGCCTCCGGTCGCAACCCAGATACCTGTGGCGTCCAAGAGAGGTGTATGACAGCCGACACCGACGACGATCGTCCCCGCCATCGACAGACGCCGGGCGGCGGCGTCGCCCCTGAGGCCCGCCCGATCGAGCCCGCCGCCCCCGAGGAGTTCGGCCTCGTACAGGCCTTCTGGGGTGACGGCAAGGGCAAAACAACTGCGGCAATGGGGATGGGCTTTCGCGCAGCGGGCCACGGCTACCGCGTCCACATGCTGCAGTTCATGAAAGGTGGCGCGGACAGCGTCGACGACGTACGCGGGGAATACAACGCCATCGCGGCGATGCCGGGGTTTTCCTACGAGAATACGGGCCACTACGGTTGGCACAACATGGCCGACGGCAGCCGCGAGGAGGATCACGAATCCGAAGCCAACGCTGGTTTCGACCGAACGCGGGATCTCGTCGCCGGCGCGGGCGAGGCCGACCTCGATTCGCCCTTTCCTCTCGACAGTGACCCCGCCGACGGCGTCCATATGCTGATCCTTGACGAAATCCTCTATGCCGCCGACCGCGATCTCGTCGCCCCCGAGGCGGTCTGTGACCTCATCGAGACCAAACCCGACGGACTCGAACTCGTTTTGACGGGGAGCCACACCGAACCGACCTATCTCACCGACCACGCTGATCTGATCTCCGAAATCAGTAAGCGAAAACATCCGATCGATGCCGGCCAGCGCGCCCGCTCCGGCACCGAATACTGAGATGGCCCGCACCGTCCTCGTCGCTGGCACCGCCTCCCACGTCGGCAAATCGACGGTCGCGGCGGGGCTCTGTCGCCTGCTGGCCGACCGCGGTGTCTCGGTCGCGCCATTCAAAGCCCAAAACATGAGCAACAACGCGCGGGCGGTGCCGCGCGCACCCGAAACGATGGCTGATACCGGCGACGACACCGCCAGCGTCGACAGCGATGCCTACGGCGAGATCGGTGTCTCCCAGTACGTCCAAGCACGGGCCGCCCGCATCTCGCCGACGACCGACTGCAACCCCGTTTTACTCAAACCCCGCGGTGAGGGCGAGTCCCAACTCGTCGTCGACGGCGTCGCCGTCGGCCACTACGCGGCCGGCCAGTATTACGACGACCACTGGGAGACCGCCCGCGCGGCCGCCGTTGACGCCCACGACCGACTGGCGGCCGCCCACGACGTGATCGTCGCCGAAGGTGCGGGCTCGATTGCCGAAATCAACTTCCACGACCGCGATCTCGCCAACGTCGAAACCGCTCGGTTCGCCGACGCCGATATCCTGCTCGTCGGCGATATCGAGCGCGGCGGCGTCTTCGCCTCGCTGGTTGGCACGCTGGAGCTGATGCCCGATGACCTCCGCGAGCAGGTCGTCGGCGTCGTCATCACGAAGTTCCGCGGCGACGCCGACCTGCTGGCTCCCGGCATCGCGGCCTTCGAGGAGCGAACCGGCGTCGACGTGCTCGGTGTCATCCCCTACGACGATCCGGGGCTGCCGGCCGAGGATAGCGTCGATCTGCCGGCGACCGACGAGCGCGCCGTCCGCGGAGACGACGACGGCGTCGCTCCCGAGCACTCGGCGACGGTCGCCGTCCCGCGACTCCCGCGCGTCTCGAATTTTACGGATCTCGAACCGCTGGCCACCGAGCCGGGCGTTCGGGTCGCCTACGTCCCGCTGGATGCGTCGCTCGACGACGCCGATGCGGTCGTGATTCCCGGCACGAAAAACACCGTTGACGACCTGCTGGCGATCAAAGACGCCGGTTTCGACGCGGAACTCCGCGCCTTCGACGGCCCGATCGTCGGCCTCTGTGGCGGCTATCAGATCCTCGGTGAGCGGATCGACAACGCCGAAATCGAGGGGGCTGATGTCGACAGCGAGGGCTCAACGCTCGACGGTGTCGGACTGCTGCCGGTGACAACGACGTTCAGCGAGACCAAACGCGTCGTTGATACAACGCTTGACCTCGACGGGGTGGGCCCGCTTGCGGATGCGAGCGGATCGGTCGCCGGCTACGAGATCCATATGGGCTCCACCGAGGCGGCCGAGCCCGTCGAGACGCCGTTCGCGGGCGACGGCGAGGCAACGGCCGCGCTCGGAGCCAGCCGCGGCGATGTGCTCGGCTGTTACCTCCACGGCCTGTTCGAAAACGAGACGGCGAGAACAGCGTTCGTGGATCGGGTTTTCGATGCGGCCGGCCGTGAGCGGCCCACGGGAGCGACGCCCGACGCGTCGCCGTACACACAGGCTGCCACGCTGGTGGCCGAGCACTGTTCGCTCGACGTTCTCGCTGCGCGACCCGACGATCAACACTAAGCCACGGCCGCCCCGAGTGAGCGTGTGAGCGTCCTCTCGTTGCTCCGGCTTCGCACCGCCGCCGACTTCGCCGACTGGTACCGGATCGGTGCGGAATACGTCGACGGTGTCGCCGATGCGATAGGGTTCGACACCGCCGACTTCGTCGACTACGAGGCTGGCGTCGAAGCGATGCGGGACGGGCGACCACCGGCGTCGGTTTCGCCCGCGATTCGGCGATCGATTGCGGCCGATCTGCTGGCTGATGCCGTCTTCTCCGAGCCGTTCTGTGAGTGGCTGCCGCTGTGGTACGAGGTGAGCCTGCTGGGGCCGGTACGTTACGGCGAGTACCGACTGCGACAGGTCGCCGACCCGTACTGTCGTGGGCTGTCCGTCTCGGTGCCGCGATTCAGTCGGCCAGCCAACGCCGTTGTCGACGGCCGGCCGGCACCGGCCCACCTCACGGGGTTCCGCGAGCGGTTCGTGCTCGCGGCTGCGATCCTGCATCTCGAATGGTTCGTCCACGTCGCCCGCGAGTCCGGGATCGTGGTTCCCCAGGCGTTGGTTGAGCGCACCCGCCGGGAGAGCCTTGCGTACTACACCGGCCACCGCGAGTCGCTGTCGCCACAGGTACAGCAGTTTCAGGCCGCGCTGTTTGCCGACGATCGGTGGGTTCGGGAGATCGACGCGGTCTACGGGCTGAACAGCGCGCTGTTCGGCGTCTGGGAGCGGTTCCTCCGTGCGGAGCGAAAACGGCTCGAAACAGCGGCGCGTCGCTAGCGGCGGCAGGGCGGCTCCTCGGGGTGACTCAACAGCTTTTTATCCGCGCTGGAGAGATGATGTTGCACTATGGTTGAGGATAAAGCACGATCCACCGGCAGTGCCGGTCGATTCGGTGCGCGGTACGGACGTGTCTCCCGCAAACGAGTCAAGGAAATCGAAGCAGGAATGCAGGACGCCGAGGTCGACGGCGACGATGTCACCCGCGTCGGCACCGGCATCTGGGTCAACGAGGAGACCGGCGAGAAGTTCACCGGCGGTGCCTACAAACCCCAGACCCCCGGCGGCCAGCAGGCAACCCGTTCGATCCGCGCCGCCCTCGCCGAAGACGAGGAGTAAGGATGAGCTACAAGTGTTCGCGCTGTAAACGCGATGTGACGCTCGATGAGTACGGCGGCGTTCGCTGCCCGTACTGCGGCCACCGCGTCCTGCTGAAGGAACGCGGCGGCGGCATCAAGGAAGTCGACGTCCACTGACGGCGGTCGTGTCACAGCCTCATTCTACCCAGTTGCGCTTCGCGTATCCGACAGCGACAGCCGCACAGCGGATCGAACGGAGCATCGCCGTCGAGGTCGGCGAACTCGACGAGGATCGCTCGGCGGTGACCGTCGACCGCGACGGGGCTGTTCTCACCGTCGAGATCACCGCGACCGACCGGGTCGCGCTACGCGCCGGGATCAACAGCTGGTGTCGCTACGTGGCGACCGCCGAAACGGTCGCCGATGGTGTGGTGACGCGCGCGTAGTACCTTCGCTGCCAACGTCACCGTGGGATCATGTTGTCGTCGACAGCGCAAATCCGGTGTAATCCCGACGCCATCAGTCGATCATGCGGTCGTTGGAATTGCATGGCTTTTTCCATGTGGCGACCATCCAGTGGGGTATGCAGGGTAACCTACCGCCGGAAGCACAGGACAAACTCGAAACGCTGCAGGATCTTCAAGAGACCGCCCAGGAGGTCTCCGAGCAGAAACAGCAGACCGAGTCCACACTGACCGAGACCAGAGCCGCACTCGACGCTCTTGAAGAGGTCGACGACGACGCGACGATGTACCGCGAGGTCGGCGAGCTTCTCATCGAGACCGACTACGCGTCGGCGTCCGACGAGCTCGAAGAGAAGGTCGAGAGCCTCGAAGTTCGCGCCGAACAGCTCGATAAACAGGAGACGAAGGTTCAGGAGAAATTCGAGAGCCTGCAGGATGAGCTCCAGCAGATGCTCGGCGGCGCGGGTGGCGCGGGCGGCCCGGCCGGTCCGGGCGGCGCCGGCGGCGCGTAAATGAGTACGGAACCGGACGACGAGACGGTCGTCACCACGGCCGCCGAGGCCGCAGAGGGGCTGATCCTCTCGCGGTTTGCCAACTCCGCGATCACGGATCTCGACATCACCGTCACCTTCGAGGATGGCGTGTTGGATCTCGATGTCTACCTGAACACGACCGACGACGCCGAGGCGGATCCCGCGGACGTCGCCGACGACGCGATCGATGCGGCCGAGGACGCCGTCGACGAACTGTTCGCGTAACTCGGCACTGCTGTCCCATTTTTCGGGCTGTATCGCGGACATGAAAAGAGATTAAGCCGGCGGTTCGAAAGGGAGCCCAAATGAGTCTCCCGGAGTCCGACCGCGAGTTGATCACCGCCGAACTCGGCCGTGCGCCCACGCCCGCCGAGGCGAACCTCTTCGAAAATCTCTGGAGCGAACACTGCGCCTACCGCTCCTCGCGGCCGCTCCTCGGTGCGTTCGACAGCGCGGGCGAGCAGGTCGTCATCGGCCCCGGCGACGACGCCGCCGTGATCGCCGTTCCCGAACCCGCGGCCGCCGACACGCCCGCGGCCGAGCGCGACGCCGACGCGTACAGCGAGACCTACATCACGCTGGGCATCGAGAGCCACAACCACCCGAGCTACGTCGACCCCTACGACGGCGCGGCGACCGGCGTCGGCGGCATCGTCCGCGATACGCTGTCGATGGGCGCGTATCCGATCGCGCTGGCCGACAGTCTCTACTTCGGCTCCTTCGACCGCGAACACTCCCAGTATCTCTTTGAGGGTGTCGTCGAGGGGATCAGCGACTACGGCAACTCCATCGGTGTGCCGACGGTCGCCGGCAGCGTCGATTTCCACGCCGACTACGAGGGCAACCCACTCGTCAACGTCGCCTGTGTCGGCCTCACTGACGAGGAACGCGTTGTGACCGCCGAAGCCCAGCAAGCGGGCAACAAACTCGTTCTTTTCGGCAACGCGACCGGCCGCGACGGCCTCGGCGGCGCGTCGTTTGCCAGCGAGGATCTCGACGAGGACGCCGAAACCGAGGATCGCCCAGCCGTCCAAGTCGGCGACCCCTACAGCGAAAAACTGCTTATCGAGGCCAGCGAGACGTTGATCGACGAGAACCTCGTTCAGTCGGCACGGGATCTCGGGGCGGCCGGCCTCGGCGGAGCCTCCTCCGAACTCGTCGCCAAAGGCGGCTTCGGCGCGGACATCGAGTTGGATCGCGTCCACCAACGCGAACCCAACATGAACGCCCTCGAAATCCTGCTGGCCGAATCCCAAGAGCGGATGTGCTACGAGGTCGCCCCCGAGGATGTCGACCGCGTGGCGGCGATCGCCGAGCGGTTCGACCTCGGCTGCTCGGTCATCGGCGAGGTCAGCGAGGGCAACTACACCTGTACGTTCGACGGCGAGGTCGTCGTCGACGTCGACCCCGAATTCCTCGCGGAGGGCGCGCCGATGAACGATCTTGATGCCGTCGAGTCCGAACCGGCCGAGCGCGATCTGCCGGACACCGATCTCGACGCGGCAATCGAGGCCGTCATCGCAAACCCCAACACCGCCTCGAAACGGTGGGTCTACCGGCAGTACGACCACGAGGTCGGCGTCCGCACGGCGATGAAACCCGGCGACGATGCAGCGATTATGGCGATTCGGGAGACGAGCGGCGACGCCGACGACGCCACCGGCGCAGGAACCGGCCTCGCTATCTCCTCGGGCGCGAACCCGAACTGGACGACAGCCGACCCTCACGGCGGCGCGCGGGCGGTCGCCCTCGAAAACGCGACCAACATCGCCGCCAAGGGCGCGGTTCCGCTCGCCGCGGTCGACTGTCTCAACGGCGGCAACCCGGAGAAGCCCGACGTGTACGGCGGCTTCAAAGGGATCGTCGACGGCCTCGCGGAGATGTGTGCGGATCTCTCGACGCCGGTGGTCGGCGGCAACGTCTCGCTGTACAACGATTCGGAGGCGGGCCCCATCCCGCCGACGCCGACGCTGGCGATGGTCGGCACGAAAGCCGGCTACGACGCCCCGCCGGCCGCACTCAGCGGCGAGGGTGAACTACTGCTCGTCGGCGACGCTGGCGACGCCCTCGGCGGCTCGGAATACCTTGCGGCCGCGGGTGGCAGCGACGCGTTCCCCGAACTGCCGGAGAATCCCGCTGAACTCGTCGCCACGATCGCCGAGGTCGCCCGCGCCGAGTCGACGCTGGCGACCCACGATGTGAGCCACGGCGGGCTGGCGGTCGCGCTGGCGGAGTTGCTGACGGCCGACGCCGGTGCCGACGTGGTCGTTGACGACGCGATCGCGCTGTTCGACGAGACGCCGGGCCGGGTCGTCATCGAGACGACCGATCCCGAGAGCGTGCGCGAAGCGTTCGACGGCGTCGCTCCGGTTGAATCGCTCGGCGAAGCGACCGCTAATGGCGTATTGTCGCTGACGGTCGGCGACGAAACGGTCGAACTCGGTGCCGAGGCGGTCGCTGAGCTACGAGACGTGATCCCCGAGACGCTGGAATAACAGCTTCTCTCGCTGTCGGTTCTATTGTGGTCGGCGAATGTAAGTAATGGCGGCTACCAGCCACCGTAGTTTCATTTCAACCACCCAAATTTAATTTAGTGGCGGACAAACCACCGACAACCATCAATGATCGAGGAGAACGAAGCGACTGCTATTCCGGGAACGTACATTCCTTACGGCGCGAAGCCGTATTTCAAGCCTGATCCCCTCCCACCCGAATCGGGGCTTGGGTTCGATGCGGATTTCTATACGACGCTCTCGGAAGCGACGTTCTGGCTGGGAAAACTAAGCGGCCTCTCTCAGACGACCGACTTCGCTCCCGTGTTGTACACATCGCTACTGCGAAAGGAAGCGATGGAATCCTCTGAGATCGAGGGCGCGGAGATCGACTATAACGCGCTCTACAGCCACGAAACCCGTACGGGCCTACAGGCTGCCTCAGAGGAAAACGAGACCGCAGCCACGACAAAGGATCTCCAAGAGGTGCTCAACTACGAGGACGCATTAGAGTGGGGCATTTCCCAGATCGAAACCGGTGCGGAGATCTCTATCGAGTTGCTTCATTCGCTTCACGAACGGCTACTGTCCGGCGTCCCCGACGCTCGCCGGGAAACAGACACCATCGGCGCGTTCAAATCGCAGCCGAACCACTTCGGGGAGTTTCTCCCACCGGTTCCGGGGGCTGTTGATGGGCTGATGGATGCTCTTGTCACGTACATCCGAACTGATGGACAGTACCACCCGCTGATCGATATTGCACTCGTTCACTATCAGTTCGAGACGATCCATCCTTACGGCGACGGCAACGGTCGGCTCGGTCGCCTGCTGATCACGCTGCAGCTGTACACGCAAGGCTATCTTGAGACGCCAACCCTCTATCTGAGCGAGTACTTCAATCGATTCAAATCGACATACGTTGATCGACTACAGGGGGTCAGAGAGCGCGGCGAGTGGGAGCGATGGGTGGCCTTCTTTATTCGCGGCATTCGCCACCAAGCTGAGGAGTCGGTGTTGCGATCGGCCGAACTGCGCGACCTCCAGCAGCGATACGAAGAGCAGTACGGCGACTACGCGAGAGCGGACGCCAGATTGGCGTGTGCGCTGTTCGAACAGCCGTATCTGACCGCCTCGCTCGTCGAAGAGTTACTTGACGTCAGTGGGCCGACTGCCTACCGAGCGATCGAACAGTTGGTTACCGACGGCGTCCTGGAAGAAACAACAGGAAACGAACGAAACAGAGAGTATCGTGCGACGGAGATCTTTGAGATCCTCGAAAAGCCACCGGAAACCTACTGAGGCACACGACACAACACCAGCGGCGCACAACGTGATCATCGCTGTCGCTCGCAGTGTTCGGGTTGAAGCGCGAGGGTGTCGGTATCCTACGTCGACACCCCGTTGCTTCATCGCAGTTGAGGCGACAGCCGGTAAAGACGCTGTTGGTGTGACCGGTGGGACGGAAGCCGACATGTTTTTAGGAGATCCTAAAGTAGTGTGACAGCAAGAACGAAGCCGCCACGGCGACCGTCGTCGCTGGCTGTGGGGTTGCTTCATTTCGGATCGCTATGGCAAACAACTCACTCATGCACGGCGCGGTCGCACAGGACACCGAGCACCCGACGATGCCGGATGAGTCGGCCTCAACCGTCGACGACCCGATTCTCGAACTTGATGGGGTGACCAAGGAGTTCAGCAAGGAGACCGCCGTCAACGAGATCTCGCTGTCGGTCGAACGCGGCGAACTCCTCACGCTGCTCGGCCCCTCCGGCTGCGGGAAGACGACGACGCTCCGGCTGCTGGCCGGCCTCGAAACGCCGACCGCCGGGGAGATCACGCTCAACGACGATCTGGTGGCAACGCCGGCGGAGGCGACCGATCCCGAGGAGCGCGATGTCGGCATCGTCTTCCAGAACTTCGCGCTGTTTCCCCATCTCTCGGTTCGAGAGAACATCGCCTTCGGGCTGGAGGATATCGACGATATCGACACCGACGCTCGCGTCGACGAACTGCTCGATCTCGTGGATCTGCCCGACCACGGTCAAAAATCACCCGATCAGCTCTCCGGCGGGCAGAAACAACGCGTCGCCCTCGCCCGGTCGCTGGCGCCCAAACCCGAGGTACTACTGCTCGACGAGCCGTTCTCGAATCTCGACGTTCGGCTGCGGGTCGAGATGCGCGAGGAGGTGCGGTCGATCCTCAAGGAAGCCGGCGTCACCGCGGTTTCGGTCACCCACGATCAAGAAGAGGCGCTCTCGATCTCCGACCGCGTCGCCGTGATGAACGACGGGCAGATCGAACAGCTTGGGCGGCCCGAACGCGTCTTCGAGCAGCCGAAATCCCGGTTTGTGGCCTCCTTCCTCGGGCGGGCGAGCTTCCTGACGGCGTACGTCCACGACGACACCGTCAAAACCGGGATCGGTGGCTTCGATGCCCGAACGCTCGACGGCTACGCCGCCGAGTACGAGGGGATCGCCGTCGACGTGCTTGTGCGGCCTGACGATCTGCGGGCGGGTCGGGCCCACGAAGAACAGACCGACGGCGAGGTCGTCTCCCGGCAGTATGTTGGCCCGTCGTTCATCTACCGGGTCGAACTCGACAACGGCGATACGATCCACTGCCTGCACAACCACGTCGAGGATTTCGAACTCGGCGAGCGCGTGACCGTCGATCTCGTTGCCGACCACCCGCTGGCGTGGTATCCACGCCCCGGTGTCGACGGCGAGCAGAGCTGTTCAGTCTCCGAAAACGGCGACTTCTGTTCGTTCACCGAGAGCCTGTAGCCGGCAGCCGGCTCACAGCGCGATCACCGGGAGCCCAAAGACGACGAGCAGACCAACAAGCAGAATCAGCCCGCCGGTCGTCGCCTGCTGGCGGGTAAACGGCTGCATCGGGGCGGTGACACGGTTGGCTGTCCCCTCCTCGTGTCGGTCGAACGGAGCCTCATCGTCGTGATCGTGTGCGGTCATTGGCTGACTGTTTGCCGGTATCGTACTAAAACACACGCATCGACACAGTCGCCGGAAGCATAGGTATTAACGCAGTCGGACGAACAAGGTGAGATATGACAGCCTCGACGACGGACGAACAGCTTCTCGACCGAGCGTGGTGGAAAGAATCGGTTATCTATCAGATTTACCCCCGGAGTTTCAACGATACAAACGGCGATGGGATCGGCGATATCCCGGGGATCATCGAGAAACTCGACTATCTCGACGATCTTGGCGTCGACATCATCTGGCTCAACCCGGTCTATGAGTCACCGAACGCCGACAACGGGTACGACATCGCCGACTACCAGTCGATCATGGACGAGTTTGGAACCATGGAGGACTGGGAGCAACTCCTCGATGGGCTCCACGACCGCGATATCAAGCTCATCATGGATCTCGTCGTCAACCATACCTCCGACGAACACGAGTGGTTCGTCAACGCCCGCGATCCCGACAGCGACTATCACGACTACTACATCTGGAAAAACGGCCGCGCTGATGTCGGCGGGTTCACCGGCCATCTCGGCCCCGAGGACGAGGCCCCACCAAACGAGTGGGAGTCCTTCTTCGGCGGGCCGGCGTGGGCCTACGACGAGGACGTTGGCAAATGGTATCTCCATCTGTTCGACGAGAAACAGCCCGATCTGAACTGGGAGAACCCCGACGTACGGGATGAAATCTTCGAGATGATGGAGTGGTGGCTCGACAAGGGCATCGACGGTTTTCGGATGGACGTGATCAACCTTCTCTCAAAGCCGGATTCGGTCACGAAACACGATCCGCCGCTGAATAGCACCGAGGTGTGGGAAACCTTCGACGGCCCGCGGATGCAGGAATTCCTCGATACGATGCACGACCGCGTGCTCGCTGATCGGGACGTGTTCGCCCTCGGCGAGATGATGGGCCGGATGGATATGGAGACCGCCATCGACTACGTCGGCCGCGACGGGCCCCTCTCCACCTTGTTCCACTTCGATCACGTCCTCCTGGATCACGGCGGCGAGATCTGGGAGACCAACGAGTGGACGCTCAACGACCTGCGGGACTCGTTTAATCGCTGGCAGTACGGGCTCGCCGAGGATGGGTGGAACTCGATCTACCTGAGCAATCACGACCAGCCGCGGCTGGTCTCCCGCTTTGGCAACGACGGCGAATACCGCGAGGAGTCCGCGAAACTGCTGGCGACGCTGATCTTCACGCTGCGCGGGACGCCGTACATCTTCCAGGGCGCGGAAATAGGGATGACGAACTACCCCTTCGATTCGCTGGATGAGTTCCGCGACGTGGAGACGATCAACCCCGTGCGGAACGCCCTCGAAAGCGGCGAGATCGAGGACTTCGACGACATCAAACACGGCCTGCGGCACAACAGCCGCGACAACGCCCGGACGCCGATGCAGTGGGACGACAGCGAGCACGCCGGCTTCACCGACGGCGAGCCGTGGATCGGCGTCAACCCGAACCACGATGAGATCAACGTCGAGGCCGCCCGCGACGACGAGGATTCGATCTGGCACTACTACCGCGAGCTGATGGAGCTCCGGAAGGACAGCGACGTGAGCGACGTGATGGTCTACGGCGACTACGAGGTGCTGATCAACGACCACGAGGAGGTCTGGTCATACGTGCGCACGCTGGGCGACGAGCGACTGCTGGTCACGCTCAACTTCGCCGAGTTCGAAAGCCACACCTGGATTCCGGAGTACGAGGTCGATTTCAACCCCCACGACATGGAGGCCGAACTCCTGTTGTGTAACTACGGGGCCGACGAGCGCGCGACCGACGTTGACGCCGAAGCCTTCGATCTGCGGCCGTGGGAAGCGCGGATCTACCGGCTAAAATAAGATCGGTGGCACTCCAAGCCGAAGTTGTCTTAGGCATTTTTCGTTCGAAACTTCCCGAACCGTTCACGTCGGTACTGTTCATCCGGCTAACGCCGACGAAACAAAGAACTCTATCACTGTGATTGCAATCGGTAAAAGCACAGAGCTAGCCAGCCGCGTCAAAATGCCGATTGAGAGCGGATACAGCCGGACATTCCGGTAGTTCTGAAACTCTTTACGGGCGCGCTCGATCTCCATCCGCAGGCCGATCTCTTTCCGATCAACTTTGTCTTCGGTCTCGATAGCAGCGAGTTCTGATTCGAGGCGACGGATCTTCGATCTGTACTCGTCAAGATGTTCCTCACGGAGGGCCTGTGCTTTCCGATTGATCTTTGCCGTCGGGTAGACGAACGAGACTGCAATCAGGAGGACGTACGCCCCGACACCGACATACACGACAGCCCCACCGGCGCGGGTGGTCACCATATCCAGTGACAGCGGGATCGCAAGCGCACCATTGGAGATCAAGAACGTCGTCCAGACGGCGAAGTTACCAATGACGCTCAGCCCACCGAGACCATCCGGATGTAGCGGTTCTATCTCAAGTCCAAGTTCGGCAACATCACCGATACAGCGCGTGGTTACGAGGACAGAGTACAGTCCGAGACCAGACAGCAGCCCAAAATCGATCAGGAAAACAAGATATGCGACGTACGCGGGTTCAAGATACTGGATTCCCTGCGAGAGAAAGTACTCTGCGTTGAGAGGGAGCACAGCAACGACGGCTGCCGTCCACAGGAAGACGAACCATGTGTGATCGGTGCGGAACTTCTGTTCGTACTGGTTTTGTAGCTCAGCCAGTTGATCATGATTTTCGTTCGGGATCAGTTCCGTGACCTCCTCGAAGAATGAGGGGAGTACCGACGTGTCGTAGAGATATGCCTGATACGGGCCGAAAACTACGATACTCGCTGTCAACGCTTGAGCGACAACGAATAGTCGTCCCGGGCTGCCGAGGAAGAACACAGTTGCCGTCGTGACGACCGGAATCCATCCGAGCGTGAGCAAGGAGGCGACAAATGGATTATTCGTGACGCTCCGACCACGCTCGACAATTCTCGTTACCCACACTGACTCTAGAGGTTGTTGATCGAAGAGCATGGAAGCAAACTCGATAGGTTACTTCAGTGTAGAAGCGTTCTCTGACAGGTCATATTCAATTTACTGACTTCTTTAGCAGTCCTCTGTAGGGGATAAGTGTGAATTGAACTGGTTCGCGCTCCACTCAACGTGAGACGGTTGTTGGTCGTAGAACCAACACTTTACGCTGTTGGCGTACAGACTAACAGTCGAAGGTACTCGACTCGTGAGGCCCCCGAGGTGATACGATGACACTATCCGACGCCTTCGACGACACCACGACGGCCGACACGCTGCTCGTCACGGTACAGCGCGACGACGACCTCTACCGCGACGGCCGCGAGTCAATCGAGCGGCTGCGCCGCGGCGACGGGGTTGACGACCCCGATAGGTTCGCCTTCGAGAGTTCCGACCTCCTGTTCGAGACGTTCAATCCGAGAACGATGGCGTTGCTCGAAACCATTGCCGACGCCGCCCCAGAGAGTATCCGCGAGACCGCGCGGCTCGTCGACCGCGACGTGAAAAACGTCCACGAGGAACTCTCCGAACTCGAACGGCTCGGCGTGATTTGCTTCGAGACGAGCGGCCGGGCGAAACAGCCGATCTTCCCCTACGAGGAAATCGTGATCAGTCTCCCGTTCGATCACGACGGGGCTCGGGATGCTGCCCAAGCGTGACAGCACTGCGGCTGACGCAGGGAGAAATATTTAGCCGAAGCCGTGCTGATGTGGCGGTGAGAATGGCTCCGAGTCGTCGTGACGAGCAGGATGGTGTTCGATTCTCGTACGAAGAGGATCTCGTGACGGCGATTGACATTGAAACCGGTGTTGCTGCGACTGGGAAATCTAAGGCAGAAGCGTTGGCGGAACTCGCCGACGCTTTGACTCTCCATGAGGGCGGCGGCGAAGAAATCGAGGACGAAGACGCGTTCCTGCGCGAGATCGGCCTCGATCCTGAAGAGGTGACGACGGAACAGATGCCGCCGTGGAGTGAGTAACGTCGCCGATGCCGTATGCTGATTTTTTGCCCGCGAGATCGTGAAAGTTCTGCGGAAGATGGATTACCAGCCTGTCGGCCAGAAGAGTCACATCAAGTCTGATATGAAAAGCTAATTCGATATTGAATATGTGAATCCAAAAAATTCAATTAGTCTAAAGATTGCTATTTAGGTAGTAAATTATATTTTTCATTACGACGCCTAAATGCCTCGTCTCCACCTTCAAGTATGTCTTTTGCTTCAGACCGGATTCTTTCTTCTTCAAGAGCTCCAGCTTTGTATTTAATCGTTCCCTGATCAAATTCTGTTACTATAACCTGTTCTGAATCAGTATTTATCACTAAATTAGCATCATGAGTTGCCACAAATATTTGACGTTTAGTTTTAGCTTCTCTGACCGCGTCGATCAGTTCATCATAAACAAAGCGATTATCAAGATTATCCTCGGGTGAGTCAATAATTAGTGGGTTCTCACCCTCTGCAAGATAAATTTTCAGAAGAATTGTTCCTTTTTGTCCCCGGGAAAGTTGATCCATTTGTGTTCCCTGATAATAAATTTCTTCTGTGAGTTTGAGATAATCGTCATACAGTAAACCATCAAATTCAATTGGCTCTTTGCTTGAACGTTTTATATCTCTAAGTTCTTCTACTTGATTAATATATTCTCTTATTTGCTCTTCTACATTATTTGGGTTGTCTTTTTTAATAATAGGTTTTAGGCTATCCACTTTTTCACTTATGTCTGAAGAATTAATAGACCTCATGTCAAGAATATTTTCAAAATCTGATGCAATGTTAGCACTGAATTCAATTGATGGCTCAATTTCTACTTCACTTAGAATATTACCCTCACCATTTGCAAACTCTTCAGCAATATCTTCATACACTGATTTCAATTCTATATAATTTTTAACATATTCAACAAATCTATCCGTTCTTTCTTCAATTAAATCGTTTATTTTATCTAACTCTTCTTCTGTTTTCGATATATTCTCCTGTATTTGTTCAATCTCTGTCTTTATTCTTCTTTCATCGTCCCTTAATTTCGAGAGTTCTTCATCAATTTCAGACAATTCGTCTATATCCTCTCTAACTTCGTCAATCTCTTTTTGTAATTCCTGTTTAGAGTTATTTACCTTCTCGCTTAGATCCTGAAGAGCTTCTTTTTGATTGTCCAACCGTACTTTTTCAACATCAATTTCGAATTCAAATAATTCGCTTTTTGAGTTTATTTCTTCTATAAGTGAATTTACTTGCTCGATAGAGTTTATTTTGTCTTTTGCTTTACTGATGTATTCTTCCACTCCTTCAATATCTTCGAGCCTTTCTTGTAGGTCATCAAGAGAGTCCTGAAGTTCTTCGGCTTCAGTTTCCTCTAATTCTTTCTCATGTTTCTGTTTGAATTCCTCGATTTCTGTCTGTTTATTTGATAGTAATACATTTTTCTCGTTGAGCTCTGTCTTTTTATTTTGAATAGTTTCTCTAACTTCTGGAGGGTTTATTTCATGGAGTTCAGCATTTAGTCTCCGCATATCATCTGCCAATGAATCTATTTCACTCTCTTTTTTATTGAATATGGAAATTATAGCTGGAACATCATCAGCCACAGATTGTTTAACCAGCTTCATTATTTGATCATGTAATTCTCCTCCCTTTTCACAATACTCTACTATTTTACCCTGCGGAATATATGAAATATTTGGCCCCTCGACTGTTCTAGGTTCCAAAACTTCTTTTGAAAAGCCTTCAATATCTTCGCCTGTAAATTCGAGCTCAGTTTTGATATATGGATTTGAGTTCTCAATTCTAGCTATAAATGAATTATCGTCATCTGACCCCTCTTTTGTTCGGGTTTGGAAACAATTTGCAATAAAATCAAGTAATGCTGTTTTGCCAGATCCTTGACTCCCAATAACTGTTACAAGATTAGAATTAAATGGGATTGTATTTTCTTCCACGGATAAACTATTGTTTACATATCCGTCACTGATAGATAATGAATCAATAGTCTGGATTTGAGTGAAAGATTTTGGTGAAGTTGAATCAATCTTCATACGCTCTATCGGCTCAAACACTACCTGTTTCAATCCCTCAAAACTGTGGTTTGCTTTTAACCAGCAGTACCGTTCATCATTTGGTACACACAGTGAATCAAAATCATGCGAATCTGACGCATGGAACACCGGTTTTAATGAATCTAATGCCTCACGGATATCTTCTTTTGATTCGGGGCCTTCTCCGATAGCCCACTCCCTATCGCTTTGATTTCCGGAAAATAAGCCATGACTGGTAGCGAGCAACTGACGTTTTTTATCTGCATCTTGACTATCCCAGTTGATCTGATGCCACTCGGCCCCAGAAAGGACAATTAAATACTTACCATCAAATACACTAGTATTATTTAGTTCTTCTAATATTTCATCAAGTTTCACCCGTGCATATTTACAACCGGCAACATAGTCCGAAAGATTTTCATCATCATGAATTTCTTTGGCCTTTCGACCTAACCTTTTCAGCGAGTCCGTGCTTAGCGCATATTCATCCTTCTCGTCAATTTTTATTTTTAGGTTCTGAAGGAATTCTCTCTTGATATGATCAATCGAAATATCATCAGAGAAAATAACATGAAGATTAATTCTATTATGATCTCCAGTAATCGTATCGAGACGAAACTCAATATTGGGAAGCATTAGATCAAAATTATTTAAATAGTCTTCTTCTTTGAGTTCTCTAAGCAGCTCATATCCCTCTATTGAGAAATAATCTGTTATACCTATACAATCAATATTATCTATCTCTTCTAATTTTCTCACATATTTTGTCCAAAGTTGTGGTTCATACCGTTCAGGCTTGTCAATACCCTCTAATTCTGGGAGTGGATCGAATTCCTTCCTCTCTGCTTCTGACATTCCAAATTGAGATTCAAATGACAGTGGCGTGTGTACATGAAGATCCCACTTACCCCATTGAGATCCTCTTCGAAGACTCATAGGCCAGACTTTTTTTATGCATACATATTTCTTCTGGTCAGTCTACAATTTATACGGCGATATAGAACTCACAAAATATACATACATCTTAATTTCACAAGTTTATCGGTTTTTATATTGAGTTATTATAGACCGAACCCGATTCGTTCAAACCCCCGTAGCCCAACGCTCCTCCATGAGCAACGACACACCGGAGGAAACCCACGACCACGTCGTGCCGGGCAGCGACAACGAGCCCGACACCGAGGACGTGCGGGGCTACGATTTCCGCGGCGAGTTCGATTTCGACGACCTACTCGACAGCTACGCGACGACCGGCTTTCAGGCAACCCACCTTGCGGAGGGCATCGAGATCAGCAAAAAGATGCAGGACGACGACGCCACGATCTATCTCACCTGCACCTCCAACATCATCTCCTCGGGGCTGCGGGAGGTCGTCGCCTCGCTGATCCGCGAGGGCTACGTCGACGTGCTGATCACGACCTCCGGCTCGCTGACCGAGGACGTGATCAAGAGTGCCCGCCCGTTCAAGATGGGCGAGTGGGAGGCCGACGAGGCGGAACTCCGCGAACAGGGGATCAACCGCCTGGGCAACCTCTACGTCCCCTCGGATCGCTACGTCTGGCTCGAACAGTACCTGTATGACTTCTTCGATGACTTCTTCGCCGACGAGCAGGTGCGCACGCCGACCGCGTTCGCCCGCGAGCTGGGCGAGCGGCTCGACGACGAGGATTCGGTGTTGAAACAGGCCGCCGACCACGACGTGCCGGTCTACTGTCCCGCCCTGACCGACGCCGAGGTTGGCAACTTCCTCTACTACTACCGGCAGGCCAACGATGTCGACATCGGCATCGAGATCCTCGACGACTACGACAAGCTCATCGAACAGGGGCTGCTGGCCGATACGACCGGCCTGATCGCCGTCGGCGACGGCGTCCCGAAACACCACGCGATCATGACGAACCTCTTCCGCGGCGGCGCGGACTACGTGGTCTACATCTCGACGGGCATGGAGGGCGACGGCTCGCTGTCAGGCGCGCCGCCGGACGAAGCCGTCTCCTGGGGGAAGATCAAAGAACAGGAGACCAACTACACCCAGATCGAAGCCGAGGCGACGCTGGTGTTCCCGCTGCTGGCGGCCGCGGCGTTCCACAACCGCGAGGACTGACGCGAGCGGGCGATTTTGGGTAGCAGTTCAGACAACCGATTCTGCCGCGTGGGTCAGACGAGCGGCTCGACAACCAGATGCTCCGCAGCCAGTTTCGGCTGTTTGGCCCGACCAGCCGTGTCGTACTCGATAATCCCGTGTTCAGCGAGAACACCTAGGTCGCGGCTCACCTGTCCGTGATCGCGGTTGAGCCGATCGGCCAGCGATTTGACCGAGTCGACAGCGTCGCCATCGCGGAGATAGTCGATGATCTCGAACCGCTTTGGCGTCAACACCTCGCGGGCTGTTTCGATGCTGATGACGTGTGCGCCCTCCATCCCGCCGCGTGCGAGCGCGCGGGCCATCGTGGATCGACGCTCGACCCGTTCCTCGTCGCTCGGTTGGAACTCGGGGGTTCGCTGTGCCATTGTTGTTCCTCGTACTATTGAGTTGCAACCTCAATTGCATAAACCTTCGTGTGAATCGCTCTGGCCGCTGCTGCGCGGTATCGGGCGGAGCTTTATCAGCCATCCAGCGCAGAGTTCGTGGGGAATCGGTGGAACCGATGTCGTACTCGGAGTTCGCCTACAGCTACAATCTGATACCGAAGATTCGGGGACGCGTGTTCAGTATCGGTGTTCGTGCCGACCCCAGTCTCAACACCGTCGAATCGTTTGCGGTGATCCTCTTTTTTCGACGCCGAGACGGACGCCGTATCGAAGTAGCGAAGGTCGACACCGCACCGCACGACGCGGGCCGGATCCATATCGACCGCTACTACCGCGAACTGGGTGCCGATATCAAGCAGTTCGATACGGGGATCGACGACTGGGTTGACGCCGAGGCGTATCTCAAAGCGAACTGGCAGCGGTTCGCCCGACAGTATTGTGACAACCATGGACGCGATCTCCGCGCAGATGGGGCGAATCGCTGACCGGTCGAAACGGTGAAACCCCGGAGTTGTGTACAGACAGATATCAGATGCTGACAAAACGAATCATTCCCTGTATCGATGTCGACCTCGATGAGGACGGCAACGCCGCGGTCTACACCGGGGTTAACTTCGAGGATCTCAAATACACCGGCGACCCCGTCGAGATGGCCAAGGCCTACAACGAATCCGGGGCCGACGAGTTCGTCTTCCTCGATATCACCGCCTCCGCCGAGGGTCGGGAAACCATGCTCGAAACGGTCTCGGCGGTCGCCGACGAGTGTTTCATCCCCCTCACTGTCGGCGGCGGCATTCGAACCAAAGACGACATCAAGGAAACGCTCCGCGCTGGCGCGGATAAGGTCTCGATCAACACCGGCGCGCTGGAACGCCCGGAACTCATCACCGAGGGCGCGGAGGCCTTCGGCAGCCAGTGTATCGTCATCTCCGTCGACGCCCGCCGCCGCTCCGACGACGAGGGCGAGCACTACGTCACCGTCGACGGCGAGGAAGTCTGGTTTGAATGCACCGTCAAAGGTGGCCGCGAGGGTACCGGCCGCGATGTGATCTCATGGGCGAAAGAGGCCGAACAGCGCGGTGCGGGCGAGCTATTCGTCAACTCCATCGACGCCGACGGCACGAAGGATGGCTACGATATCCCGCTGACGAAGGCTGTCTGTGACAACGTCTCGACGCCGGTGATCGCCTCCTCTGGCTGTGGTGGCCCGGAGGATATGGAGGAGGTCTTCGTTGAGGCCGGCGCGGACGCCGGGCTGGCGGCGTCGATCTTCCACTTCGACGAGTACAGTATCGCCGATACAAAGGCGTATCTCGCCGACAAGGGACTTCCAATCCGGCAGTAATTTCTGTTACGCCGCCGCCTCGAAGGCGTCTTTGAACGCGTCGGTCGTCTCCCGAACCGCGGTCGCGCCGTCGGCCAAGGCGTCCAGTGGGTCGCGGTCCTCCTCGGTCGTGATCGACAGCACGGGTTCGGTCTGGCCGCCGGACTGTTCGGGGTTCATGTTGTAGGTCGCCGCGGCGACGCCCTCGGTCTCAAGGAGTTCGCCCTTCAGGACGTTCATGAATGTATGGCCCTCGCCGGCGATCTCGATCCGCAGCTCCGTGTCGGTTTTCTCGATAACACGCAGTTCCATGGGCGTCGTTTGAGCGGTCGCCGTTTTACCCTTTCGTTGTCGAAAACGAGCACCTCTCGCGCCGAGCGGACGATCGGCTGCGGGTTGTCGGCACCCACCCTCACCGGCGTGGTTCGTCGATACCAACCCTGCCAGGGTGGTTCATCGATACCACCCCCACCAGCGACCCGGTAAAAACGGCCCGGGAGGGGCCGTCTGACTGACCAAGCCACTGTGGGAGCACTAGTCCACAGCGTGTCGGCGACACTGACGCGCCAACGCCAGTTCGCCGAACGATGATTGTACGGATGGGCGCAAAAAAGCTTTTGACGGGATAAATTTCGCCAGTTGGGTGCGCAACTCTATCTGAAAACAAACCAAATACCGTATATATCGTCGATCATTGTATTTGCTGCCCCGACAACGACCGTTCGTCCGCTGACTACCGCACGTAGTAGGGATCGCTGCCGGCGATAAACCGGCCGAGATCGCTCTCCCGGCGGAAGTCTGTCGCCTGCAGCCGCTCCAGTGCGCTCTCCAACGCCGCGGCGTCGTCGGGGCCCCAGTCGGCGGGGTCGGCGATCGGCACCACGAGCCAGCCGCTGCCGCGGATCTCTGTGGCGTGGAGGTCGGCCATCTCGGTCGCCGGCGTCCACGGGCGGGCGGTACAGGTTTCGAAGACATGGCGGGTTGCCCGTTCGCCAACAGGCAACAGTACGTGCGCCGCGATTGCGCGAAGCTCGGCGTCGAAGAACGGCTCCATCTCGGTGTACTCGCGGTCGGTCGGCTCGCGGTCGGCCGGGGGGACACAGAGATTGAGATAGGAGAGATACGTCGCGTTGACGGTCGGTCGATCACCGGTCGTCGCAAGCAGCCCGCTGGCCTCCAACACCGATTGGAGGGCTTCGGAGCGTGCCGTTTCGGTAAACGGAACGCCGGTGTCGACTCCGCCGTGGCTCCCTGGATGGTCGCCGATCACGTGAAAATCAGCGTTCGCATCGCCGTAGCCGGGGACAAACTGCTCGCAGGGCGGATCAAGATCAAACGGATTGCTCGTCCGGTCGGTGACGTTTCGCACAGCCGATCGTAGGGGCGAGCCCGCTAACTGTTTATTGGTTTGTCCCTACAGCTCGACGCCGGAGGGGATCAGACTCTGACTCCGCAGGAGCTCGCCCTCGTCGTCGTAGACGAGGAAGGTTCCCTTGTCGTAGGTCATCGTCTTCCCGTCGGCAAGCGAGAGCCGGATCCGGTAGCGGTCGTCGGTCGCCTCCGTTGATTTGCCGTACTCCCGGGCCGCATGGATAAACTCAAAGACATCCTCGGCGTCCTCGTTGGTCTCGAAGATGAACTCGCCGGTCAGTCGGTTGGTGACGCCGACGACGCCGGTGGTTTCGTCAGCGTCGTCGAAGGGGTCTCGGAGCCGGAAGGCGACATCGATCGCCTCGCTGTCGAGGGCCGTCCCATCGACACCGGTCAATCGGTCGATCAGCTCCTCGGCCGGCCCGGAGAAGTCGATCCGCGCGACCGGCTGTTCGGGCTCGCCGTCAGCGTCCACCCAATCGAGGTTTCGCACGTCGAGGTCGAAATGTTCACGCCGCATTCGGTACCGATAGTTCGGTTTCCGGGGGTATCAACCTGACGCCATTCCCGGCGATCGCACCGCTATACCTGTGAGAGATCCGGAAAATCGGATCGCGTCGATGCCGCGACGCTCGTTACCGCTCGATGGGGGCTCCCTTACAGGCGCTCGAGGTTCGTCGCTCGCGGACCCTTCGGGGACTCTTCGATGTCAAACTCGACGTCCTGGCCCTCTTCGAGATCCGGGCCACCAACGTCTTCCATGTGGAAGAACACGTCGTCGTCAGCATCGTCAGTATCAATGAAGCCGTAGCCGCCAGTGTCGTTGAAGAAGTCAACCGTACCGTTTGCCATTGCACCCGAACGAATGAGCCGGAGCTATGTAAATCCCCCATGAGAGGTGATAGCTCGGAGCGACCGATCGGCCCGACGCGCTACGCCTCGGGTGTAACCCCGAAGGCTCGCTGCGGGCGTGCTCATGGGCGCCTTCATGTCGCTGGCGACACGGAACGCTGCAGGCGGTGTCCAGCCTCTCGGCCACCGATGTCGACACAGTACCGTGTTGGTCAGCGACACCACTCACAGACAGCAGGAGCGAACGGCCACACAGCGGGTGATGGCTACGAGCGATCGGCCGGTGGCGCACAGACGTTCGCTGCAACCGACTCGTCTAACTCCAAGGCCATCTCCAGGGTGTGATCGGCGTCAACAACCTCGAAGCCCAGCCGACGGTAGACGGCAACCGCCGCCCGGTTGCGTTGGTCAACATGGAGTTCAAGTGCCGTCCGCCCGGTCTCGACTGCGGCGGCAGCCGCTTGGGCACAGAGTTCGGTGCCGATCCCGCGATCCTGCAGCGCCGGATGGACGAACACCGCCAGCTCGGGCCGGTCGGCCTCGGCCGGCGTGTAGGCGACGTGGCCACCCAGCCGGTCGCTGTCCTCGGCGACGATATTGTACCCCTCTGCAAGCAGTGTCTCGATCCACGATCGGCGTCGATGATCGACCGCGGGCGGAATCCCCATCGACCGGTCAGCCGGCCCGAAGGCATCATACAGTTCGACGAGGCGGTCGGTGTCGGTTTCCCCAGCCGGCCGAAGCGTCCACGCCTTCCCCGTCTTATCTACGAACCGCGGACAGCGAGGCTGACAGTACGGTGAGCCGGCACACGCCGAGCTATCCCACCCATCGTTGCCTGCCGTCGCTGGCTCGTTCATAGCGCATTCTTTGTTACGCCATGGGTTAAGCCGCCGCCCGGGCTCTCATTCGCTGGGAATCAATGCTCGATAGTCGACTCACATCAGTCACCGTGTAACAGAAAACACGATTTCTGAAATCGTGTTTTCTATTTTCGCAATATCTATGTCAAACGAGCGAGTGTCAGTTCGTATGGGAAACTTCGTTGATCGCACAGCCGAACTCAACCAACTTACGGACTGTTATGACGCCGAGAGGGCGGAGTTTGTCGTCTTGTATGGGCGTCGCCGTCTTGGGAAAAGCGAACTCGTCCGGCAGTCTATCGCCGACCGAGATGATGCGGTCTACTACCAGGCTGTCGAGTCAACGGCACAGAACCAGCTTGAACAGTTTGCAGAGACGGCCGCCACACAGTTCCCGTCGATCGCAAACATCCGCCGCGATTGGGAGGCCCTGCTCGAAGCACTGGGAGACCAAGACGCGGTTATCGTTATTGACGAGTTTCCCTTCCTCATTGAGGAGGATGACTCACTTCCCTCCCGCCTCCAGCGCGTCTGGGATCTGACGTTACAGGACACCGAAATGACGGTCGTCCTCATTGGCTCCTCGATCAGCGTCATGGAAGAGAAGGTGCTCTCCGGCAGTGCCCCACTGTATGGTCGCCGCACGGCGACAATTGATCTCAAGCCGCTGTCCGTGGCCGACGCGCGCCAGTTCTTCCCGTCGTATGACCCTGAAACAGCCATTACCGCGTGGTCGATCTACGGTGGGACACCGTACTATCTCCAGACCATCGATCCCGAACAGCCACTGGAAGCCAACGTACAGGAATCGATTCTCTCGGAGCGTGGGCTACTGTACTCAGAGCCAGAGTTCTTACTGCGAACTGAACTCCGACAGCCAAACACGTATTTCAGTATTCTCCGCGCGCTCGCCCACGGCCGTCGAACACCGAACGAGATCGCCGGCATGGCCGGTGTGGAGTCCGGATCGCTCAGCACGTATCTACAGAAACTTCGGCGGCTCCGACTCGTCGAACGCCATATCCCGGTGACGGAGTCCCCAACGGCGTCGAAACGAGGTCGGTATCGGATCGCCGCACCGTTGTTCCGGTTTTGGTTCCGGTTTGTGTACGGACAGCAGGATCAACTTCTGATGCAAGAGGCCGACGCGTATCAGACACTCGTCGAACCGGAGTTGTCTGATTACGTGAGTCCGCTGTTCGAACGACTCTGTCAGCGCGCGCTCCCGAGGCTGATTGACCGGCAGTTTCAGGACGTCGGCCAGTGGTGGTTCAAAGAACACGAGGTAGATGTGCTTGGATTAAGCGACGAGGGGCTTGTTGCCAGTGAGTGTAAGTTCACCGCCAAGCCCGTGAGCGAAGGTGTCCTCACTGATCTCGAACGAACAACCTCGAATGTGCGGTGGTCAGCAGGGCCAGCGGATGGAGAGCCGCTGTACGTGGTATTCAGTCGGTCGGGGTACACTGATGATCTCAAACAGGCTGCTGACACGCGTGAGGATGTACGCCTGTTCGACCTTCCGGACGTGATCGGCAACGCGGCCGAACAGTGAACTCGGAGCTAGGCACCCTCGTTGTCAGTGAA
The DNA here is from genome assembly GCF_046719765.1 of Halonotius sp. F2-221B. Lineage (NCBI taxonomy): Archaea > Methanobacteriati > Methanobacteriota > Halobacteria > Halobacteriales > Haloferacaceae > Halonotius > Halonotius sp. F2-221B. The sequence goes on from NZ_JABEBY010000011.1 coordinate 81,758, forward strand.
GACTGACGTGGAAGCTGGTAGTGGCCCGACGACCGTTGAGACATCTGCCAGCTACCGTTGGAATATGTTACAGATCGTATTGCGACATCGTCGGAACAGAGCAGTTGAAACTAACAAGCAGATGCGTCGCCGGAAAATTTTATGCTCGGTATGGGATTTGAACCCATGTCCTCGGCTCGAAAGGCCAAGATGATTGGCCGGACTACACCAACCGAGCGCGGCATATCGAGTCACGCCGGGGCCATACATAAACCTCATCAATCACAGCCGGGGTGTGTATCGCTCGCATACCCACAGTCGTCGACGCAGTCCAGCAATCACCCGCCGATCAGTCGACCCGTTCGGCGAACCCAAAGTTCGGTTTCACGTCCGTGATCCGTATCTCGACCGTCTCGCCGGTCGTCGCTCCCGAGACGAAGACGGTGAACCCCTCGATCTCGGCGACGCCGTCGCCTTCCTCGCCGATATCAACGATCTTGACCTCGCGGGTGTCGCCGACGCCAACGGGGGCGGTCAGGCGATGTTTGCCGACGAGATACACCTCCGAGGAGCTATCCCGGGAGGCCTCGGGGTTCATCGTCCGGACGTACTGGAAGGCCTCCTCGATCTCCTCGCGGAGCGCCTCAAGATCTTGGCCCTGGAACACCTTTGCCACGAAATCGCCGTCGGTCGCCAGGATCTCTTCGGCGACCGCGAAGGCCTGTCGGGCGAGATGCACCGAGCGGGCGTGATCGAGATCGTACTCGCCGGTCATGTTCGGGGCCATATCCGAGATGACGAGATCCGCGCCGTCCTCACCGATCACCTCGGTGAGCCGATCTTGGGTTCGCTCCTCGGTCATATCGCCTTTGATCGTCTCGACGTTGTCGTGATCGAGCTCCCGAATTCGCTGGAAGTCGACGCCGACGACCGTACCGGTTTCGCCGACCGCCTCGGCGGCGACCTGGAGCCAGCCACCGGGGGCCGCGCCGAGGTCGACGACCCGATCCCCATGGCTCAGGAGGTCTGCCTCTCGATCGAGCTGTTTGAGCTTGTAGGCCGCCCGCGTGCGGTAGCCCTCCTGTTTGGCGCGGTTGTAGTACTCGTCTTTGCGTGTCACGGCTGCCACCCCGCTGCTGTGTCACGCGCCGGCGTGACCGATTCGAGTGCGTCCATACCTGCGTCACGACAGCCACGCCCAAAGACATGCCGCACTCAGCTTGTGGCTGTCATTTATTACCCCGCTGTCCCTGAGGGTGGTAGAACCATGGAAACCCTCCACCGCGTCGTCATCGACGACGCCCGCGGGCTTGACGGTCTTGACGACAACAGTGTCGAGCTCGTCGTTACCTCCCCGCCGTACCCGATGATCGAGATGTGGGACGAGCTTTTCGCCGATCTCGATCCGGCGATCGGCGACCACCTTGACGGCGGCGACGGCGAGGCCGCCTTCGAGGGTATGCACGCGGTGCTCGACGCGGTCTGGGCGGCACTCGACCGCGTGCTCGTCGACGGCGGCATCGCCTGTATCAACATCGGCGACGCGACCCGAACGGTGGCGGGGAGTTTTCAGGTCTACCAGAACCACGCCCGGATCATCGACGCCCTCACCGACCTCGGCTTCGAGCCGCTTCCGGAGATCGTCTGGCGCAAACCGACCAACGCCGCGGCGAAGTTCATGGGCAGCGGGATGGTGCCGCCCAACGCCTACGTCACACTCGAACACGAGTACGTGCTGCCGTTCCGCAACGGGGGCGACCGCCGCTCCTTCGAACCGAACGCCGACCATCGGTACAACGCCGCCTACTTCTGGGAGGAGCGCAACCGCTGGTTTTCCGATCTGTGGACTGATCTTCGCGGCGCGCTCCAATCACTCGACAACGACGACCTCAGAGATCGCTCCGGGGCCTTCCCCTTTGGGCTTCCCTACCGGCTGATCAACATGTTCAGCGTCTACGGCGACACCGTCTGCGACCCGTTTTTCGGCACCGGAACGACCGGGCTGGCGGCGGCGGTCGCCGGGCGCAACTCCGTCGGCTACGAGCTTGACCCCGCTTTCGCGTCGGTCTTCGCGGAACGGATCGACGACGTGCCCGCCCTTTCCCGCCGGGTGACCGGCGACCGACTGGCCGCCCACCGGGAGTTCGTCGCCGACGAGCGGGCGGCCGGCGAGACGTTTGACTACGAGGCCACCCACTACGACACGGCAGTTCGCACCAGCCAGGAGCAGTCGATCCGGCTGTACGCCGCCGACCGCGTCGACCCAACCGATGACGGCTATCGGGTGACACACACGCCGTTCGATGAGACGGACGACTGATCCGCGACTAATCCGGCGGCCCAGCCGCGGTCGGCCCCCGACAGCCCCGGAGCCGCCCCTCGTGGGGCTCGATCTCGAAGCCACAGGCGTGGTAGAACGGTCGCACGCGCTCATCGAACACGGCGGTTAGCGGTCGCGGTGCGACCCGGTCGGCCGCCGCATCGATGAGCCGTCGGCCGATCCCGCGGTCGCGTCGTCGTCGCCGAACGGCGATAGCGGTGATCCGCGCCGGTTCGGTGTCGTCGACCCGTTCGTTGTCGTCGACCTCTTCGCTATTGTCGCCCGACGCGAGATCGACGGCGATCGCACCGACCGGCCGTTCGTCGATCGTGCCCAGCAGCACGAACCCGGCCGTGGCGTCGAGCTGTCGACGCAGGCGATCGGGATCGGTTTCCAACAGCCCGGCGTCGAAGAGCCGCACGACAGCAAGCCGGTCGTCGGGGCCCGCACGGCGGAGTGACAGCTCGGCAGACATCTACCCGTTCCGTTCAAGCTCCAACAGCAGGCTGTCGACGGTCGGGCGATCGCCGGGTGCGTCGCCGACGTAGGAGTACACCAGCCGCGGTTCCTCGCCGCGGCGGTCGATGATCACCACAAGCGGCATCCGACCGATCAGATCGTGGAGTTTGCCGAGAACCCCGAACCGGACGGGCTGGCCGAAGCGGTCGGCGGTCGTGCTGTCGGGATCGGCCAACACCGGAAACGGGAGGTCGTACTCGGTGGCCCACTCGGCGGCGCGCTGTTTTGATTCTGGTAGCACCGAGACGACGATCGCGCCGTGCTGGCGGAACTCCTCGTAGCGGTCGGCGATCTCGCTGGCCTGTGTCTGGCAGTTGCCACAGTGAAAATCGCGGTGAAACAGGAGGACGACAAAGTCGGCATCGACCTGGTCGACCCGGAGCGGATCTGGGCCGGGCCCCCCGTTTGGGAGCTCGATAGAGAGATCGGTCGGCGTCGAGTACATACCGGTCGTAGCGACCCGACCGACAAAAATACTCAGTTCCGAGGTGGGGGATCCGGCTTTACCAAGCCGGATAGCTATCCGCCCTTGATCAGGCGAACCACCTGCACCGCATCGCACTCGACAGGCTGATCTTCGGGTACTGGACTGCCATCGACGAGCACCGACACCGCCTGTGGGCTGTAGCCGATCTCCGCCAGCAGGTCGGCGTAGGTCGCCGCGTCGTCGACGCTCACCTCGTGGGTGGCCTCGCTGACGACCTCGACGGTCACGTCCATGCCTCGGCTACAGCCGTCGACACATAAAGCGTGTCGGCTCCGCAGCCGAGCGTTCCGATCGGTCTCGGGGCGTTTATCAGCCTCCCGACCGCCAGCCAAGGTATGAGCGACGCCGACGCCGCGGGGGCCACCGGTCGGGAGATCTGGATCGAAAAATACCGTCCACAGACCCTCGACGATATCAAGGGCCAGGATGACATCGTCGAACGCCTCCAGAGCTACATCGACCAACACGACCTGCCGCATCTGCTGTTTTCCGGCGGTGCGGGCATCGGCAAAACGACCGCCGCGACCGCGATCGCCCGGCAGGTCTACGGCGACGACTGGCAGGGCAACTTCCTCGAACTCAACGCCTCCGACCAGCGCGGCATCGACGTGGTACGCGACCGCATCAAGAACTTCGCGCGGGCCTCCTTCGGCGGCTACGACTACCGGATCATCTTTCTTGATGAGGCAGACTCACTCACGGACGCGGCCCAGTCAGCACTCCGCCGCACGATGGAGCAGTTCTCCGACAACACCCGCTTCATTCTCTCCTGTAACTACTCCTCGAAGATCATCGATCCGATCCAGTCGCGCTGTGCCGTCTTCCGGTTTTCGCCGCTGTCGGATGAGGCCATCGCCGCCCAGATCGACGAGATCGCCGCCGCCGAGGAGATCGAACTTACCGACGACGGCCGCGAGGCCCTGATCTACGCGGCGGGCGGCGACATGCGCCGGGCGATCAACAGCCTGCAAGCGGCGGCGACGACAGGCGAGGTCGTCGACGAGGAGGCCGTCTACATGATCACCTCGACGGCCCGGCCCGAGGAGATCGAGGCGATGGTCTCCGACGCGATCAACGGCGATTTCGCCAAATCGCGAGCGACGCTGGATACCCTGCTGACGGACACCGGGATGGCCGGCGGCGACATCATCGACCAACTGCATCGGTCGGTGTGGGATCTCGACCTCGACGAACGCGCGGCCGTTCGGCTGATGGAGCGGATCGGCGAGGCCGACTACCGGATTACGGAGGGCGCCAACGAGCAGGTGCAGCTTGAGGCACTGCTGGCGTCGCTCGCGCTGGACGAGAACTGAGCCCGGAACGTCAGGCTTCAGTCACCGGAATTGATACACCGTCGTCGCTCTCCTGGGCGCGGTCGTCCGCGGGCTGGCCGCCGTCGGGGAGGAGTTTCTTTTTGCCGCCACAACAGCCACAACTCGGCGTCAGCGCGCCGGCGATGTAGCCGGTTGCGCCGCCGAGGCCACCGCCGATACCGGCACCGAACGGGCCGGCCTTCCCGCCGAGTGAGGCACCGATCGACGCGCCGATTGATGCCGCTGTTTTCGCCTTCTTGTCTGATGATCGCATGCAACTACTGTAGGGATTTGCCGGCAATGAATATTGTGACCAACTGCCACGCGCTGCGACGACAGGCGAGGCGCAACCGTCTTTTCGGTGTCGTGCGTGGATGACACTGGCCGATGACGATCACACCGCTCCGAGGTGGGGTGGCTCCCGCCGGTGACGAGCCCTATGAGTGCCGAGGCCACCGATTTACTGGTACTGTCCGGAAAAATATACAAGTTTGCGCTTTGTTGAAACCCTCAGTAGGTGATCTGTCTCAGGGGCCGTGCTGAATACAGCGCGCGTATCTTGCATATAAGCTCAGTCTGGAGACAAGCAGCAAGTAATCCCATGGATCACTCTTTGTCGGCCGCAAGCAGAAGCGTGTTCGTCACAAGAGTAGTGATAGCCCGTCTAAGTCGTTCGGAGACTGCTTGATCCGAAATCCCAAACTCATCAGCAATTTCTTGCGTAGAGATCTGTCGTGGAAGCGAATAGTAGCCCCTCTCGACGGCATATTGCAGCGTTTTGCGTTGCGGCGGTGTCAGTCCGTACCATGGGCCTGCATCGGGTTTAGTTGGATTATAGATCCGCTTGATGTCAATTGGAATGTCTCCCTCAAAACAACTTTCTTGGAACCTTGAGAAGGCCTCATGAGTTCGAAACTGGATCTGAAACATCCATTGATTCTTCTCACTAGACGCTCGCAAAATATGTCCATCAAGCGTGAGTAGAGTGTCAAAAAATGTATCATCCTTGATATTCCAATCAAGCCCATATAGTGTCTCGCCATTGTGAGTATTGACCACGTACAACTCTGAGACCGACGGATGATTACGAACATCCGCTTCGAACGAATCACTGGCGTACTCAGAGATATAAAAAAATGGCACTGGCTGCTCGCCGAGGGGAACCATTCTCTTGAGACTCAATTTTCCTCCTCCCTCCGTAGACAGAATCTGGCCGAGCTGAAAGTCTACCGAATGAATATCTAGTTCAACAATCACACTCATACTTGTCTATAAATAGACAACACAGTTAAGTCCTACCTGTACATTTGCCTCTACATGAGAGTAAGAGCATGGTGTACCATGCTATTCGAAATTCCTATATCATTAGCGGGCTGTTATCTACCATGATGGGAGATGTATCGGTTGAGCGAGAATTCATTTGTAACACAGACCGATCTAGAGGGAGTCGGTCTGCGTTGAGACAGCGGTCAGAGGTGGCGATACGGGTATGAATAATAATCCTTGGACTGACAGGATCACCACATCAACCGAATTCAATGCAGCACTGGCTGAGCTACTAGTTGCAGCCGAAAAAAACAATGTCGATCTCCGGGGGAGTTGGGTTGCTAACAATGATGACGAGGGGCTCACCAACTGGGAGGTTGTCGTTTATGAATTGGATAATTAACATTTGCCTATCACTTTTTACAGACATATATTACTTTTCGAAGTATATTGACACAGATAATGTAGCCAAAGTATCAAATTTTCAAACCGCTGTAGAACGCAGTAATGAAAGATCCGATCAATGAATTGGCCTCCAGACGAGATCCGCATCCTCCATGTTGACGATGACTCTAATTTTCTGGACGTGACTGCCGAGTTACTCGAACGTGAAAACGACCGTTTCAGTGTTGAAACAGCAACGAGCCCGAAGGAAGGACTGGCGATGGTTCGTGATCGTCCTCTTGATTGTATTATCTCTGATTACGACATGCCTAACACGAACGGGATTGAGTTTCTAAAAAGAATCCGTGAAAACAATCCCAAAATCCCGTTCATTCTTCTTACCAGCAAAGAGATAGATACCGTGGCCAGTGACGCTATTTCTGTAGGAGTCACAGATTACTTCCAAAAAAAGCGAATAAGCAGCCAGTACACATTACTCACAAACCGCGTTATGAATGCTGTCAAGCAGTATGAAAGTGACAAACGGCGCGAGAGGTGGCGACAGGCCATTGACGTGGCCACTGATGGTGTCGGGATTGTTTCTGCTGATGGAGAGTATGTACAACTGAATGACGCCTACGCTTCCGTATTCGATACCTCGAAAGCCGATCTCGCCGGCACTCACTGGTGGGAATGGTATCCAGACGAGCAGGTACAGCGGTTTGAGGAAGAGATTTTCCCAGCGCTTCGAAAAAAAGAGACATGGCGTGGCCGAGTTGTCGGCCGACGAACGGACGGGACACAGTTCGACCAAGTTCTCTTGCTGTCCCTATTGGAAGATGGTGGTCACATGTGCATTATTGAAGAATATGAGAACTGAGTGGCTGAATAGAGCTTCAGTCGCTTTATTGTTTGAAGCTCTACAATCGCGTTCTATCAAGACGGACTATTCAAGATACAATCTTTGTATTCAGCCCGGCATTTGTGTCAACTGAGGGGCTTCTCACCGGAACCAGTTTTCAGTGTTTTCAAAATATGGTACTCGTAAACCGTCCGGGTTCGAGTGCCGAGGCCAACCCCGTATCGACTCGGTAGCTCTCTCGATCTCCAGTCGATCCTCAATCCGCTGTCCGAGTCGGGACTGATTCGGGTGGCTCGGGAGGCTGCTCACCGGCCTCAGGCGCGGTGCCGCCGATCGCAACATCGAGGGCGTGACTGCATACTCGCTGGTCACGCCAGCCACTCGTCGGGCTTCGTGTCGTAGTCGACATCGTCGGCCGCGATGCGATCTGCGATCTCGGGTGCTAGTTCGTGTTCGGTCACCTCGCCGCCGTCGTACTGCAGTCGGACGCCGACCTCCGTTCCCTCGGGTTCGCTGTTGCGGCGACGGGCGTTGCGGAGTTCTTTTTCGTTGTATTCCGTCCGAATCGTCGCAAGGTTCACCGGTCGGCCCCAGAGTTCGAACACCCGTTCCAGTGTCGCCTTCGCCTGCGCTTCGTCGAGTGCGACGCCGTTGTACTGGTGGCCGAGCAGGAGTTCGCCGCGGTTCTTGAAGTTCCCGTCGAGGACGACGATCGTCGGCTTGCCGAAGTTGGTGAACTGCAACAGCAGTTTCCGTTTCACGTCGTCAGCGTCGGTGCTGGCGACGCGGAACTCCTCGCCGGCCTGACTGTACTCGTAGGTGAAGTAGTTCCGCTCGCGGACGAACTCGTCGGTGAGAAACTCGTCGAGGAACGTCACGTCGTTGTGACTCTCCCGCACCGCGTACATCCGGCTCCAGCCGGCGGTGCGGTCGACATCGCTTAGCGCGTCGGAAACGGTCGCGTAGCGGTCGACATCGAACATGTAGCGCGCTCGCTCCTCCAGCGTCGACCGCGAGAGGTTCCGCAGGGCGGTGCGGTGCTGGGGCCGCGACAGCACGTAGTGTCGCTCGGCCAGCCCCTCGTCGGTGAGTAGCTTCCACGGATACGTCTCGATATCCGGCCCCTCGTCGGCGTCGGTATCGCCCTTGCGGACGGAGAGCGCCCGGTCGACCATCTCGGCGTCGACCCGGGGGTCGCCGTCGGCGGCCAGCTCCGCAAGCTCGTCGAGCATCGCGGGCCCGGCACCCTCGATAGCTGGATGTGGCTGCAGCGTGTCGACGACCTCGTCGATATCGATCTCTGCGTGGAAGTTCTCGGGGGTGATGCCGTCGACGCGGAGCAGTTTGTCGACGACATCCCGCCGGGCGGCCTGTAGCTCGACGTGTGTCCAGAGTTCGAACCCGAGCTTGTAGGGGTTCAGCCCGGGCGAGCCGAGTACTCGCGCCATGTGGTCGGCGTAGGTGAGGAACTCGTCGGGGCCGGCAAACCCCTCGCCGCCCATCATGATAGATTCCCAATATGTTGCCCATCCCTCGTTCATCACCTTCGTCACCTTCTGGCCCGCAAAGTAGTAGACCTCCTCGCGGATCGCGTCGATAACGGTCGTCTCCCAGGGCTCGCGGTCGACGGCCTTCCCCGTCTCGGGATCGTATCGCTTCCCGTGATCCCGGAGGAAGGCGAGCACGTCGGGTCGTGGTTTGTCGGGTTCGACACCGCCGTCCTGTGCGTCGAGCCATTCCTCGTCGAAGACATCATCCTGTACCTCCGCGGAGAGATCGAGTTCGTCGATCTTTGCCTGCAGTTCTTCTCTGGGGTCGTCGCCGTCGCTCGTTGGCTCGATCGCGTCGCCATCGCGGGCGGCGTTGACCGGGCTGTGCTGGTCGATCGTGTCTTCGATGGCTGAAACCGCGTCGATCAACCGCTCGACTGCCTCGCGGTCGACATCGGCTCGCCGACCGATCGCCGCGAGCCGGTCGGCGTTACGCGCCAGTCGTGCGGCCGCGTTCGGCCCATCCTCACCGCGGTCGGCGTAGAGCCCGAACCAGTTGTTGTTGGCAAAGAAGTCAGCGTGGCCCTCGACGTGGGTGATGACGGCCTTCTGGTCGGCCATTGTGTTCGACTCCTGCAGAAAGGCGTGGCTTGGATCGTCGTTGTTGACGATCTCGAAGGCCTTGCCGAGCCCGTGGCGATCCTTCTTCCGCTGGCGTTCGTAGTTCATCCCCCACCGCCAGTGCGGGTAGCGCTGCTGAAACCCGCCGTAGGCGATGAGTTCGTTCATCTCGTCGTGGTCGACGACCCAGTACCGAACCGGGTACGGATCGAGGCCGAGCCGTTCGGCGAGATTCCGGGCCTCGGCGGCCGGCTTGTCCAGCTGTTCGGCCGCGCGTTTCGCTTCGAGTCTGTCGTCTCTCATGAGTCGGTGTCCTCCGTGCTGAGTATCTCGTAGATCGCGTCGGTCACGTCGTCGGGCCCGGTGACACGGGCGACGGCGACGTTGTCGGCATCGCCGAGGGCGCGTTCGACCTCGTCGGCATGGCGGGCGTTCTTCGTCGTCCCGCCCGGCTGGGTCTCGACGTAGGCGTGGAGGTTGGCGTCGATCGACCGCATCAGCGGGATCACGTGCTGTTGGGTGTCGGCGCCGGCGTTCTCGGAGTCGCCGGCGGCAAACACGTACCGGTTCCACTCGCTGTAGGGATACTCCTCAAGCACCTCCTCGACGCGCCCGTAGGCACTGGAGATGCGGGTGCCGCCGCCGGACTGGATCCCGAAGAACGCCTCGCGGTCGACCTCCCAGGCCTCGGCGTCGTGGACGATGTAGTGAAACTCGGCGGCGTCGTACTTCCCGGTCAGATACCAGTCCATCGGCGTGAACACGCGCTCGACGAGTTCCCGCTTGGTCTCCCGCATCGACCCCGAGACATCTCTGATGTTGACGACGACGACGTTCCGCTCGTGCTGTTCGATAACTTCGGGATGGCGGAACCGCTCGTCGGCCCGGCGGAAGGGAACGGTGTCGATCCCTTTGCGGCGAATCCGCTGGCTCGTCGGCTCGCGATCGACCTCGGTCTCAAGCGTCTCGAAGTCAGCCCAGCGGGCGACCGACTCGATGGCCTCCCCGCGGTCGGCTTCGATCTCGCGGGCGGCGTCGGCGATCCACGCCCGCGAGACCGGAATTGACGCCTCCCGAGCCCAGGTGAACACTGCGTCAACACCAGCGCCGTCGACGAACAGTCCCTCACGTACATACGACTCGTCGAAATCGGTCGCGAGATGGCGTTTCAGCCCGCGTTTGAAGAACTCATCAACGTCGAGTGACCCCTGCGGCCCGGTTCGAGCGGTGTCGGTGAAATCACCCTCGACCTCCTCGACGACGCGTTTCCCCTTCGGTTCGAGATCCAAGCCGAGTTCCTCGTCGAGTTCCTTCGCGAACTCCTCGGGATCCATCTCGTAGTACTCGTGGTCGCCGCCCTCCTCGCCCGGCTCGCCGGCCTCGTCGCCGTCATCGGGTTGTGGATCGACCGGCTGGCCGGGCTGTGGCTGGCCGTCCTCGCCTTGGCCGACGCCGCCGACCTCGCGTTGGTCGTACTCGAAGGCCGGCAGATCGACGATCTTGACCGGGATCCGCACCTGATCCGGGCCGGAGCCGCCGAGATCGCCATGGCTGATGAACTCAGTGAGGTCTTGCCGGCGGGCCTCGCCGACATCGCGGAACCGTTCGCGGTCTTCGGGCAGACCCATCAGCGATCACCTCCATCGAGGGTGGCCGAGTCGCCACCACCGCCGTCGCGCTCCGCCGGTGGTTCGCCGCCGTCGGTCGACAGCGTCTCCCACTCGTCGCGGACCTCCCGCATCACGGCGCGGCTGGTGAGCTCCGCCGACGCGCGACTGTACCCTTGGTCGACCATGCGGTCGATCGTCTCAGATTTCACACGCTCGGTCTCGGTGTCAGCCGGCGGATCGGCCCACTCACCCGGATCAAGCTCCGGAAACCGGCGTTTTAGATCCGCGAGATCGTTCGTCTCCAGTACCGACTGGAGCTCCGGAATCTCGTTGAGTTCGACATCGTCGACGCTGAACTCGTCGCCGCGGTTCCGCCACGCATACCGGGTGAGCGCGCGGATCACCTGCTCGCGGCGGAACTCGGCGACCGGTTCGGTCGGCTCCGTGCCGCGGTAGTCACTTTCGTCGAACCGGCCGAGGGTTTCGGTCTCGAAGACCTTCATCACCAGTCCGTCCGGCGACTCCTGGCCGCGGTCGGTGGCGACGGGCTCGTCGGCATCCCACGCGTAGACGTGTTCGACGTACTCCGCGACGGTCTCGGGCCCAACGGTCTCGGCCGCCAGTGCCGCGTCGACGACATCGGTCCGCTGTTGCTCCCGAACCCGCTCGGCGACCGCGGTGTGGCGGCTCTCGAACTCCTTGATCTCCGCCCGCGAAAACACCGGCGCGTCGGCCAGCCGGTCGACCATCGCATCCAGCACGTCGTGTGGCGTCACGACCTGCTCGACGGGTAACTCGGGGTGGCTGCGGTCGCTGTCCTCGCTTAGCAGATCGGCGACGACATCCCGCGTGTAGGTGACGGGAATCCCGGTTCGGCCGTCGTCACCGTCGAACGATATCTCGTCGGCGGTGATCACCTCATCGCCGCGGCGGAGGTCGCCCGTCTCGTACAGCCGGGCCTTCTCGATCAGGTCGATATCGGCGGGCAGATCGTCGGTTTCCAGCCGAGTGACGACCGCATACAGCGCGGCCGCGCCGATCGCATGCGGGGCGAGTTCCCGCTGGCGTGTCCGGCCGTCGTCGTCCCGCACGCTCGTTCGGACGGCGTCCCGAACGTGGTCGGTGCTGGCACCGATCGCACTGTGGGGATCGCTCGGTCTGTCGCCGTTGGCCGTCTCGACGGCTTCCTCGCCACCCCCCGCACCGGGCACCCCGGTTCGGCCGGTGACCTCACGGCGAAGGAGGGCGGCTTCGAGCCCGCGGTCGGTCAGATACCGGAACTCGTGGCGCGTCAACCGGCGTTTCAGTGCCTTCAGCGGGTCGGCACCCTCCTTCTCGGCGTGGCGGTCGAGTTCGGCATCGAGATCCGGGTTCGAGACGACGATCAGCTGGGTGTCGATATCCATCCCGATCCCCTTGTCGAGTTTGACGCGATTCTCGTCGGGCACGTTGAGCAGTCGCTGCAGCAAGTCGGCGTGCTGGCTGGCGTCCTCGACGATGGTGGCGACGCCGTTACCCTGCGAGAGCACGCCGTCGTAGCTGAACGCCTGTGGGTTCTTTCGGCCCCGCGAATCGAGTTCGCGCAGCATGCCGCTCATCCACGAGCCGACGAGGCGCTCCTTGGGGGTGCCGTCGTCCTCGGCGTGGAGCACACCGATCCCTTGGCCAATGTCGACAACGTAGCTCGTCACCCGGAGGTGGTCGCGGTCGGTCACCGCCGAAAAGAGGTCGCGGCGGCCCTCCTCGCGGTACGTCGACTCCAGATGCTCGTAGGCCTCGCGGCTGAACGGGTCGAGATCGACATCGGCGGCGATGGGGTAGGCCGTCTCGTCGGCCACCGATTCAGCAATCTCCGCGCGGATGTCCGCCGGAAACACCGACAGCGGGTTCGCCTGCACCGGGCTGCGGTACCACGCGGTGGCATCGCCGCCGCTGCCGTACGACAGCGAGCGCGTCGAGCCGGCGGTGCCGGTCACGTTCCACTCGACGGTGTAGCGTCGGCCCGCGTCGGTCTTCGAGAACTCCCGCAACCCGTTGACCAGACACCGCTTGAACTCGGATTTCCCGGTCGCCGTCGGCCCGTCGATCCAGACGATCTTTTCGTCGTTGCCGCGGCCCGCAGCGGCCGCCCGGAGGTCGTCGACAAAGGCGTTCAGCGCGGCGGTGTTTCCCAACACTGCGTGTTCGCCATCGTTGAACGGGTCGTCGAAAAACCGGTAGCGATCCAGCTCCTCGCCGCGTTCCTCAACTGTGCGGGTGCCCTGCGATTCGATTGCAGCAAGCAGATACCGTGGCCCGGAGGCGGCGGCGATCGGGTTCGTGAGCACCCGCTCAACGTACTCGTCGAGGCTCATCGGCGAGTCGTAGGCCTGTTGCAGTCGCTCATCGGCCGCCCGCCGGAACGTCTCGCCGTCTGTGGTGTCTGTCATCGCTCAGTCAGCTCCATCCTCCATCTCCGAGCGGGCGACGGCCGCGCCGGCGTACTCCAAGACCTCGGCGGCCCCATCCTCGGAGTAGCCGCGGTCGACGAGCGCGTCGACCCATGCGCCGCGTTCCTCCTCGTCGAGATCCGTCGCCGACACGAGCGCGGAGAAATTGATGTTGTGTTTCTTGTCTTCCCACAGTTTCCGTTCGAGTGCGCGGCGCAGGCGGTCGTTGTCCTGTGGATCGAAATCCCGTCCCTCCCGGGCCCGGCGGGAGACCCAGTTCGAGACCTCCTGGCGGAAGTCGTCCTTGCGGTCGGAGGGGATATCGAGCTGTTCCTCGACCGCCCGGAGGAACGTCTCGTCGGGTTCGGTTTCCCGGCCGGTCAGCTCGTCGTCGACAGTGGCGTCGTCGATGTAGGCCATGACGTGATCCATGTACTTCTCGCCTTGGCGGCGAAGTTCATCGACATCGTACGCAAGGGCGTGGCGCACATCCTCGATGGCGCGTTCGCGGTACTCCTCGCGGACGGTATCGAGCAGCCGCTTGTAGCGGTCGAGATCGTCGGCCGCGATCGAGCCGTGGCCGCCAAGATTCGCCTCGAAGTGATCGAAGACGGACAGCGGCGAGAGGTAGGAGCGATCCCGATGGGTCGCGTCCATGATCGCCTCGGCGATCTCGTCGCCGATGAACCGCGCGGAGACACCCTCCATCCCCTCGCCGATGTCGGCTGACTCCTCGGCGTCCTCTCTGAGCTTCCGGCGGTCGACCTCCTCGTCTTCGAGTTCGCCGTTGTAGACCTTCGCTTTCTCCAGTAGGTCGACCGTCTCGTCGGTCGGTTCTTCAAGCCGGGTCAGCACGCCGAAGAGCCCGGCCATCTCCAGGGTGTGAGGCTCGACGTGGACGTTCGGCACGTCGGCGTTCTGCAGCATCTTCCGGTAGATCTTCGACTCGCTGTCGTACTCTAAGACGTAGGGGTAGTCGATCCGCTTGGTGCGGTCGTTGAACGCCTCCATCTTCTCGTCGCCGGTCTTTTCGCGGTACTCCGGCATGTTCGTCCGGCCGACGATCACCTGATCGATATCGATCCGGGGGTTGTTCTTCGGCTTGATTGTCCCCTCCTGTGAAGCGTGCAGGAAATCATAGAGAAACTCCCGCTGGAGTTTGAGGAGCTCCTCACCGGAGAACAGCCCGCGGTTGGCGTTACAGAACGCGCCGGCGTAATCGAAGGCTCGCGGATCTGACTCGCCGTAGACGGCCAGTTTCGCGTAGTTGGTGTCGCCGGTGAGCTCGGTTTCGTCCTGGTTTTTCTTGTCTTTGGGTTCGAAGGTCTCGATGCACTCCCGGCGGTTCTCGCTGGCGACCAGCCGGATCACCTCGATGTGGTTGTCGAGGACGGCCTCCAGATCGTCGTCGTAGTGGGCCAGCAACTCGTCCATGTAAAACTCCGAGGCAGGGTCGAGATGCTGGTCGTTGCGAAGCGTGTACGGCGCGTCGAGTGTCTCGTTGAGATCCTCGATAACCGCCGCCCGCTGTTCGTTCGGCAGCAACACCAGTGGATCCTGATTCATCGGCGAGCGGACGGTGTCATCGCCCGGATCCTGGTCGTCGATCACCGAGCAGAGATCGGTCCACCGGAAGGTGTACATCCGGCCGGCGTCCTCGCGGGTGTAGGCCTCGAAGTACCGCCGGGTGAGCCAATCGAAGTGTGATTTCCCCGACCCAACCGGCCCCAACAGGAGCTTGATGCGTTTCTCCGGGCCGAGCCCGCGCGCGCCGGATTTCACCTTGTTGACGAACTCGTGGATCGCCTCGTGGATCTCACGGCCGTAAAAGACGTTTTCGCCGTCGTGCAGCGGATCCTCGGCGGCGAGGGCGTACTCGACGAGGCCGTCTTCCTCGCTGTACTGCGTGCCGTAGTGATCGAACATATCGGCGACACGCTGGTGGGCGTTCCGTGCGACGTGAGGGTCTTCGTACACCGTGTCGAGATACCACGAGAACGACCGGGCTTCCCGCAGATCGTCGGGGATACTCGCCTGATACGTTTCGCTGAGCTGGTCGAGTGTGTGTCTGTCTGTCATTATGCGTGGTTCGAAGACGGTGGCGATCGGACGATGTGTGGGTGACCACCCTGCGGCACCACCGGCCACCCGTTGGTGCGATGGACAGCAGCTTCTGTCACCACATGCCCTGCTTCGCTTGCAGCGGCACCCCGGCGAGGACCAACGCAGATCGTCGTTTCGGCCCGCATTCGAAGCTATACACAGTCTGGTGTTTGACAGCAATAAGCGTGTTGCTGAATACCATGGGTGTATGACACATGAACAAACCCTCACGAGTTGGATGGCTCGATCGTGACAGGTGATGCTACTGTCGCGTCAGTACAGCCTATCGGCGCGTTTCGACCACAGGCTCCCACCTGTTCACCGAGATGTCCGGTCACAACTCACTTGTCGCTGTGCCTGACATCTACAGGCATGCTGCCCTCCATACTGCTGCAACTCGAACTGGCGCTCATCGGCTTTGCGTTCTCACTGCTCACCTTTGTGGTGCAGATCGCGCTCGTCATCTGGACGTACAGCGACGCCGCCGACAACAGCAGTCACTCGGCGATCCTGTGGGCGCTCGTGGTGTTGTTTGCCCCGCTGCTTGGGGTGGTGTTATACCTGCTACTCGGCCGTGATCAACGCTGAGCGGTCGCGGCGGCCGTCACCGCTCAGGGCACATACCAGATCCCACGCTCCCGATCCCACAGCGAGCCGACGACGATGTGTGGCAGCGCGATAATACTGATAAAGATGCTCCAGAACGCTACCGCGCCGGACAGCAGGGTGCTGTTCGCAAACGGGTTTGGCACGGCCCAGTAGACGGCCGCCAACACGGCAACTGTCGCCAGCGCGCCCGCGACGAGCAGTCCCCATGCCCGGATCGCTGTCGTTGTCGGATCGTCGCCGCCAAGCAGATCCCACCGGTCGTCGCCAACCGGCGGCTCCCGCACCGTCTGTGCGCGGGCGACCTGCCGGGCGGAGTACCACAGCGGGAAGTAGAGCCCGACGGCGACGACGACCGGCACGACCGCAAAATACGCCGTCAACAGCAGCGTTTCACCGGCATCGACAACCCACGAGCGACCGCCGCCCCGCAGATAGCCCAGCCCGATGTGAGCGACCAGTGCCAGCCCGAAGCCCGCGGCGATGATCGGTCGTGTCACGTCGAAATACGCCGCATACGGCGCGAGTCCGCCCGGCTCGACCAACCCGACCATGAGCGCGCTAAAGGAATGGAACGTCTCGGGCCAGAAGACGATGGGCACGAGCATGACGCTGCCGCCGCGGACGCCAGCCGCCAGTAGCCGCTGGGCCCGCGTCTGTAGGTGGTCGGTGCCGCTGGTGGCATCGAGCACCTTCACCCCGCCGAGGCCGCCTTTCGCCATGGCGACGGTGACCGCCAGGCCCAACCCGGCAACCGGCGAAACCAACAGCAGCCCGAGGAAGCCGCCAACGGCTGCCAGATACACCGCGACGTACCGCCACCGAAAGTCCGGCCGTCGCCGCCGGAGGTTGGCGACGTGCTCGTAGCCGCCGTGGGGGAGGTTGAGCGCGATCATCCCCACGAGATAGATGACCATCTGGGCGTCCATCGGTACCGATATCCCGGCGGCGGCCAGCGCCGCGAACGTGACGGCGACCACCACCAACGCGGCCCGTGAGAGCAGCAGCGATGGGTGTGCATCCGACGTGCGAGACAGCCGGCTCATCGCCCGAGAACTGAGCGCGCTCATACCATGATTGTGGGGGCTGTTCACATATAAAACGGGTCGCGCAATCCTGCGATCTGGGAACGCCCGCTGGCCGAATACGGGTGCCGCCCTACGATCAGATATGGGCAGAAGCCAGTCACAGCAGGTGACCGTCGTCGGTGGCGGGTTCGGCGGGCTCGCGGCGGCAACGTTTCTCGCCGACGCCGGGGCTGACGTGCAACTCTACGAGCAACACGACCACCTCGGCGGGCACGCTGGCGTCCTCGAACGCGATGGCTTCCGGTTCGACACCGGGCCGTCGTGGTATCTCATGCCCGATGTCTTCGAACGATTCTTTGGGCAGTTCGACCGGCAGCCGAGCGACTACTACGGGCTCGAACGACTCGATCCACAGTATCGCGTCCACTGGAAGGACGGCGACAGCGTCGACGTTGCGCCGAACCGCGGGAATATTCACGAGATCTTCGAGTCCTACGAGGACGGTGCGGGGGCGGCCCTCGATCGGTATCTCGATACCGCCGCGACCAACTACGAGTTGGCGATGGAGCGGGTGTTGTACGCTGGTCGTGAACGACTCCGAGATTACCTCGATCCGGCGTTGTTGCCGATGCTTCCCCGGCTTCGGCTGTTCGGGACGATGGACGACTACGTCGCCCGATACTTCGATCATCCAAAGCTCCGACAGCTTTTGGAGTATACGCTCGTCTTCCTCGGTGGCGCGCCACACAACACGCCCGCGATCTACAGCATCATGGCCCACGTCGATTTCAATTATAACGTGTTCTATCCCGACGGCGGGATCGCCGGCGTCGTCGACGCGCTGGCGACGCTGGCCCGCCAGCAGGGTGTCGACATCGAAACCGGGGTGACTGTCGAGGGGATCACCCCAGCCAGCGATGGCCTCAACGTCGTGACCGACCGCGGCACCGACCACAGCGAGGTCGTCGTCAGCAACGCCAACCCGGCCTACACCGAACGCGAGTTGTTGCCACCGGCCGCCCGCGATCACGACCCCGGGTACTGGGACGACCGAACCTACGGCCCATCGGCGTTTATGCTGTATCTCGGCGTCGAGGGCGACATCGAGCCGCTGGCCCACCATACACTCGTCTTGCCGACCGACTGGGACGCTCACTTCGAACATATCTTCGACGACCCGGGGTGGCCCGACGAGCCGGCGTACTACCTCTCGGTGCCCTCGGTGACCGACGAGACGGTCGCTCCCGACGGCCACCACGCGGTCGTCATCTTGGTGCCACTGGCACCCGGATTAGATGACACGCCCGAGCGACGGGCGCAGTTCCGCGACCAGATCCTTGCCGACTTGGCCGCCAACACGGGCGTCGACCTCCGTGATCGGATCGTCGTCGAGGAGACCGCCTGCGTCAGCGATTACGTCGACCGGTTTGGCGACCCGCAGGGAACCGCCCTCGGCTTGGCCCACACGCTGTGGCAGACCGGCCCGTTCCGACCGGGCCACCGAACCGGCGTCGACGGACTGTACTACACCGGCGGGTTCACCGCACCGGGGATCGGGATGCCGATGTGTCTGCTCAGCGGCGAACACGCCGCCACCGCCGTCTTGGAGGATCATCCGGCACTTACAGCCGAGTCGACACCGGCTGACTGATTGTCCCACTCACGGCGGCGGGAACTGGCCGTGATCGTCGGATTGTCGATGCATTGTTCGTCAGTTGTCGAATAGTCGACTCCAAAAAATATGAGTTATCAGTGCGGAGCACGACAGCCGACGTAGCGGCGGTAGATCCACCCATGTCCGGCAAATACGACCTCGTGATCGTTGGCGGCGGCATCAGCGGCGCGTCGCTGCTGTACACGACCGCGACGTTCACCGATATCGACTCAATCGCACTGATCGAGAAAGAGCCCGAACTCGGCGCGATCAACTCCCATCACACCAACAACTCCCAGACGCTGCATTTCGGCGACATCGAGACCAACTACACGCTGGAAAAAGCCGAGGAGGTCAAGGAGGGCGCGGAGCTGCTGGCGGGCTATCTCGAACACCACGACCCCGACCGCGAGATGCACTCGAAACGCAGCAAGATGGTGCTGGCGGTCGGCGACGAGGAGGTTCCCAAGCTGGAATCCCGCTACCACGAGGAGGGGTTCGGCGAGCTGTTCCCGAAACTCCAGCCCATCGAGCGCGAGGAGATCGCCGATATCGAGCCAAAGGTCGTCGAGGGCCGCGATCCAGACACCGATCTGCTCGCCCTCCAGACGCCTGACGGCTACGTTGTCGACTACGGCCAGACGACGAAATCCTTCGCCGAGCAGGCCCGCGAGGAAGCCAACGTCGACATCTACACCGACACCGAGGTTACCGACATCACGCCGACGCTGGACGGCCACACCATCGCCACCGACGCGGGCCGTTTCGACGCCGACGCGACGGTCGTCGCCGCCGGCTCCCATAGCCTCCAGATCGCCAAGGAACTCGGATACGGCGAGGATATGTCGCTGCTCCCGGTCGCGGGGAGCTTCTTCATCGCCGACGACCAGCTATTGAACGGCAAGGTCTACACGCTTCAGATGAAGAAACTCCCCTTCGCCGCCGTTCACGGTGATGCGGAGGTACACGACGACTCCATCACCCGGTTTGGTCCAACGGCGAAGGTCGTCCCCGGGCTCGAACGCGGTCGGCTCTCGTCGGTGCCGGACTTCTTTGATGTCTTCGGCTTCACACCCGAGGCGTTCCTCAGCTACGCCAACATCATGGCCGACCGGATTCTCTTTCCCTTTGTCCTCGAAAATCTGCTCTACGATCTGCCTGTCATCGGCCGCAAGCAGTTCCTCCCGCATGTCCAGAAGGTCGTTCCGAGCGTCGAGCTTGAGGACATCGAGCGCGCAAAGGGCTACGGCGGCATTCGCCCGCAGATCGTCGACACCGCCAACAAATCGCTGGATATGGGTGAGGCGAAGATCGTCGGCGACGACATCATCTTCAATATCACGCCCTCGCCTGGTGCGTCGACCTGTCTGAAAAACGCGATGCGGGATACTCACACCCTACTGGAGTCGCTGGAGGGCGACTACGAGTTCGACGAGGACGCCTTCCGGGAGGCGACGATCGGCCACTTCCCGCGGGCCGATGCCGACGATGATACCATCGCGGTCGACGCCGTCGAATCGGCTGCGGCCGACGACTAAGCGACCGTAACCCAGTGGTCGGCGATCGACTGGGCGACGCAGAAAACCGGGCTGGAAAGGCGTTGAACACTGTGGAACTGAATCCAACAAGCTCACGCTCACTGCGTTCGCGTGAACCACGGTCGTTCCGCTCACTGCGTTCGCGTGAACCACGGTCGTTCCGCTCACTGCGTTCGCTTCACTCCCTGCTTCAACGCCCTCGACAGCCGCGTTGCTCCTCACGATAGTGTTCGGAGCAAAACGGGCTGGGAGGGAGTTGAACCACCGGAAGACGAACCGTTCGCTTCGCTCACGGTTGCGACTTCCACGGTTCACTCCCTCGGTAGCGTTTTCACTGCTCCCGTTGGTCGCCGAAGCGGCAAGCCGCTTCGAGCCGTCGCTCACGGTGTTCACGACGACGCAGGAAAACGGGCTGGGAGGGAGTTGAACCACGGTCGCTTCGCTCACTGCGTTCGCTTCACTCCCTGCTTCAACGCCTTCGACAGCCGCGTTGCTCCTCACGATAGTGTTCGGAGCAAAACGGGCTGGGAGGGAGTTGAACCCCCGACCGTCTGGTTAAAAGCCAGACGCTCTCCCTAACTGAGCTACCAGCCCTCACTGTTGCTTGCCGGCAGGCGGTGATAAGGGTTTTTACATCGGTGCGGAGCGAGCGTTGACGCCGACGCCCTCGGCTACTCGTCGGCAAAGTAGGCCGCCAGCGCGTCGGCGACGATATCCCCCGGCGGCCGGTTGTCCATCGAGGCACGGTGCCGCAGCTCGATATACTCCTCGGTCGGCAGCGTCACCGTCAGCTCGCCGGGCGTGATGTCGTGGTCGCGGAGCGCGGTCTCGGTATCGGCCCCATCGTTGATCGCGCTGGCGATCGACCGGATATCCCGCACCGTCAACTCGGCATCGAGACTCGCCCACGCCAACAGATACCGATCTTCCGCGGGCACGCGAGCGATATGCTTGGCGGCTGTCGGCGCGATATGCCCGCGGGCGACGTGCCGCCGGATCGACTGCGGGAGGTCGTGAACGCGCGCCCATTTGCGGATAAACGAGACGGTCACGCCGTCGCCGGCGGCCTCGGCGGCAGCCTTGTAGGAGCCGCGTCCGCGAACGAGGGCCGCACAGGCCGCCGCCCCCCGGAGCATCAGCACATGGTCGTTGCCGCCGACAGCACCGGTCGCAAAGTCGTGGACGACCTCGGCGGCCTCGGCGACGCTGTCGGGATCGTCGGGGTCGAAATCGACAGCCTCCTCGGCACGGTCGCCGGTGATCTCCGGATCGGCGCGGACGACGGGGGTGCCGACCGGTGTCTCGCGGTCTGAACCGTACTCCGTGGTCATTTACCGATCACACGGCCGCACGGAACAAAAGTGCCGCGCACGGTGGTAGCCGCCGCGACAAACCGTAGGTAAAAGCGAGGCTCCATCCGCACGGGTGTCAGTCCTGGTGAGCGGTGGCGTCGCGTGAGTCGGGTGTGGCCTCGTCGACACTGTCCTCGGCGGCCGCCTCGTCGGCCTCGCGCCGCTCGGAGAGGTGTTCCCAGATCTCGGTACAGCCGGCTCCGTCAGAAAGCTCCGCGAGATGGTCGGCTTCCTCAGTTTGCATCGCTCCCCTCCGTGGCCCCGATATGTCGCCGGGGGGAGGCTACTGATACATCGTCTGTTTGCGTCGTTTCGGTCATCATAGCCTCGTAAGACACCAGCCGTCTTAACCCACATCGAACCCGTAACACTGACCCGCGCTCGGTGATACCGGATCGTGTTGCAGCTATACCGGACGCCGTGTTTATTCCAAAACCACACGACAACAGTAGATTGTGGTGTCGAAACGGTGTCACCGGTGCGGTCAGCGATTGCAGCGGGCGACTCCTACAGGTAGCCGGCGACCCAACAGGCTGTGTGAGCGTTGCTCTTCGCATCCTCGATGACGGCGCGTGGCTCTCGGTCAACGACCAGCGACGCGTCAGCGTCAGCGAACTCTGGCGGCTCCATGCCCCCGAGTTTTGTTCCTGTGAGCTTGTCGACTTCATCGCCGAGGGGTTCACCGCGGTCTCCGCCGACGGCCGTGATGTGGCGGTGACGACCTACGGCCAGTGTATCGAGTGTGGGGCCAGCGGCGTCCCCGGAAAACTTCCGGTCGGCTACATCCACAACGGCGAATACCGCAACTACGACCGCGAACACGCCGTGCTGGAGCCGATCGGTAACCGACAGTGCAAGTAGCGGCAATAACCACCGGAGAAGGCAACCACCGGGGATGGTTGACGCGGGGGCGGACGGTTTACAGGTAGAGCTATTGGGTGGGCATATGCCAACCGACGTTGAGAACTGGAAATCGGAGGTCTACGGCAATGAGATCCGAGAGCATCTCATGGCGTTCGCCGAACAGGGCTGGGAGTCGATCCCGGAAGACGAACACGACGCCTGGTTCGAGCGGTTCAAATGGTGGGGGTTATACCATCAGCGCAACGGCCAAGAGAGCTACTTCATGATGCGGATCGGGACGCCAAACGGCGTGCTCAAACCCGGCCAGACCGAGGTCGTCGCCGAGATCGCCGACGAGTACGCCCGCGGTCCGGAGACAAACCCCGAGTTCGGCGACGGCTACGTCGACTGGACGACCCGCCAATCGATCCAACTCCACTGGATCAAACTGGAAGACGTGCCGGAGATCTTCGAAAAGCTCGAGGCCAACGGCCTCTCAACCCAGCAGGCCTGTGGTGACTCCTGGCGCAACATCGTCGGCAACCCGATGGCCGGCAAGGCCCCGGAGTTCGTCGATGCGTGGCCCGTCATCAAGGAGCTCAACGAGACGTTCAAAGGCAACGAGGATCACGCCAACCTCCCCCGCAAATGGAAGGTGTCGGTCACCGGCTCGCCGGACGGTTCGGGACAGGGTGACATCAACGACCTCGCACTTGAGCCAGCCTCCAAGGAAATCGACGGCGAGGAAGTCCGTGGGTTCAACGTCCGCGTCGGCGGCGGCCTCTCACGGAACGAACCCCGACTCGCCCGCGATATCGATGTCTTCGTCCGCCCGGAAAACGCGGCCGACGTGGCCGGCGGCATCTCCGCGCTGTTCCGCGAACACGGCGACCGCGAGGATCGCTACAACGCCCGGATCAAGTTCCTCGTCGACGAGTGGGGCACCGACAAGCTCCGCCGCGTCCTCCAGGAGGACTTCGTCGACTTCGAACTCGAATCGGCCGGCGAGGACATCCGCGATCAGTACACCTACAACGCCGGCGGCGAGGAACACGGCGACCTGATCGGCGTCCACGAACAGCGCGACGGCAACTACTACGTCGGGCTCAACGTCTTGGTCGGCCGCATGGGTGCCGACGACACGCTCGAACTCGCCGATCTCGCCAACGAGTACGGCTCCGGCGAAGTCCGCATCAGCCAACGACAGAACGTGATGATCACTGACGTTCCGGAAGACGATCTTGACGACCTGCTCGACGAGCCACTGCTCGAAGACTACTCGCCGGATCCCCATCCGTTCATGCGTGGCTCGGTCGCCTGCACAGGAACAGAATTCTGTTCGCTCTCGATTGTCGAGACGAAAAACCGGCAGGTGCGCTACGCGCGGTGGCTCAAGGAGAACGTCGAACTCCCCGAGGGCGTCGAGGACTTCCACATCCATCTGTCGGGCTGTACGGCCTCCTGTGCCCAGCCGCAGATCGCCGACATCTCGCTGCGCGGGATGAAGACCCGCAAGGACGGCGAGCCGGTCGAAGCCCTCGATATCGGCCTCGGCGGTGGCCTCGGCGAGAACCCACAGTTCGCCCAGTGGGTCGGCCAGCGCGTCCCGGCCGACGAGGTGCCCGGTGCGATCGAGAACCTGCTGGCGACCTTCGAGGACAACCGTGAGGGCAGCGAGACCTTCCGTGAGTTCATCGCCCGCCACGACGAGGAAGAACTGGAGGCGTTCATCGAGCCCGAGGAGACCAGCTACGAGGATCCCTACATGCACAACACGAAGATGACGTGGTACCCCTACGCCGAAGACGACGACATGGATGCCTCCCCCGCGCCGACCGACGGCGAGGGTAACTCCATCGACGCGACGCCGGCCGACGACTAAGCCGCCCAGGCTATCGCCCACCGCGCTTTTTCTAAACAAAGCCTCAAGAGTCAGCCTCGTCTATCGGGGGCTATGTCCGACCGACTGCTGTCAGTCAACGCCTACACCACCCTCGACCTGCTTGAGGGGGAAGCCGAGGCCCACGAGTTCACCGAATCGGCCTACGCCGTCGTCAACGTGACCGCACCGCGGAAGAACCCCGATCACGTCAAACTGGAGCTAGAACTCGACAACGCTGAACTGGAGCACCTCCCAGCCCATGCCGACCGGGTTCGACTGACACCTGAGCAGGCCCGGACAATCGCGGCCGACCTCGAAAAGTACGCCGACAAGGTCGAAGCCAATCTCGCCGACGAGGAGTAAGCAACGCCCACGAGGAGTGAGCCACCGACAACGAGTGAACCCCATCGACGAGGAGCGCGTACCCGTCGATGACGGCCTACAGTGCGGCAGCAATAATTATTGCAGGTCAAGAAGACCTAGGGCTGTTCGAGAGTTGATAATCCCGTGGCATACGAACTGACACCGGTACTGATCCCGTTCGCTCTCGCCGCGGTCTGTGTGTTTCTGCCGTGGTATGTTATCGATGAGCTATCCGACGAGCGGTACCGGATCAGTCTGGTCGTCTCTATGATCGCGCTTGCGGCGTGGGCGCTGGCGGAGCTGTTACGGATCAGTGCCACCACGATACCCGCCGAGCTGCTGTGGCACAATCTCCGGTTTGTTGGGCCGGCGTTCAGCGCGGTCGGCTACTTTGTGTTCGCGGCCGTCTACACGGATCACACGGCGTGGGTTCGGCGACAACGACTGTGGCCGCTGTTCGTTGTGCCGGTGTTGACCATCGGGGTGGTGTGGACGGCCCCCGATCTCGTCCGTGCGACCGTTGCGGCGACCGACGATGGGCTGTTCGTCATGGAGTTCACCCCCGGCGTGTGGTACATCCTGCATGCGAGCTACAGCTACGTCCTTGTCGCGGTCGGGACGTGGTGGATCGTCAGCCGGTTTCTTGAGTTCCAGTCGAATCTCTTCGTCCGAAAACAGACGGCAGGCGTGTTGCTGTCGGCCGCGATCGTTATGGGGGCAAACCTCGCGTACAATCTGGATATCACCACCCTCGACTGGACGCCGGTCGGTGGCGCGCTCTGGGCGATCATCTTCACCATCGCCGTCTCGGAGTACCGGCTGTTCGATCTCTCGCCGCTGGCCCGCGAGGTCGTCGTCGAAAACATGGAAAGCGGGATGCTGGTAGCGACCCCCGACGGCGAGATCGTCGATGTCAACCACGCCGCGGCGACGATGCTGGACGTGACCGACGACGATCTCATCGGCCACCAGGTCGATGACGTGTTCGTCATCTCACGAGCGCGGATCGAGGAGCTGCTGGCCGGCGAATCGAGCAGCGAAACCGTCCGGGTGGATGGAAACGGCGACCGCTGGCATGCGATCACCGTCTCGCCGATCTCGGTTCCCTCCGACGACGACATCGGCCGGGTGATCACCTTCGACGACGTAACAGATCGGGTCGAACGAAAACAGCAGCTGGAGGCCCAGAAAGCGTCGCTCGAACGCCAAAACGAGCGGCTCGACGAGTTCGCGGGTGTCGTGAGCCACGACCTCCGGAATCCGCTGTCGACGATCGATGGGTGGGCGGAGGTGGCCGCCGACGCCATCAGCGGCGAGGCGGCTGACCTCGACGATGCCGAAACCGCGCTGGCCCACATCCAGCGGGCCCACGACCGGATGGATCAGATGGTCGACGACCTGCTCATGCTGGCGCGAGCCGGCCAGACCGTTGAGGACACCGAGCCGGTGGAGCTTGCGGCTGTCGCCCGCGAGGCGTGGGAACACGCCGCCGTCGACGGCTGTGAACTCGACGTGAGGGTTCCAGACGACACGACGGTTGCAGCCGACCGAAATCGGCTGCTGCGGATCTTCGAAAACCTCTATCGCAACGCCGGCGATCACAACGAGCCACCGGTGACCATCCAGGTTGGCCTGCTCGGCGATGCCGAGGCGGACGCTGATTCGGATGGTAGCGGCGAGCGAACGGGGTTTTATCTCGTGGACGACGGAGACGGCATCTCAGCGGAGCAACGCGAAGAGATATTTGACCACGGGTATACGACCGACAGCGACGGCACCGGGATCGGCCTCTCGATCGTCCGGGATATCGTCACAGCCCACGGCTGGGATATCGAGGTCACGACCGGACGTGGCGGTGGCGCGCGCTTCGAGATCAGCGGTGTCGACCTCGTCACAGCGTAGCCCACAGCCCCCGATCGGTCACCACGAGCCACAACAGGTGTCGGTGCAGCCGACCACGTAGCGGTGGGTTCGTGTGCGCCGGCCGCAACCTCGTAGTTGACTGTAAGAAACAGTTTTGAGAGTTCACCACGAAGGGAGAGATAGGACGGCATCAGCGCCGACACACCGATGGAACGACGCGAAACCTCGCCCAACGTTATCCGCTCCGAGCCCACCGAGCCGGCCACAGAGTCGGCGGCCAGCGACGCATCGCTCCGGAGCCTTGTCAAGGATCTCGTCGTCTCCTTCCAGAGCAAGTCGGTGCCGGATCTCCAAGAGATCCGCGAGCGGACGACGATCCGCAACGTCGTCGACTACCGCGAGATCGACCGCGTGCTCGATCCCGGCTGGGCCGCCGCGCCCGAGATCGTCCAGTTCGGCAACGACGCGCTGGCCGACACGCTCGTCTTCAGCCACACGAATCGCCCCTACGAGGTGGTTCTGAAACCCGAGGATGTATTCGTGCCGACTGACGACATCGAGGTTTACCTCCTCGATCGCAACCACGGCACCCGCCACCGACTCATCCGCACCCTTCCAACGCTTGATGGCGCGCTCGAACATACGGTGTTCAAGTTCACGCACAAACGGTTCGATCCCGACGCAGTCTACCAGATGTCGATGGTCGGCCCCGAACTCGACAAGGCGATCCCCGTCGGCGACACCGATCTGACGGCGATCGATATCGCGGATCAGGAGTAACTGCTCGACGCGCTCCTTGTGGATGTCGACGACGAGTCTCCGGCTGCGGAACCGATAGGATCGACAGCAACAATGAATAGCATTCGATCAAGTATCGCCGTATGAGTCTCCTCCAACAGCTCGCAGCCGGCCTGAAAGCACTGGTGTTGCTTGAACTGAGCGGGTGTACGCCATCGTCGCGGGGATCGTCTTTTTCGCCTCGGTGATCGCCGGGGTGGCGTTGTTGGGTGAGGATCCCGGTTTTATTGTCGGTGGGATCGGTGGTGTCGTCTTTGCGATCGGTGCCGTCTACGTGCTTCAGAAGCGGCTTCCGTCCCCCAACGATGGGTAGGCTACTCGGTGTCGATGTGTTCGCCCTGATAGTCGCCGTCGTAGGTGTCCTCGTGGTCGGCCGCGGCGAACACGAGTTGGCCGACGCGAGCCCCGGCCTCGATCTCGATCTCGTGGTGGACTTCCAGCAGCCCCTCGCCTTTGCCTTCGTAACCGGCGTCCCAAACTGCTGTGTGTAGCATACAGGAGTTCCGCATCAGCGACGACCGCGGGTAGATAAAGCCGATATGGTTGTCCGGAATCCGGACGGTTTCGGCGTACTGGAGGATGTAGGCCCCTGGATCGAGGGTGAAGAGGCCATCGTCGGCCTCGATCTCCCGGCGGTCGCCGATCGTTTTCCCATCGCGGCTGATCCGGCCCGCCGTGGTCTGCTCGTAGATCGCGGCGGCGGTGAGATCGACGCCGTTGGGCTGGATCTGTGTGTCGTTGATGGGTGTTAGCTGCTGGCCGACGAACGCGCCGGATTCAAACATGGCTGAGCGGTCGCCGGCGATCCCGAAAACAGTACCGGAGCCGGTGGGCTCCTGTCTCGTGTCGCCCCGTGGCTTGGTGGGTCGAACCCGCCGTAGCAGCCTGCTACCGGCTCGGATCGGGTTTCTCACAGCATACGCGGGATTTATGTCCGCGTAGGCACGACGAGCGAACGTTATGGGACAGACACTTACAGAAAAAATCCTTGACGATCACCTCGTCGAAGGGGAACTCACCCCCGGTGAGGAGATCGGTATCGAAATCGACCAGACCCTCACGCAGGATACGACCGGCACGATGGTCTGGCTGCAGTTCGAGGCCCTCGGGCTCGAAGACGTACAGACCGAGCTCGCCGCCCAGTACTGCGACCACCAGACCTACCAGTTCGACTTCAAAAACACCGACGACCACCGCTTCCTCCGGTCGGCCGCGGGCACCTTCGGCGCGCATTTCTCCCGTCCCGGCAACGGTATCTGCCACAATGTCCACAAGGAGAACTTTGCCGCCCCCGGCAAGACGCTGCTGGGCTCCGACAGCCACACGCCGACCCCCGGCGGGCTGGGCCAACTCGCTATCGGCGCGGGCGGCCTCGACATCGCCGTCGCCATGGGCGGCGGCCCCTACTACGTCGAGATGCCGGAAGTCGTCAACGTCCGACTTGAGGGCGAACTCGAAGGGTGGGCTTCCGCGAAGGATGTCATCCTTGAGATGCTGCGCCGCCTCTCGGTCAAGGGTGGCGTCGGCAAGGTCTTCGAGTACACCGGCCCCGGCGTCGAGTCGCTGACGGTGCCCGAGCGGACGACGATCACCAACATGGGCACCGAGCTCGGTGCCACGTCGTCGATCTTCCCGACCGACGAGCAGACGAAGGACTACCTCGAACGCGTTGGTCGACCCGAGGACTTCGAGAAACTCGAACCCGACGCCGACGCCGAGTACGCCGACGAGATCACGATCGACCTCGGCGAGCTCGAACCGCTCATCGCCACACCGAGCATGCCCGATAACGTCGTGCCCGTCCGGGAGGTTGAAGGCGAGCGCGTCGAGCAGGTCATGATCGGCTCCTGTACGAACGGCAGCTACGAGGACATCCTGCCGGGCGCGAAGATGCTCAAAGGCCGCGAGGTGGCCAAACACACCGAGATGATTGTCGCCCCCGCCTCGAAGCAGTCCGCGGAGATCCTCGCCCGTCAGGGCTGGACGGCCGAACTCATGGCTGCTGGCGTCAACTTCTCGGAGGCGACCTGTGGTGCCTGTATCGGGATCGGCCACGTGCCGGCGTCCGACTCCGTCTCGCTGCGTACCTTCAACCGCAACTTCGAGGGTCGCTCCGGGATCGAAGACGACAGCGTCTACCTCTGCTCGCCGGAGGTCGCTACCGCCGCGGCGATCAAAGGCGAGATCATCGATCCGCGCGACCTTGCCGACGAACTCGGCGACCTCGAACCGCCGGGGATCGAACTGCCGGAGAGCTACGACGGCTCCGACGCCGACCTCATCAGCCCGGAGGAGTCGATCGACGACGAACTCATCAAGGGGCCGAACATCGGCGACGTGCCGCTGAAGGATGCTCTCGATGAGACGGTCGGCGGCGAGACCATCCTCAAGATGGACGACAACATCACGACCGACCACATCATCCCCGCGACGGCGGACATCCTGATGTACCGGTCGAACATCGAGAAGCTCTCGGAGTTCACCCTCTCCCGTATCGACGACACCTTCGCCGACCGCGCCCTTGAGGCCGACGGCGGCGTCCTCGTCGCCGGCGAGAACTACGGCCAAGGCTCCTCGCGGGAACACGCCGCGCTGTGTCCGATGTATCTCGGTATCGAGGCTGTGTTCGCCGAGAGCTTCGCCCGGATCCACCGCGCGAACCTGTTTAATTTCGGGATCGTCCCGCTGACGATCGACGAGGAAACCTACGCCAAGATCGAGCAGGGCGACGACATCATCGTCGTCGACGACATCGGTGGCGGCGTCCGTGACGGCTCCGAGGAGTTCACCTGCCGCGTCAACGGCGATTGGGAGTTCACCGCCGAGCTCCACGCCTCCGAGCGCGAGCGTGAGATCCTTGCCGCCGGTGGCAAGCTCTCGTGGACGAAAAACCAGGCGACCGGTGAGAGCGGCAGCGGCCCGACCCCGGCCGACGACTAAGCGGTTCGCTCCCCCGTTCGACTTTTATTAACGCTGAGCACGCCGAGTCGTCGCTGTGGCGTGTCGCCCGGATTCCTGTGTGCTACTGTCCCATGGATACGCAAAACGGGAGTGTTTCGTCTGGAGACTGCTGTCCTCGCCGGCATGTCGGTTTCGGTGGTTCTGTGTGGCTTCTCCGATGAGCTGACCACCAGCATAGATATCAGATCTGATAGCTGGTGGAAAATTTATTTACATCATCCTCGCCGACATACTGGTAGTCCCTTGATCTAATGAGTACGAAAAGTTTTGTTAGCTAAGCTTGATAGAGGAGTAATGGAGCGCTCACGTCGAAAGGAGATTGAGCA
>NZ_JABEBY010000012.1:0-107442 GCF_046719765.1 Halonotius sp. F2-221B
TCTCGTATCGGCATCCTCACCATGTCAGACTGCGATCTTGCTGCTACCGTTATCAGGAGAACGGACAACTAGCGATAATCGTCCGTCATCCACAGTTGAAATGGCAATCTAGCGAAGTGAAAGACAGCATATCGCTGACGGATAACATTAGTTGCTACTGAGTGTAACGGTTCTACTCAGCAGTCGGTACGCGTCGATTTTTTAGTAGTCCGGATGAACCACCTGGTCGGTGTCCCTGCCTACTGCCCCTCGATGTTTATAAACGGGCTTGTAGCGCAAATCTTTGTGAGTTATAGGATAGTTTTGAAATCTTCCTTTCCGTGGTTTTCGGAATACGCCACGGCGGAAATGACATGATTCTGTTTTTCGATGGCGCGACTGCTGCGACGTGCTCAGCTGTCGAGTGCCGCGGCGATATCGAGGAGTTGGAGGGCAGCCGTATCGCCGATCCGATAATACGTCCATTTACCCTGTCGACGTTTTTTGATGATATCAGCGTCGGTAAGCTCTCGAAGGTGACTAGCAACGGTCGACTGTGGCGCGTCAAGGACGACCTGTAGTTCACAGGCACACAGCTCGCCATCACGCAACGCATTGAGGATCCGAATCCGGGACTCGTTGGCCAACGCTTTGAACACGGCTAGTTGGGCGTCTATCTGTTGGTCGTCGCCTTCGAGTTCAAACAACGACGTGATCCGTGCTTCAGGATTCTCATAGAGGCGTTCGAGAGTCTGTCGTGCAGATTCCGGGACTGTATCGGTCATGGTCAGAGACTGTCGACGAGTATGTCGACACTCGAATCGATATTGTTTGGGTCGGCGCAAAAGAGTTCGGCTCCGCCGACCAGTAGTCGTCAACGCCGACCTCAGAGGACGAAGTTGAATAGCAGCCCAATCAGGAGGATTCCCGATCCAAGTGTCCCGGCATAAGCTGCGATCAACTCCTTCTGCATCACTTTCTTGAGGATCATGAACTGCGGTAGCGAGAGCGCGGCCACCGACATCATAAACGCGAGGCCGGTGCCAACCGGGAGCCCCTTACCGAGCAGTGACTCGACAACTGGAATGACACCGAGAATATCGGTGTACATCGGCACACCGACGGCGACCGCACCGAAGACGCCCCACTGTCCCGAGAGGTAGGTCTCGACCAGCCGTTCGGGAAGGTAGCCGTGGATGAGCGCGCCGACCCCGACACCGACGATGACATACGGGATGATCTCGACGATGATTTCTTTGGCCTCGACGTAGGCCTCTTCGAGCCGCTCGCGTCTGGTTGGCTCGTCGATCTCGACACCCGAATCGCCAAACTCAAACTCGTCGACGTAGCGGTCGAAGCCGAGTTTGTTGAGCGTGTAACCGCTTGTCATCCCGATGGTGATGCCGCTGACCGCATACAGCGCGGTTAATTTGAAGCCGACAACCCCCGGCAACACGACGAGGGCAGCCTCGTTGATCATCGGCGACACCGCCAGAAACGTGATCGTGATGCCGAAGGGGATGCCCGCCCCAACCATCCCCAGAAAGATCGGGATCGTCGAACACGAGCAAAACGGTGAGACGATCCCCATGAGCGCGGCCAGCACGTATCCGGTGAAGGCTGTCTTCCCGTCGAGATAGTCCCGGATCTTTTCCGGCGGGAAGTAGGTGCGCAGGTAGGTAACCCCGAAGATCACGGCCGTCAGAATGGCGAGGATCTTCAGCGTATCGTACACGAAGAAGTGAGCACTCGCTCTGGGAGCCCCGGTGAGCCCGATGGTGTCGACAACCCACGTTGCGAACTGTTCGAAGACCATCCCGAGCTACAGTCGCTCCGTAATGATCTCTTCGAGTTCAGTTTCTGACGGCGTTGTGCCGCTGAAGACCATTTCGTCGTCGATCTCGAAGCCCGGCGTCGACATGACACCCTTGGCGGCCAGTTCGGTCATATCAGTCTCTTTCGTTACGTTGGCGTCGATGCCGTTGCGGTCGACGACCGCCTGCGTTGTCTCTTTGAGTTCCGTACAGTTACTGCAGCCTGACGGGCCATAGACCGTGATATTCATTGGGTTTCTCCTGTGTTGGTGTCGGTAGCTGTTAATCGCTCTGTACCGGTCGTGTCGGCTGCAATATCTCTCATACGTATCGACAAAACACGGTATGATATAAATACGTTCCGAAGAAATACGATTCGTGGTTGGGGGAGAAACTGATCGTCTCACATTTGCCGCTGGCCTCCTATTGTGGAAACTCGTGATAAAACGTATCTATGCCGTCTATACCGCCAGAGACGCCGACTGTTGCGCCCTCATTGCTGTCTGTCTAACGTGTCTGTCACGGATATCTTTCTCATTGTATTGAGATATATCGATTCGATCTTGGACAGCGATACGGGGAACCAGCAAGTTCAATACCGTAACCAATGGGTAGACTCCAACATAGCTGGCCTCGAAAAAGGCACACAATTGCACTCCTGAGAGTAACGAGGATCGCGGGGTTCGAGCACTGAGCCACGTTTAAATCTGTCCGCGGGCGACCGCAGGTATGAGCCGCCTCGTCGAACTCGACGGAACCGAACCGCGAATCCTCGATGCATCGGATCTTGACCCCGAAAAGGGCGATATCGCCGTCTGTCAGTGTGGACTCTCGGCGGAGTTCCCCTTTTGCGACGGTTCCCACCGGGAGACAAAAGACGAGGCTGAAAACGTCTGTTATCGGTATCTCGACACCGAGGACGACGCTGACGGCGACCGACAGCGACGCCGTGTCGACCATGTGCGCTTCGACGACGGAGGCGACGATACAATCGAGACGGAAGGCGAGGAAGCGTCAGACTGAGTCGACAGCACGGACGACGGCGGCTCGGAGACTGGCGGGTAGGAACCGAGCCCGGATGCTCGACCCGAGTCGCCGCGTTAGCACTTGATATGCTCGGTAAGGATCGATTCGATGCGGTCGGCTGGCGGTGTCGTGCCGTTATCGACGATCTCGCCGTCGTAGTCTCCCGTGAGACAGCGGAACACCCCGCCAACGTGTCGGCGGAGTCCCTCGATTGGTCACTCCCCGCAGGTGGTCGATAGCTGTTCCGCAGCATTCCATATCGAGATATTACAAAAAAGAGTATAAATAAACCGTTCGTATTGTAGTATTGTGAATATTATACATATTTATGACGGTCGACGACTAAACCCAACCGGCCGAAGACGCAAGTAGAAGTAGTCGGAAAGGCTCCATAAAGAAACTCTTTTACCCATTATTCTCTACCCAATCCACGATCTGCTGGCCGAATCTGCCATGCTTCGATTCGTTTAACCGTGTGTACTTCTCACTATACTACTATTAAACATATCTATGAATTCCGATTCGAATACAGATAATTCATCGCCACCGCTCGCAGGTGTCGTCGTCAGTGCATTCAGCGTCGTGGTACTGCTTGTGGCAATCGCCTATACGGTTATCTTGGGCGTCGTCGACTGGGCGGCCATCGGTCTCTTAGCGTACCCTACCGAGGCGGTTGCGCCCTTCGCAGTTATCAGCGGGGCAATACTGACGATCGCGATCATTGTTCCGACCACGCTGGTCACTGTCAACAAGACAAACTAAAACCGGGGTACGTTACTCGAGATCGAGCATTTGGGGGGAGCAAACAATACCACTCGGCGATCGCTTCGAGCGCGTCGAGTGGGACGTACTCGTCGACCCGACGGGCGGTGTCGCTGCCGATAGCCGCCTCAACCGCGGGGATCCCGGCAGCCCGCAATTTCTTCACGTCGCCGCCACCGGTCGCATACCGCCGGAAGACGCGATGGTCACCGACCTCCTCGCCGACCTCGACGACCCGGTCAACGAACGGTGCAGCGGGATCAGTGTATCTGCCTTCGCCCCGAGACAGGCGTCGATCCGCTCGGTGTCGACGCCCCACTCAAAAATGACCCCCTCGATCCACGCCGGTAGCTCGACGGTTTCGTCCGGCAGGTTCTGCGTGTCGAACGCCAAGAGACCGAACGTCAACTCGACGAGTCGCTGGCGGCGGGCCCTGTCAGTTCGATGTGGGTAGCACTGGGTCATAATCGGTGTCGCTGAGAGGGGTCGAGAGGAAAACGGAGTGTAGTGTAACTACTTAACAGCAGTCGTCGCCAGCACCGCAGGCGCTGCCGTAGTCGATGCCGATCTCCCGGCCGATGGCGTCATTACACCGCATCAGCAGCGAATTGAACTCGAATTGGCTCTGTTCCTGCTGGGCGGTGCGAAGTTCCTCACCGAGTTCCTCAGCGGCCGCCAGAACCTCGTCGTCAGTGGTGCTCAACAGCACCCACCCCCTGACGACTGGGCGAACTCCATGCCGATCGGCTCGCTGATCACGTCGTTGGTCTGCTGGAGCAGTTCGATCAACGCTGTCTGTGCCTGCCTGTGCTGTTGGATCGTCTCGTTTTGCTCCAACTCCTCTTGGATCTCTTGGAGTTCGGCCATAAGATCCTGATCGAAGCTCGTCTGCAACTGTTGCTGTTTCTGTCGGTACTCATCGAGCAGTGCCATTGCCTCGTCGTCGTTTTCCATCCGTTCGTTCGCAGCCATGAACTTCTGGTAGGTTTCGCTGTCCTCGATGGCGTCAATAAACGCCTGAAGCTTCCCTTCGACCGCGTCTTCGACAGGTTGGGTTTCGCTCATTGTTGTGGCACCCCTGCGGTTTGGTTGTCGGTGAGTTCAGCCAGTCCGGTCACCACGTCGCCGAACGCGCTGAGCCCGTCGAGGCCGATGGGCTCGTCCCCTCGCAGCGGCGCGCACATCATCGGCGTCTCGAAGCGATCCTTTATTTCGCCGAGATACTGCTGCTGTTGGGCTCGCCGGTTGGCGAAGAAGGCGTTATCGCCGTACTCCTCGGGGAGGAGGTAGTTAGCGACGACGAAGGCGGTCTCGATGCCAACCTGATCCTTCAGGTCTTCGGCCGCCCGATGGGCCTCCATCATCGGCGTATACTCGGGGTACATGACGAAGGCGAACGAGCTTTTGTCAGGATTCTGCATCGTCTCGATGACGTTGTCGTACTGGTCGCCCTTCGCGGGCGCGGCACCCTTCGTCAGCGAGCCGAGATCCATGAAGCCCTTCCAGTCCGACGGCAGTTCGAGCAGTCGCAAGGTGTGGCCGGTCGGCGCGGTATCGAAGACGACGATGTCGTAGCCATCTTCGTCGAAGTAGGCCACGAATTTTTCGAGAGCGGCCATCTCCTCGGCACACGGCGACTCCAATTCTTCCTCGACATTGGCGATAGCAGCGTCAACGTCGATCTCGGTGTCTTCCTTGTCCTCGTACATCTCGGTGACGTGATCGAGAACCTGCTGGCGGTACTCTTCAAGGGCCTTCTCCTGGTCGATGCGGGCCGCATCGAGGTTTGCTTGGCTCACCGATGTCGGGTCGTGGCCGACGGGTTCGCCGAAGATGTCTTCGAGATGGGCGGCGGGATCGGTCGTCACGACGAGCGTCTCGTAGCCCGCCTCGGCGAGTTTGGTCGCCGACGTTGCGGCGATCGTACTCTTGCCGACGCCACCTTTCCCGGTGAAGAACAGATAGCGCGTCTCGTCGTCGACCGGCTGGAGTTTCTCGGCGACTGCGTCGGGATCGGTCAGCGAGTCGAAGTCGACCGCTTCGTCAGTGTCGACGTTGGTTGCTGATCCCACGTCGACGGTGGCCTCGTCGCCATCGTAGAGGACACCACCTACGTCGGCCAGCAGATCGAGCCCGGCGATCTCGCCGGGTTGGAGCGGATAGGTTGCCATCGCGTCGGCGTCGAACTCCGAGGTGGCGCGTTCGATGACCGCCTGTTCGTCCTCACGTTTTCCATTGAAGAATGGGTCTTCACAGACCGACTCGGGCAGATAGCCGTTGATGATCAGGAGCTGGGACTCGATGCCGAGTTCGCCGAGGTCTGATGCACTTCGGTGGATTTCGTCGACTGAGGAGTCCTCTGGCTTACCAACGAAGGCAAACGACGTTTTCTCGCTGTCCTGGAGCGTGTCGATAGCGCGCTCGTAATCCTGCTTGCGCTCCTCCATTGAGGCGGCGGGACCGATACAGGTTGAGCCACCCTTTTCGAGTTCGGCGTTCCAGTCGGAGGGGAGTTCCATCAGTCGGATGGTGTGGCCTGTGGGCGCGGTATCGAAGACGACCACATCGTACTCTGGAGAATCCATGAAGTCGACGAAGTTGTCGAAAGCCGCGATCTCCTCGACACACGGACTGTTGAGCTGTTCTTCGACGGCTTGGATCTGCTCGTCATCGAGTAACTCGCGCATCGGTTCAATGGTCTCTTGGCGATACTCCTCAGCGGCCTCATCGGGATCAATCTCGATGGCAGAGAGGTTGTCGATGTCGTCGATTGTGGTGACCTCATGGCCAATCTCTTGGCCGAAGATGTCTGAGAGGTTCGGCGCGGGGTCGGTTGTCACCAGTAGGGTGTTGTAGTCATTATCTGCGAGCCACGTCGCCGTCGCACAGCTGACAGTGCTCTTGCCAACGCCGCCCTTCCCGCTGAAAAAGACGAATTCGGTATCCTCGCCGCTCGGTTCAACGATCTCTCTGGCGTCAGTTGTCGGTTGCGTTGTTGCCATTTATTAAGCCTCCTGTGGTTGGTTGGCACGCAGCTCGGCTGCCAGTTCGTCGTAGGAGAGATACTCCTCTTTGGCAACGATCTCGCCGTCGACGGTCGTGATCGGGAGGATCTCAGGGCCGTTCTCCTGAACGAGATCGTAGATTTCCTCGGTGTTAAGGAACTGATCGATGTTGTGCTGCATATTGGCACGCGAGATCTCGGCGTCCTCGAATTCGTCTTCGAGTTGGTCAAGTGCGGCACTCAGTTCAACGAGTTCGTCGTCGGGGTCAGGTCCACAGACACCTGTGGAACAACACATCGCTTCTTCGTAGAGTTGGATTTCGGTCATGGGTTTGTTTGGGTGGTGGTCAAACGAATCTCAACTGGTTGGATAATTCAATCGTCGTTTTGAGTCATCTTGTCTCGTTTTTATTTGAGGAAAAAGTGAACTATACATCTAAACGTTTCGATGATCGTTAAATCGAGTGGCAACCGGGCCGAGGTAGCGACGGTCGACCGCGAAATTACCCAATGAAACCGTCTAGAGCCCACAAACTATCGTCGTCGATCATTTCAGCAGTAGCGGTACAGCTAGAGGCACACTGACAGGCACGAACACGCTTTTGATCTCATCGTTTCTGATCTGACGGGGTGACTCAGACGGTATACGGATCGTATTCAGCGTGATCGTGCGGACGGTTCCGCCAGTCCGGTTCACAGTGGACGATTGTCACGCCGAGCTCCTTGCTACGAAGAGGATCGCTCAAAATGTGCATCGCGCCAGAAATAGGTTCGATGTCCGTGTAGTTGACTCGCGCGTACGACATCAGTACCCCCTAAGTGAGTCTGAGTGTGCCACTTGCTCTATCTGCCTCAGGTTTCTTATTTGCGACGACGATTGCGTCATCTCTCGCTGTACCGTACGGATGATATATGCAGATTTATATTAGCAATTACTAAATTGTTCTATTGATTGTGTGACTATCGAATAAATAGCAACTGCAAAAGAGTTAATTTATTTGTTGGTCAATTATCCGTATGTCAGCAAGTGACCGACTCCAACGGTATCTCACTGACGAACGAGGGAGTTGTACGAACGACGCGCTTCAAGAGCGACTTGAGGAACTTGAGGAGTTGGATGCGGTCGTCGGGGGGCCTGATCTCGAATCGGATGTCGACTTACTGTCAGCAATAGCTAACGAAACACGGTATAAAATCCTTCGAATCATACACACAGCCGGCGAGGAGCTGTGTGTCTGTGAGTTCTCCCCACTGCTTGAGGTGAGTGACAGTGCAATTAGTCATGCACTATCCCAGCTCACAGAGGCCGGTCTTCTCACACGTCGAAAAGATGGCAAGTGGCGCAAATATAACACGACGAACCGTGCAACCGCCGTGTTAGTCGCACTTGACGGCTCCCGATCCGTTGAGCCGTAATCTGTTGAGCTGCAGTCTGTCGAACCGTGGTCTATCCATCCTGTCGCGCAGTATCTATTGAGATATATATACAACACATAGGAGTTGTTAATTCGGTAGCAACGATTAGAGACGGTATGGAAGACGACTCAATGCTCACTCTCGGGTTCGTTTGTGTACAGAACGCCGGTCGCAGCCAGATGTCGACAGCGTTTGCTGAACGCGAACGTGAGCGTCGTGGCCTCGAAGACAGTGTTGAGATCATTACCGGTGGTACTCATCCTGCCGATAGCGTCCACGAAGCGGTCGTGACGGTTATGCAAGATCACGATATCGATCTCTCGGATCGAGTCCCACGGGAAGTCTCGACTGATGAGCTCGAATCGTGTGATATCGTCGCCACGATGGGCTGTTCAACACTCGAACTGGATGCTGACGATGTTGAGGTTCGTGACTGGGCACTGGATGATCCTGATGGTCAAGAACTCGATCAAGTTCGTGTGATCCGAGATGATATCGAACAGCGGGTCACAGATTTGTTCGACGAAGTCGACACGAACGGTTCGCAGTAAGTTTCCGGAGGTTTAGCAGAGTTTCAGTTGCAGAGTATACCGTCACATTTGAACATTTTCCCTTCGGGGCACACTTGTGACAAAATTTCTTAGTACAATGTTTGAGACTCAAACTCGAATCCGGAGAGGGGAATATCCATGATTAGAGATCAACCTGTGATCTAATATACGAATTCCATACCGATCTATTGGCCTGCGTCATCTCTTGGAAGATACGCGCTATGTATTCAGCACTTACAGCTTTCTTTTATTCGATAGCTGATAGACAATCAAGGAACCGATACAGAGAAGCATATGATGATGGGAGCAGAGGATGAGAAAGCACAATTCGCTATGTCGTGTGGATTTGTGACTCTCGGTGGCGGAGGCGCGCTGCTACGAACCAGGGTTACTCCGACGATTGAACTGATTTTGGCATTTAGTTAGATGATTCTGTATCAACTATTTCACCCGCGCATGAGATTCAAGACTTCATCAACAACATCGGTTTCGACAGCGAGGATATAACGCTCATCAGGCTCTAAGATCATCTCAGCATCTGCGAGTTCTTTTCTATCCGCTGTCGAAATCAGGAGACTCCCGTCTGGAAGGGCGATTTCATCAAGACGCCGGCCTGCAACGGGGGCCGACGATGCCACGCTGACCTCTATGATATCAAGCTCGGCAGTCGGATAGACGAGTGTCCGGATATCCTCGCCGGTGAGCATATCTGCAGCATGGTCGCCACCGAGATACTCGGGTAGGAGCGTTGCGTCAATTACCTCATCATACTCCTGTTCGGTTCCCGTCCTCGCTCTTGCAATCGTTCGAATTGACGGGGCATACTGCTGAGCTTCCATGCAGATTGCAAGGTTCGTGCCCGGTTCGTCGGTGAGTGCGGCGATAGCGTCTGCGTCTGCCAGGTCGGCCTGTTCGAGAATCGACGGGCGAGTGGCGTCGCCATGAATGACTGGCCCGATGTAGGCGTCAGACAATGCCTCAACGCGATTCTCGTCGGACTCGATTAAGAGGACATCGTGACCCTGGTCAGCGAGGTTCTCGGCGGTCTGTTTCCCGATGCGGCCGCCACCGGCGATGACGAATCGCTTTGTCCGGGTCATCATTTGATATTGGTAGCGTGTCATCTTCAATGTCCCGCTGATTCCATTGTACAGGGAATGCGAGCCGCCAAGACTTGTTCCTAATCTGGTGAAACAACTATCTGACGTGTGATATGGGTATATCCGGAGTGCTGGATATGCGTGTTGTATTCATCACCGACCGACCCACCAGTTATCTGAAACGCGCTATTTCGCTGTAGCAGACAAAAGCGATCACCGAAACCGCGACAGAACAAGAAAACCGCTGTCCAGCCGATCAGTCAGCCGTCGGCACCGGCTCTTCGAGGTCGATCTCGCCGCTGTCGAGTTCGGCTTCGACCTGTCGGGTCGCCTCGACCATGTTTGCCATCTTGCCGTAGGCGACATCCCGCGGGAGGAGTTTCAGGCCGCAGTCGGGGCTGATCGTGAGCCGTTCCGGCGGCACGACCTTCAGGCCCTGTTTGATGTTTGCCTTGATCTCGTCGACGGGTTCGACCTCGGCGGTGTGCACGTCGACGACGCCGAGTGCGAGATCCGGCACGAACTCCGGCTCGGTGAACACGTCGATCTGCTCGTAGCCGCCGTTGCAGAGTTCGAGATCAACCTCGTCGACCGGGTAGTCGTTGAGTTCGGGGTAAATGCGAGAATAGTCGCCGTAACAGACGTGCAGGCCGATGCGCACGTCCTCGTCGATCCCGCTGACGATCCGGTCGAGGGCTTCGCCGA
The DNA here is from genome assembly GCF_046719765.1 of Halonotius sp. F2-221B. Taxonomy (NCBI): domain Archaea; kingdom Methanobacteriati; phylum Methanobacteriota; class Halobacteria; order Halobacteriales; family Haloferacaceae; genus Halonotius; species Halonotius sp. F2-221B. Next base: position 10,358 of record NZ_JABEBY010000012.1, read on the forward strand.
CGATGGCGTGATCGTCCGGCGTCGTGGCGAGGGCGGGCTCGTCGATCTGGATGTACTGCGCGCCGGCGTCGACGAGGCGTTCGATCTCGATGTTGACGAGGTCGGCGAGCTCGTAGACGAGTTCCTCCTCGGTGTCGTAGGCCTCGTTGAACGCCCAGTTGCCGAGCGTATAGGGCCCCGTAATCGGCACCTTGACCGGCTTGCTGGCGACGTTGTTCGTGAACTCGAACTCGTCGACGAGCCACGGTTCGTCGTAGGCGACCGCCGCGGAGACGGAGGGTTTGTCGAAGTAGTTGTGGCCCCAGACCTTGACCGGGCCGTTGAACTCGTAGCCGTCGATCCGCTCGGCGAAGTACTCGACCATCTCATTCCTCCTGACTTCGCCGTCGACGACGGTGTCGAGCCCGCAGCGTTCGTGTTCGTGGGTGATGACGCGAGCGGCGTCGTCGTGGGCCTCCTGGAGGTTCTCCTCGCTGAACTTCGAATCGGGGTCGTCGACGAGGTCGTCAGCCCGGTTCAGCCACTTTGGCTTGGGGTAGGAGCCGACGACGGTCGTCAGCAGGAAATGGTCGTTGGGGTGATCCTCGGGGCGGAACTGCGCGCGGTTGTCGGCGGGGCGGCTCATGCTGTCACCTCCTGGTCAACATTACCGGCCGCAGCGGCAATCGCCTCCAGCTTGGCGAGGTGTTTGTTCACCGGCAGGTAGAACGGCTCCGTGTTCGTCGACAGATACAGGCGGTCGAACTCTTGGACCGGAATCTGATCCTCGAACCACTCGACGCGCTCTTCGAGCGTGTCGGCGGATTCGACGAGGGTGTTCTGGCCGTCGGCAACCCCGAGGGCGGCGGCGTCCTTCGTGCCGAACTCGGTGATGTTCGACAGCGTCTCCTCGCGGTCGCCGGCGACGAGATCGAAGCCGAGTGCCTCCACGTCGGCGTCCATCAGGTGCGCGTAGGTCGTCTCATCGAGCGCGCCGAAGTAGGTATGCACGACCACGTCGGCGTCGGTCTCGCTTGCGACGGTGTCGACAGCCCCAGCAAGCCGCTCGACGAGGTCTTCGTTCGGCGGGTTCTCGACAAGAGAGGGCTCGTGCAGCGTGAGCGTCTTGTGGGCCGGGAAGGCCTCGACCTCGCCGGCGAGGAAGTCGGCAATCGCACCGAAGAACTCGGCGTCGTCGCCGTAGTGTTCGTCGCTGGCGAGATCGAACAGCGAGTACGGGCCCGGGAGGACAGCCTGCAGCGACTCCGCGGGGTCGTCGATGGTCTCGCTGGCTGCCTCCAGTTCCGCGGCCACATCCCCCGAGAAGTCGAGTTCGCCGCGAACCTGTGGGTCACGGTAGAAGTTGTTGTTGTCGTAGTAGCGGACGATCCCGTTGGGGTCGACGTTCTCGTGGGTCGTCAGCGGATGGGCGAGCATGTCATCCCAGCGGAGTTGGCCCTCAGTGATGCGGTCGAGACCAGCGGATTGCTGGTCGTCGATTACTTCGCGGCGATACTCGGCGTAGGCACTGGCGATCTCCTCGCCTTCGCTGCCGGAGATCAGGTCGTGCTTTTGGTGGCCTTTGAGGTCGGAGAGCTCCTCTTTAGCCGGGTCAGGAAGGGGCAGTAGCCCCGTCGTCGTCGCAACGCGTTCAGTCATCCCTTCAGCGTTGGTGATTCGGCTGCTTAATATTTACTAAGTCTGAATATGTCCTAAAGTAATTTTATGGCTGATCACCGTCTCAGCCGGAGTACCGACAGCACTTCGAACGGGTAGGATTCCTGTGTGATCTCTGTAGTTTCAAAACCGGCGTCCTCGGCGAGATCGACGACGATCTCATAGCCGGTGAGACTGCTGACCAGCAGATAGACCGCGCCGCCCTCCGTCAACACGCGGCCTACGTCATCGAGAAACGGCACGATCAGCCGCCGGCCATCGGTGCCGCCCGACAGCGCGTGTTCCATCCAGTCGCCCCACTCGTTGTCCGGGTCGGTCGGGAGATATGGCGGATTGAACAGCACGGCATCAAAGCTCTCGGCGGCGAACGGCGCGACCAGATCGGCGCGAACAGCTTCGATCCCGCGCTCGCGGGCCTGCCGGCAGGCGTGGGGATTCAGGTCGCTGCCGACAACGCGGGCGTCGGTCTCGCCGGCGACCTGTTCGGCGACCCACCCCGAACCGGTGCCGACTTCCAGCACGCGATCAGGGTCAGTCATGTCACCAATCGCTGCCTTCGCCAACAGCGCGGAATCCTCGGCGGGCTGATAGACGTGGCCGTCAACGCCGCGCTGCTCGGCGAGCGACGGGCGGTCGGCGTCGTCGCTCGCCTCGTCGCTATCGGTGTCGCTGTCGCCGTCACCCATCGTCGGAGGCATCGAAGCCGTGGTCGACTGCTGTCTGTGCGAGCGCGGCGAACTCGGCTGGCGCGACGTTGCCGGCTCGCCGCCCGAGCAGTTCCTCGTCGGCTGCCTCAACCACGGCGTCGGCGTCGTCGAGCCCAGAGATATGCGCTGTGTTGCGGATCGCGTTGCGGATCGTTTTCCGCCGCTGGGTAAAGATCGCCTTCACGAACCGGAGGAAGAATGCCTCGTCGGCGACGCTGTACTCCGGCTCACGCGGCGTCAACCGAACGAGCGCGCTTTGGACGGCTGGCTGGGGGTCGAAGGCGGTGTTCGGGACGGATTCGACGATCTCGCAGTCGGCGTAGTGTTGGGCGCTCACCGACAGCCGGCCGTAGTCCTCGTCGCCAACGGCGGCGACCATGCGCTCGGCGAACTCCTGTTGGAACATGAGAACAAGCGGAATATCGAGCGGCAGCAACCGAAACGCGATCTCGCTGGACGCGCCGTACGGCAGGTTCGACACGCAGGCGGTCGCATCGGGCAGCTCAACGTCGAGCGCGTCCCCCTCGATCACGGTCAGGCGGTCGGCGTCGATGGCGTCGGCGAACTCCTCGCGGAGATGCGCGGCGAAGGTTGGGTCGCGCTCGATGACGGTCACGCGGTCGGCGGCCGCGAGCAGGCGGTCGGTGAGGACGCCCGGCCCGCCGCCGATTTCGAGGACGTGGCTTCGGTCGGCCGTCTCGGGAAGGTAGTCAGGGATTCGGTCGACGACGCGGTCATCAACGAGAAAATGCTGGTCGAAATACGGGTTGCCGCGGTCGCCGGCCCGCCGGATCAACGCGTCGGGATCGCGGCTCCCCGCGGGCGGTTCGGAGCGAGTCATGCCACAGGGTTCGCCGCCGCCGGCCTAAACATCCCGTTTTGCTGTCGCTGTGGAGTGATCGTATGTTGGGGGCTTGTCGGCGTCGGTATCGCCGCGCTATCGCTATGTCTCGTCGTCGCGGACGAAGATCTTGTATTTCAGATCCTCGTCGCGGAGCTCTTCGAGGATCCGCTCGGCGATGATCTCCTTGGGATTGTGGAGCCCGCCGACGCGGTCGGCGAGATCTTCGAAGCTCTCGAAGGGCTGGCGTTTTCGCTTATCGATGATCTTGTTGCGGAGCTTTTTGCCGATGCCGGGGAGCAGATTCAGCTGGTGGAGCCGGAGACTGATCGGCTGGGCGTCGTTGTAGAAATCGATGAACCGCTGTTCGTCGGCGTCGATGATCGCTTCGATGGCGTATTCCAGCTCCGAGACCGCGGAGTTCGAGAGGTCGTCGTACTCGATGGTTGTGGCCTCCTCGATGACCGAGTCCTCAGCCCCGTCGTCGATGGGAATGCGGTCGACGATGTTCACGTCGGCGTCCTCGGTGAGGGTCAACTCCAACAGCTCGAAGTGCTCGGTTTCGAGGGCGTAGGCCAGCGACGCCTTCTGGTACTGTGGGCGGGTGTCGTCGGGCCGGCCGTGGGGGAGGTAATCGACGATCACGGCCTCGCGGCTCGAAGCCTCGGGCTCGCTAGCATCGTCCTCGGTGTTGGACATAGCGACACGTACGCAAACGAGCTATTTAAAAAATCGCCTCCGCGGCGCGGTCGGTGCCTGCGGTGAGCGACTCAGACGTATTTGGCGACAACGTCGAGGATGTCGTCGAGCTCCTCGCCGTCGAGCGAAAACCGTTCGTTGGCGTAGATCGCCCGCAGCTCGGTGCGATCCTCGGGGAGCAGATCGGCGATCCGGTGGGCGATCTCCGCGGAGACCTTATCGAGCTCACGGAGATCATCGACGAGTTCGCGGGACTCCTCGGCCTCCAAAACCGCGTGGCGGTTGACGTGTTCGATCGCGCGGGCGAGCTCATACCGCAGATCCCGCTCCTCGTCGTCGGCGCGCTCGTCTTCGACCTCGTTGAGGAGTGATTTCGCCTCGGAGATGGTGATATACTCCTCGTCGAGCTTCTCCTTGAATATGCTCATTCCTCTTGGGCGCGCAGGTGGGCCGGGCGGGCGATGATCGTCTTCTCTTTGCCGCCGTCGGTGATCGACACGGTGTAGGCACTGCCCTGGGTGCCGGTAACCTCACCGGTGTGGCCGTTAAATCGCGGGTGGAACCGGCCCTCGGGAACGCTTGGATCGAGCGTCAGGTGGACGCTCTGGCCGACATCGAACTCCTGGATCGCGCGCTGCGGCGGGGAGGTGCCGCTTTCGCGGGGTGAATTCGAGAGCTTGCCACGTGTCGTGTTGAGAGGCCCGTTGGAGCTTGGCATAGTAGTACCGGCGGTTGTCCGCGTCGGGGTATAAATGGTGCGTTCCGTCGCCCCCGCGTGACCTCCTCACATGCGCGGTCGCCAAATCTCCGGTGTCGGAGCGTCGACAGCCGCCTTACCGTCGCAAAAACTCCGAGAGTCGCTTGCGAATCCCGTCTTTGTCGCCAAGCTTGAGATAGTAGGCGTCGCCGTTATCCTCGTAGTAGCCGTCGATCCGGCGGTCAATCTCGAAGCCGAGATGTTGATAGAACCCCAACGCCGATTCGTTGCTCGTGCGGGCATGGCAGGTGATCGTCGTGTGCTCCTCGGCGATCTCGGCGACCAACCGTTCGCCGTACCCCTGTCCGCGGGCTTCGGGGGCGACAGCCAAAAACAGGATGTAGCCGTCACGCCGTACCGAGCCGAAGGCGACGAGTGTGTCATCCTCGAAATACAGCAGCGTTGCCGCCCGCCGGTAGGCATCGGTAAAGAAGCCACGCCGCTGTTTGAGGACGCCCTCCTGGCGGTGGATGCGCTCTTTGAGTTGCCACGCGCGGTCGACGTGATCTGTCTCACCCGGCCCGTCACGCCGCCGTTCGATATTGACACTCACTACCCGTGGTATGCACCACGAGAGTATTAATTCCACCGTCCCGGCAGTCGATGAGGGGTTGCTCTTTTGATGGTCTCGGAACGGGTCGTGACGCTGTGGAACGGAGGGGGTTCCACGATATCGATCGCCGACGGCGAGACCCATTGGGTGCCGGGAACGACCCAGCCGACGATACGCATCGATTGGACGTTTACACATCCCACGCCACCGACCGGTGGTATTAGGAGGTTCACGCCCATATGCAGGGTATGCACTACCGCTTGCGTCGCGTGGTTGGAGCTTTGACCGCCCTCCTTGTCGCCGCCCAGGTTCTCGTTGGGTCGGCGACCGCCCACATCGAGTACGTCACCCCCGGCGGCGAGCCACAGGATGTCGTCGCCTTCCTGACCGACGCGCTGACGACGCCGTTCATCCTCGCCGTGTTGCTCGGTGGCTTTCTCGTCATCGTCGCTGGCCTGGCCGTCTATCTCTACGTCCGGCCGTTTCCGGCTGACATCGCCGCCTTTCGGGCGATCATGGACGACTACAAGGATCTGCTGCCGTGGCTGTTCCGGCTGAGTATGGGGATGCCGATGATCGGGGCGGGGTTCGGCGGCTACTTCTTCAGCCCCGCGGTTGAGCTACCGTATCCGACCGCCCTCCGGCTGTTCGGGATCAGTGTCGGCTTCCTCCTGCTGTTCGGGTTGGCGACGCGGGTCGTCGCTGTTGGCACCCTGTTGGTCTATCTGGCTGTGTTGCCATCGGAGCCGGGGCTGCTGTTGGCCTTCGAGTATATCCCCGGCCTGCTTGCGATCGCCTTGCTCGGCGGCGGCCGACCGAGTGCTGACGCGCTGATCGCCCGGATGGCCGACGACGACCGCACCGTCTACTCCGATTTCGATCCCTTCTACCGCCGGGTTGCGGTGCCGTTCGCCGAGCGGATCGAGCCCTACACCGCGTTGGTGCCGACGCTGCTGCGGGGCGGGATCGGCGTTGCGTTCATCTACCTTGGGATCAGCCAGAAGCTGCTGCGGCCTGGTGCGTCGCTGGCTGTCGTCGAAAAATACAATCTGACGGCTGTCGTCCCCGTCGAGCCGGAACTCTGGGTGATCGGTGCCGGGCTGACCGAAGCCCTCGTCGGCGTGATGTTCCTCCTTGGGGCGTTCACGCGTGGCTTCTCGCTTGTCGCCTTCGGGCTGTTTGTGACGACGCTGTTCGGGCTGCCGGACGACCCGGTCGTCGCCCACATCTCGCTGTTCGGGCTGGTCTCGGCGCTTTTGATCACCGGGGCTGGCCCGTACTCGGTTGACGAGTGGCTCAAATCGAAGTTTGGGGCTGCCGCCGATTTTGTCGGCCCTGACGACAGCGAGCACCGTGAGCCGCCGACAGCAGAGGACTCAGTCGGCGGCGACTGAGCTTAATATCAAAGTACGTTGGCACGAGAACTCTGTTGGAATAACTAAATGTGACAGTTGTTTACTTTGTGATTAGAACGTAAATATTGTCTGGCTCTTGCCGAAAATAGTGAAACAGCAGTATCTGTCCAAGAGTTGGCAGGTAAATTGGTGCAAGATACAGAGAAACTTCAGTCTTTTTTGATATTTTGTTTGTCAGCTTCTGGGTCTTCGGTTTCAACGACTTTCTCTAGTCGGCGCTCAAATTCTTCATCAGATAATTTGCCTGTTGCATACTGTTCTCGCAATTTGGCAATTGCTTCATCTTCGGAGCCAGGTGTAGTCGCATGACTGTGCCTATCGCCCGATGTGGTGTAGCTGGTCGAATCGGGCTGTGATACTTTCTCCACATTAACCCTTCTGAATAGATAGAATGCCCCTGGGAAGATATTCAGTACTGGGAAGGCAGTCATTCCAACCCATAGTGCCGTCTCTGGATCCCAATTTGTGGTTGCTCGGATATATTGCAGGTCGTAATATACTGATACTGGCATCAATACCCATGCAACGATCAAAAAAAGACCGCCTCCGAATTCTTCAGGAATGGCCATTCCGAGGAGCCCAACCCCTATGGCAGCACTAACACCGTAATACCATTTTTCTGAAACAGTGGTTGTGATCTTATTCGGGTCATGTGGTTTCTCTACTGCCGTTTGCTGTGGCTGTTGTTGTGTTGACTGAGCTGAGGATGGTGTTGGAGAATTCTTCTGTTTATGATTTCGAACACCGCATTCGGGACATACCTCTGCCTTCTTTTTGATTACCTCACCACAAGATCGACAAAAGACCTCATCTGCGCCTTTTTTTCGTCCCATGCATTATCACTCAGTAGCCTTCTACACCCGACCGCCGGAGTTCATCTTTCGCATCTTCCATGATTTTGTGGCAGTGGAACGGGACGATGAGCGGGCCAAGAAGGAAGTAATTGAATGTAAAGAAATTAATCAGTGCTAGACCTGTCTTCCCGATCATCCAGTAGCCAACCGGTGTTAGGAAGAACGACATTAGCATTACAGCCGTCTTATTTTCATTTGCGATCTTTTCCAATTCACGCTGTCGGTGACCGACTGTCGCTTGCTGTGTTGGTTGTTGCTGTTGGTCAGTCGGGGTATCAGATGGTTTCTGTCGTACCCCGCATTCCGGACAAATCTCAGCTTCTTTCTTAATTACTTCACCACAATCTGCACAATATGCCTCGTCAGCTCCCGGCGTTTCAGCATCCCCTGACCCATCGTTGGGAGCGGACTCTGGAGTATTATCTGTATCGCTCATATATCACGCATATATGCTGAGCATAATAAAACCCAAGTAACAATTTATTGATAGAAATGGCTGTTTCGTTGTCTTCGGTACCCTGCTACCTCGTATGTGATCCTTCCTATGACACGCTGTTAAACTTCAGATGTGGTGTTAGACGGTCACTTTACCAGCGTTGATTTTTTCAGCTTGATTATATGCATCGTAAGCTGCCCCAGCTGGAACTACAAGAAGAAGTGGATAGAAAACTAGGCCAACTCCAAGGGTCAATGTGGCAACGATAGGGATGATGAAGAAAGCTAAGATAAATACAGTTGCACCGCCACCAAGAAGCCAAAGTGCCCCACGGCCTGTTTGTCCATTGATAACAATATGCCCCACTCCAAGGATTAAGAATGATAGTACGGCTGATACGGTTGAATTCAATTCTTGTGTTTGTGTATTTGACATACATTTTGACAGTGTAACCTGTCAAGTTAAATTCTGTGTTATGCCGAATATTTACACGTCTGCAATCTATTACTATGTTGGCTCTTGCATGACTTGGTGGAGCAGTTTTCACTGTTTTATATTGACACTTGTTACCGTGCTGAACGCGCGAGTCGGTTACTCAACTTTCCCCGTCATGGCATTCGGTGGAGAGCCTCATTTTCAACACTAATCTCTTTTGAGCCGCGAATCGTGACTATGCATCCTGCGTAGGAAAACTGTACAACCAATTCAGTGTCGTGTATTGTCGCTGCGTGACCAACCAGTTCCTCAAGTGCATCTGGCTCAATAGACTCGTACAACGGAGGAAGTGAATCTACCGGCAAGGAGTTTCTGTCGGCAACGGCTGAAACAATTCTTACTGCCAATTCTCCTTCCGAGGTCGCATTTTCTAATAATTATTAGAAGTTATATATTTATTGTATGGTATAGCAGAAATTATATCTTTCTATTGTAATTTTATAATATGGTAAAATAAATAATATATTGTAGATTCAACCTCTGTATGTTGCACCGCCCCAACTACCAACTTCTGGACAGACACCGCTGTTTCACTGTCTTCGCTAAGAACCACGCGAAGCTGAACTTCCAGATCGTGCTCTTCATCGCTACGGTGATCGCGGCTATCTTGGTGTTTGCGTTCATCGGCATTCTGTTGCTCCCGATCCTCGGCATAATCGATCTCATCTTCGTGCTCATCGGGACGGTCAAAGCCAGCAACGGCGAGATCTACACCTACCCGTTGACACCCGACATCATCTGAGCCGCTCCCCGGCCTGTGGTCGCTCCGTCCCCGCGACGATCAGCACGAAGGCGATTAGCGTCAACACCGCCGTCAGGAGAACCGCCACGGTGTAGCCGTCGGTGGCGGCGACGCTGGCGGTGCCGAGCGGCGGCATCACCAGCGAGCCGACCCCGGCGGCGACGTTGAACACACCGATGACGGCGGTATCCTTCTCTGGCGGGTAGACCGTCAACAACACCGGAATGTACAGTGTCGCACAGCCGCCCAGCCCGAGGCCGATGAGGCCGACGCTGCCGATCAACAGCACTGGCGACGGCGCGGCCAGCAGCGTAAGCCCGGCGGTGGCACACCCAAGCGAGAGCAAAAACGCCCGCCGCGAGCCCAGCCGGTCGCCGAGGTAGCCGCCGCCGATCCGGGAGATGATGCTCACCCCGCCGATGAGCCCGAACGCTGTCGACGCCGCGGTCTCGGTCAGCCCGCGGGACGCAAAGAGATCGACGGCGAACGCCGCCAGCAGCTGGTACCACGCGAAGGCCAACCCGATGCCAACAAAGAGATACTGGAACTGCCGGGTTCGGGCCAGCCCGCCAACCCAGCCGAGCAGGTCGCCGATCGTCGTCGACGCCTCCTCGACCCACGGCGGGCGTCGACACAGCAGGCCGGCTGCCAGAAAGGTGAGCGTCGTCACCGACATGATCGCCAGAAACCCCTGTCGAACGCCGAAGTCGGCGATGGCGACCTGCCAGATCGGCGGCAACACGAACAGCCCGAGCCCGTTGCCGACGAAGATCAGCCCGGTCGCCGCGCCGCGTCGCCGCTCAAACCACCGGGGGACGACCGAGGCGACGACGACGAACTGCGTGCCGAGCGCCAACCCGAGGACGGCAAAGACGACGAGCAAGCCGAGATACGAATCAAGGACGTACAGCGCGGGGGCGGTCAGCCCGGTCGCGGCCGCCGCGGCAAGCAACACCGCCCGCGCGGGCCACCGCACCGACAGCACGCCGACGATCCCTGAACCGATAAAGAACGTAAACAACATGACCGAAAACACCGTCGACAGCGCGACCGGCGCGATCCCGAAGGCGTTGCTGAAGGGCTCCCGAAAGATCCCATACGAGAGCGGCGTCCCGAAGGTGAAGATCATCGCCACCGCGCCGACAGTAGCGACCAGCCAGCTGTAGCGACTGTCAGGGCCTGCGTCGAGCGACACGGATGAGCTACTTCCCGGTGCCCAAAAGGGCCCGCGGTCGCCGTCGAACGGTAGTTCTTTTGGCCGACCCCACGACCCTCCGCCATGACCAGTTTGGGACTGGTGGTCGCTCGATTCAACAGCGCGGTCACCACCGAGATGCAGGCGGCCGCCGAGGATGCCGCCGCTGAGTGCGACGCCGAGATCAGCGAACTACTGGAGATACCCGGGGCCTACGACGCGCCGCTGGCAGCCGATCGCCTCGCCCGCCGCGACGAGATCGACGCCGTCGCCGTCATCGGCGCGATCGTCACCGGCGACACCGACCACGATCAGGTGATCGCCGATGCCGCTGCACAGGGGCTCACGGATGTGAGCCTCGATCGGGATACGCCGGTGACCTTCGGCGTCAGCGGCCCCGGGATGAGCGGGGCGGAGGCCCGTGAGCGCGCCGAGAAAGGAGCGGAAGCGGTAAACGCCGCCGTGGACATGGTCAAGGTACTACCATGAACATGGAGTTCGCAGACCGCGTCCAGCGGGTCGAACCGAGCGCGACGCTGGCGATCAGCAACCTCTCCAGTGAACTTGAAGCCGAGGGGATCGATGTCGTCGATCTCTCGGTTGGCGAGCCTGACTTCCCAACCCCCGAAAATATCGTCGAGGCCGGCAAGGAAGCGATGGACGCCGGCCATACGGGCTACACCTCTTCGAACGGCATCCCCGAACTCCGGGAGGCACTCGCCGAGAAACTCACCGGACAGGGGATCGACGCCGACGGCGACGAGATCATCGTCACCCCCGGCGGGAAACAGGGGCTCTACGAGGGGATCAACACGCTGATCGACGACGGCGACGAGGTCGTCTTGCTTGATCCGGCCTGGGTCTCCTACGAGGCGATGGTGAAACTCTCCGGCGGCTCGCTCAATCGTGTCGACCTCTCACCGTACGACTTCCAACTCGAACCCGGTCTCGACGACCTCGCTGCGGCTGTCTCCGACGAAACCGAGCTCCTCGTCGTCAACTCGCCGTCGAACCCGACTGGAGCTGTGTACTCCGACGAAGCCCTCGAAGGCGTCCGCGACCTCGCAGTCGAACACGACTTTGCGGTCATCTCCGATGAGATCTACGAGCGGATCACCTACGGTGTCGAGCCGACCTCACTCGGCTCGCTCGATGGGATGGAAGACCGGACGATCACGCTCAACGGCTTCTCGAAGGCGTTCTCGATGACCGGGTGGCGGCTCGGCTACATCCACGCGCCCCAAGACCTCATCGATCAGGCCGGCAAACTTCACTCCCATTCTGTCTCCTGTGCGGTCAACTTCGTCCAGCGCGCCGGGATCGAAGCACTCTCGGAGCGCACCGACGATTCGGTCGTCGAGATGCGGGAGGCCTTCCGCGAGCGACGCGACATGCTGGCCGACCTTTTCGCCGAGCACGGCGTCGATGTCCCGGTCGGCGACGGCGCGTTCTACATGATGCTCCCCGTCGATGACGACGATCAGACGTGGTGCGAGGAGGCGATCCAGGAGGCCCACGTCGCCACCGTCCCGGGCAGTGCCTTCGGCGCGCCCGGCTACGCGCGAATCTCCTACGCTGCCAGCGAAGATCGGCTCCGCGAAGCGGTCGACCGCCTCGTCGAGGGCGGCTTCCTGTAAGCCGGGCTCGTATCACGATCACCGCCAGCGGTTGTCGCTTCTTTCTGCTCGCTACGTTTCTCTTCTCGCCTCGAAAAAATCAGAAAACGGGAGCCGCCTTACTCGTCGGAGACGACGCTGTAGGAGCCGATCAGGCTCTCGGTGAGGTCGATCCCCTCGACGGTCGCCTTCTCATCGAAGACCGTGTCGGTGAGTTCGGCGTCCTCGACGTGGGCATCGGGGAAGACGAGCGTGTCCGTCAGCGTCGCGTTCTTGACGGTCGCGCCGTCCATGACGTGCGTCGAGCCGTTGAGATCGCTGTTTTCGACGGTCGCGCCCTCAGCAATCTTCGGCTCGCCACCGAGCTTCCAGTCGACGGCATCGAGGTAGGCGTCGGCCTCGCCGATGTCGAACCAGACATCCTCGAAGGTGAAGGCGTAGACCGACTGCCGATCCTGGAGCCACTGAAGGAACCAGCCGGGCTCGTCGGGGTTCTCGTCGTTTGCGAGGTAGGTATCGAACTTCGGCAGCACCTCCGCCGGGAAGGCGTAACACGCGATCGACGCCAGCGTCGTGTTCGGTTCGTCGGGCTTCTCCTGGAAGTTGACGACCTCGTCGCCGTCGAGTTCGACCAGCCCGTAGGATTTCGCGCGTTCGCGGTCGCCCACGTCGTAGGCGGCCAGCACCGGAGACTCCTTGTCCTCAAAGAAGCCGACGAAGTCCTCGATATCGAAGCCGACCATGTTGTCGCCGGCGATGATCAGCAGGTCGTCGTCCAGCCCTTCGCGGTCGATCAGTTGGGCGAGCGCGCCGACGACGCCGAACTTCTCGTCCTCGTCGCTGGTGTCCTCGACGGAGAGTTCGGGTTTGTCGTAGCCCTGCTCGTTGACGTAGTTCTCGAAGTCCGCGGCGAACCGCTCGTTGGTGCTGATGTAGACGTCCTCGACATCGTCGTTGTCGTCGAGTTGGGCGAGCGTTTTGTCGATCACCGTGGTGTCGCCGACCGGGAGCAGCATCTTCGGTCGGTTCCGCGTGATCGGCCACATTCGCGTTGCATAGCCACCGGCAAGAACAATTGCATCCATGGACGGACAAGCTACCGCCGGTGACTTATACTCTGTTATTGGCATGGTATGCCGTAACACTCTCGGCTGCCGGCTGTTCGTCTCAGCGGTCGAACCGGTCGGCGATCGGTCGACTGTCGTTGTCTGTGGCCACGATCGATCGCAGCGTCGCGGTCGACTCGGCATCGAACCATAGCCGGCGTCGCCACCACGGGCCCTTTCCGGAGTCGTTTGAGAGCGCGGTAACGATCCGATTGGCCGTTGCCCCGGCGTCGGGCGTGCTCAGCGGCACCGCCCGCTGAAACAGCTTGGAGCCCTCACCGCCGCGAACCAACACCTTCGCGTCGAACTCGGCACGCTTGCAGTGGGCGTTGCTGGCGAACGCCGCTCTGTCGGCTGGCGACAGCGACTGACAGGCGTCGCTATCGAGAACCCGGTCGATCCGAAACTCGCCGATCAGGTACGCCCCCCACTCCGGGGCGACCCACTCAACGGCAGGTTCAGTGTCGACCTCGGCGGGCGGCTCGTGGCGCGTCAGCGTCGCATAGAAGTACAGCGAATCGCCCGGCTGCAACTCGCTGATCGGGCCGGCCTTGACCGCGTGTTCATCGCCGTAGGTATAGCTTTCACAGCAGGGGTACCCCGCAAACTCGGGGTCGAGATGGACGGCCTGTGTGGGGGTGTCGGCCGGCAACGCACACGGCAGGGTCGGGAGTTCGGCCAGCAGGTCGGCGTAGGTTGGTACCTCGGCCGCGGGAGCAACCGGCTCGCGTTCGGGAATCGGGAGGTAGACAAAACTGCCGTCCGGGTATACGGGGCCGCGAACCCCCGGGAGGTTCGTGTTGGCGGCGACGTTGATGGCGAGTGCGCGGGCCACGCTACTCACTCGCTGGTCGATGGCGGGTTCGCATCCCCCGTCGCCTTCGGCGGCGTTGGTGGCGCGTCCGGCGGCGACAGCGTCCGCTGGAACTCATCGAAGATCTCGATCTCGTCGTCGATCTCGTGGTGAATCTTGCGGTCGGCCTGTCGCCGCTGGAGGCGGCCGTCACCGATCGGCTCGGCGGCCTCTTCCCAGCCAGGTTTGATCTTGACGCTGTTGGCGGGGGAGCCGACGACGACGTGGTGGGCAGGCACGTCACCCTGCACGACCGATCGCGCGCCGACAAGCGCGTTTTCGCCGATCCGACAGCCGGCCCGCACCATCGCATCGTAGGTAACGCGGGCGTCGTCGTCGATGATCGTGTGGTAGTTGTCAACATGTGTCTGGTCGACCAGATCGTGATCGTGGCTGTAGATGTGCGCCCCGTCGGAGATCGAGACGCGGTCGCCGACGGTCAGTTTCCCGCGGTCGTCGAGGTGGACATCGTCGTGGACGACGACGTTGTCGCCGACCGAGATGTTGTGGCCGTAGGTGAACGTGATCCCCTTAAAAAACCGGCAGTTGTCGCCGCACTCATCGAAAAGGTGGTTTGCGAGCATCTGGCGAAACTGGAGGGCGAAGGCGACGTTGTCGGCCATCGGCGTCGCGTCGAACTGCCGCCAGAGCCACTGGAGATGTTTTGATTCCTCGAATCGATCCGCATCTTTCTCGGCGTAGTACTCCGACTCCAGTGTCGCGTTACAGGGGTCGTACCCCTGCAACCGAACCCGGGTTGCTGGTGAGACCGTCTCGCCGGCCTGCCATGCCTCGTAGGCCTCCCGATCCCCAAAGAGGTCGACAAGGATGTCGGTTACTACCTCGCAGGTGTCTTCATCGCTTGAGAGCCGTGCATCCACCGACTCGATGAAGCGATCGACCCCATCGGCCGCGTCGGCCGGCAGGGAGACGTGTCGCTTGGTCATTGGCATGCGTTGCCTACGAGCGGATAAATGGATTCGGTTGTGTGAGTGTAACCGGCCACCGACAGGAGCCGTTCGATTGGTTAGCCAGCAAACAGGTTTTTCTATCTTGCGACATAATACCAACCAATGCTCGTTCGGGAGCTGATGACGACCGATCTCGTGACCGCTCCGGCCGAGACTACCATGCAGCAGGCGGCCAAGCGCATGCTGAGTGCCCGTGTTGGGAGTATTATCATCACGACTGACGGCACCCCAACCGGGATCGTCACCGAATCTGACGCGCTGACGGTCGGCTACGCCGCCGACAGACCCTTTTCGGAGGTGCCGGTGCAGGCGGCGATGAGCCACCCGCTTGTGACGATCGAGCCGACAGCGACGGTTCGAACCGCCACCAACCGGATGGTCGACGACGAGGTCAAGAAGCTCCCCGTGATGTCGGATCTGGAGCTCCACGGTATTCTCACGATGACCGATATCGTCCGCTCCCACAGCGATCTGGTCAACGAGGCACGACAGATCGAACAGGGGCGCGGTCTACACGACCCTGACGATTGGCGGCGCTCCAAGGAGTAGGTTCGTGACGAAACCGGTTGGCTAACTGTCCTGATCGCTATCGAGTAGCCATGCACTCCCAATCAGCCACCACACACGGCGTCGTTTTCGGAGACAATCGATGACACCGCTCGTTCCGGTTCTCGCCGTCACGGTCGTCGCCCACGCGGTGCTCGCGGTCGGCGTGTTTCTTCATGGCCGCCGCACCAACCGCGACCCCGGCTACTGGCTCCCGGCAACGCTGCTGTTCGGTCTCATCGGCGTCGCCGGCTACCTGTGGAGCCGGTAATACAGCCGGCGGTTGCACCGTCTCCACCCACGACCGCCACCCCCCATCTTCGGTTCGAAATCGCACGCAGTGATACCGACACAGAAACCCACAACCACTTTCACCGCGCCGTCAGACACCGATCGCACAGTCGTAACGGTATTACCCTCGGCCCCGTCTTGGTTGGGTATGGTCGAAAACGTACTTTGGCCGGCGTATTTCGACGCCGACCTGACGCGATCCGAGGGGCGGCGGGTCGCAACCGATCTCGCGGTCGCCGACCCCGCTGTCGACGAGATCGCCACCGCCGTCCAGCAGATCGGCTACGACGCTGTGATCGAACGCGACAAGACGTATCCCCGAGCGTTTGAGCCACGCGGGCGCGTGCTCGTGACGGGCGCGGAGGATACGAAAAACGATCTTGTCCAGGCCGTCGGAGCGTATCTCGGCGTCCTCCGGGAGTAAGATGCAGCGGATCGGCACCGTCGACAAAACCGCCCAGGGGCTCGGGATCGTCGCCATCGATACCGACGAGACACCCGATATCGGCCGCATGGTCATCGACGAGTCGCTGTCGACGGTCGGCCGGATCGTCGACATCTTTGGCCCGGTTGCCAGCCCATATGCGGCGATCACGCCGACCGATGGCGCGTCGCTGACGGATCTGGTTGGGACGACGCTGTACGCTGAGTAACCTTGCCTGCGAGGTCGAACTGTCGCCGATTAGGTCTGCAGATATCGATTCAGCTCCTGCCGCACCTCGTCGACCGTTGTGCCGGTCACCGTCGCGGGCTGTTTTGTTATCATCCAGTCTTTGAGTGTAAGTATCGACCACGGAGAGACGTATGAGGTTCGGGGGAGGTGTCCCTGTGAGAATCTGGTGTCTGTTAGCTCGATAGCTGCGGAGCGGGTTGTCGACGTGATGACGGCCGCGAGATACTCCTCGCCGTGGAACGGAACCTGCTCGTTTGAAAGGAGGAGATATGGCCGCTCCGGATTGTTCCCAAACGGATCATCCGCGATGACGATGGCACCCTGTGGGTAGGCCATCCTATGTCTCCTCGCCGCTCAGATCGGGGAGCTCATCAGCCCAGCCCTCGTTTTGTGCGTACCAGTCGTCACTGTATGAGGATGCTGCTGTTTCAATCCCGATGAAGGCAGCTGTCGCCGCTGCGAGTCGGTCATCGTCGGCAGCGGCCCAGTACGGTTCCTTGTGCCGAACGAGGCCGGCGGCTTCGAGCCGATTCAGCGTTGGCCCGACACTCCCGCGCGGAACCTCGGTTTCTGTTGCCAGCTCGGCTGGGGTGTATCCGACTGTCGGTGTCGCCAACAGCACTTCAAGGAGCTGTCGTGCGTTTGTGCCCTCTGAGAGATCAACGCGTGGAGTTCCGGGCTCGTGGGTTTCGAAATCGACCGGCATATACGATAATTGTATTCAAGCTGTATTAGGGGTTGGGGACGCGAAAATGCACCCCTCCTCGGCTGCCGTAGCAACGATCGTCGCCAAACACAACGGCCAAACCCCCTACCGTCCAAAGGCGACCATGTTCCCCCGGGAGTATCGCGGCGTCGCCGTCGCCGTCGTGTTGTTCCTCCTCGTCCAACTCGGCGCGCTCGCGTTGGTGCAGACGTTTTTCGATCAGGGCTACCAAGCCGTTGACGACCCCAGCGATCCGACCAACAGCCTGCTGTATATCGGTGCGGTGTTGGTCGCCACAGTATTCTTTCTGGCGGCGTTCAAATACGATCTCGACTGGGTCGTCCGCGTCGTCATCGTCGCCACCAGCGGGATGCTCTCGTGGTATGTCTTTAGCGCGGTCGCGCCCTCCGGCGTCGCCGCGCTTCTCGGTGCCGGCATCTCCGTCGGGCTGTGGGTCTACCCCGAGTGGTACGTTGTCGACACCGCCGGGGTGTTGATGGGTGCGGGCGCAGCGGGTTTATTCGGGATCACCTTCGGGTTGCTGCCGGCGATCGTCCTGCTGTCGGTGTTGGCGGTCTACGATGCGATCAGCGTCTACAAAACTGAACACATGCTGGATCTCGCCGACGGCGTCATGGATCTCCGGATTCCGGTCATTCTGGTGATCCCGCTGTCGTGGTCGTACTCGCTGCTGGACGACGTTGGCGACGATGGCGGCAGCGATAGCGACGACGGAGACGATGAGGGCAGTGACAGCGACGAAGCCGGCGAGAATGATGCCACCGAGACTGACGAGGCAGCCGACGCAGACACCGATCCGAGCGACGACATCGCCCCCGGCGACGACGAGCGCGAGGCCTTCTTTATCGGCCTCGGCGACGCCGTGATTCCGGGTGTGATGGTCGCCAGCGCGGCCTTCTTCTCGTCGGCCCCGCAGTACGCCGTGCCTGTTATCGAACTCAACACGCCCGCGTTGTTCTCGCTCGTTGGTACGCTTGCCGGCCTGCTCGTGCTCATGTCGATGGTGATGAAAGGCAAACCCCATGCCGGTCTGCCGCTGCTCAACGGCGGCGCGATCGGCGGCTACCTGGTCGGCGCGCTGTGGGTCGGGATTCCGCTTGCTGAAGCGGTCGGGATTGCTGGCATTCTCTAAGCAGCCGTCGTCGAACCGCGCGATCAGTCGTCGACGCCTTCCCGCACTTTGACGGCCATCCCGCTGTCGAAATCAGCCATCGCCTCGGCCGAGAGTTCGGCGCGACCGACCGCCAGCAGGTCGCCGCGGTCGTGGACGACAAGCACCTCGTCGCCGGGTCGGATTTCGGGATCGACCGCGCTGACGAACTTGGCGAAGGCGTTTTTCCCCTCCCGAACAAACGGCTCGGAGTCGTCCCCGACGACGACGCGAACGCGTGGGGCGTCGAACGCCGCTGCCAGCCGCCGGCCGCCGGCGACACCGAGGGTAAATCGCCCGTCGACACCGTAGGAGACCAATCGGTTGCCGTCGGCGACGAGCTGCCGTGGGCGACCGCTGCTGGAGCGGCGGATCTCGATGGCCTCGCCGGGTGGGAACAGTGCCGCGCCCGCGCCGGCTCCGAACTGGTAGTCGGCGATCGTCCGGAGTTCATCAAGGCCGCGGTCGTGGCTGCTGGCGGTGTCGCCCGTCTCGTCGCCCGGAGGGGTCTCCCCCCGACTGGCTCCCTCATCGCTCATACAGTCGTCTCTCGTCGGGCGTACAAAAACAGGACGTGTCTGTGGTGAGGAGATCGATGATCGCTACGACACCAGCCGTTGGCGAACCCACGCAAGCAGCGCGAACAGAACAAGTCCGATAGCGACGCCGGCGAGCGTGCTCTGGAGCAGCGTCCGCCCAAGTGCGAGGCCGATCGCCACCCCGAAGGTAAACGGCAGCGCCAGCCCCTCGATCTGTTTGCTCGTGGCCATCCTACAGAAGGAACTGCTCTTTGTCCTCGGCGAGATCGGTGAACTCGTCGGTCGCGTCGATCAACTCCTCGGCCGTCGAGGAGCCGAAGGCCATCACCTCGACGCGGACGCCCTCGTGGCGAAGGTGCGAACAGAGCCGCGAGAAGTCGCCGTCGCCGGTACAGAGAACGACTGTGTCGACGTGGTCGGCCAGCGTGACCGCATCGAGACTCATCCCAACGTCCCAGTCGGCTTTCTTGCTGCCGTCACCAAATGTTTTGATCGCCTTGATCTTTGTCTCGAAGCCGATGTCGACGAGCGCGTCGAAAAAATCCTCCTCGTTGGGTGCGTCCGCCCGGATCACGTAGGCGATCGCCCGGGTCAGCTCCCGGCCGGCGACCGCCTCGGTCAACAACCCTTCGTAGTCGATGTTGCGTGAGTAGTCGCTGTGGGCCGTGTGATAGAGGTTCTGGGAGTCGGCCAGCACGGCCACCCGCTGATCGGGATGAATATCGGTCATACCGATCCACGAGCTGCCGGCCTGTTGAGCCTGTCGCACCCATCCTGAACCGATCGCTGTCGGCTCCTGTCGGTTGTTGCCGGCCGCTGTCGGCTGCGGCCGTCGGTGTGGGTTACCGGTTGAATTTCACGTTCGGATCCGTGATCGAGTTGCTGATAAACGGGTGGTCGACCGTTTTTTCGACCGTTCCGTCCCGCCCGTGTACCTCCAGATTCTTGAAATTAAACCCCTCTTGGGCCTGTTTGCCGTACTCGTAGGCCTGCTGAACCGCGCTTGCGGAGCCGAAGACATAGCGTTCGTCCTCGGGGACGACGACCCACTTCTTCAACAGCGGGCTGTAGGTCACTCGCAGCGTGCTAAAGAGGTCGTTCCAGTAGATGTCGCCGACGCTTGACTCCGAATCCCACCGCAGCGTACAGGGGTGGCGGTCGGCCTCAAGCCGATCCGAGGCGGCCGCCATCGCCTCCATGCGCCGGTCGTGCACCGAAAACACCGCTGCTTGCTCGGGGTTGCGCCGGAACTCCCGACAGACGTACCCCTGTTCGATCTCGATGACCTCCAGGGGCTGCTTGCGGGGTGGGGGTGATGCCCCACCGACCGGTGTGGCGACCGAGTGGTTCTCCGACACGATACCGATAGCTGCCGCGGAACGCATAAATAAGTTAGCAAGATCGGATCGATCATCCCGTCATCATCCACATCCGCCAAAACATGGTGGATAGCTGTCTGGTTCACCTACGCGCCCGCAAATCGGCGACAGCGGCCTCAAAGCCGGGAACGAACCCGATCGATCGCCGGCAACGAAACCCCAAGCACGTCGGCGACGGCGTCGGCCGCGCTCAACAGCCAGTCGGCGCGCTCGATCCGCGAATCGAGATCACCGGGGCCGAGGCGATACCGTTCGACGAGCGTTTCGATCGTTGCGCCTTCGCTCCACTCCGCAAGGATACGGGCGGTTTTGACCGCCTCAAGCCACCGCTCGAACTCCTCGGTCTCGCCCATCGCGGTCGTGAGCTCGTCGGCGTGTTGGCGGGCGTACTCGTAGATCGCGGCCCGCTCCTCGTTGCCGAGGTAGGTATCGTGCATATCCGGCGTGTCACAGATGATCTCCAAGGCGGTGAGCGCGGTCGGCTCGGTCATCTCTCCGGCTGTCCGTAGTCCCTCAACGATCTGCACCCCGGTTTCGGGGGTGATATACTGCGTCGAGACGGTCGCGCCGATCTCGGTTGCCGCCAGGACGCGACTGTCCTCGTCGGTGCCATCAGCCGCGTTGCGGACGACCAGCCCCATCTCGATCAGCTCCTCGATGACGGCGGCAACGATTCCGGCGAGGTCGTCGACGGGGGTTTGGTGGGCGTAAAACGTCGCCGCCAACAGATCCAAGATCCCGGCTTCAGTTTCCGCAAAATCGGAGGCGATAATCGACAGCACGTGGGTTCGCAGCGCGGCCTCGCTGGCCAGCTTCGATTCGACGGCCTCGGGGGCGGCGTCGAGATACCGCTCAGCCAGTGTCTCGGGGTCGTCGGTGTCGACGAGGATCGCCTCGCCGTAGGGGTCGAGATGCGGCCGGCCCGCCCGCCCACACATCTGGTGGATTTCGAGGACAGGCAGCCACTCGGTTCCCGACCCGGTGTAGCGTTGCTGGTCGCGGACGACGACCCGGCGGGCGGGAACGTTGACGCCGGCGGCCAGTGTCGGCGTCGCACAGATGGCGTCCAGCGTGCGCTCCCGGAACGCCGACTCGACGAGCGCGCGGTGGCCGCTTCGGAGCCCGGCGTGGTGGAAGGCGACGCCATCCCGCACGCAGTCGGCGAGTCGCCCCCCGGTGACGGTGCCGTCGAGGGTTTCGATCTCGCTTGCGACGGCCTCGCGCTCCTCAGTTGTCGCGCCTTCTGTATCGCCGCGCAGTCGCTCGGCGAGCGATTCGGCCTCCCGCCGGGAGCGAACGAACGCCAGCGACTGGCCGCCGTCGGCGAGAGCACCATCGACAAGGCGGGCTGTCGTTTCGGTGTCGAGATCCGCACTTGGTGGGAGCTCCGCGGCGTCGATCCCGAGCGGATCGGTTGTCTCATCGTCGTATGTGACGGTCTCGGCGTCGGCGACACCGGTACGGAGATTGACGGGTCGCCAGTCGGATTCGACGAGTTCCGCGCCGAGCCAGTCGGCGATCTCGTCGGCGTTGGCGACGGTCGCCGACAGCGCGACCAGTTGGACGCCCGGGGTGAGCCGCCGGAGGTGCGCAAGGGTGACCTCCAGTGTTGGCCCGCGATCTGCCTGACCGAGGAGGTGTACCTCGTCGACGACGACACAGCCGATGTCGTCGACCCACGACGCGCCGTTGCGGATCGCGGAGTCGACCTTCTCGCTTGTGGCGACGACGATATCGTGGTCGGCCAGCTCCGCGGCTGGCGAGTCGTAGTCGCCGGTGGCGATGCCGACATCGACGCCCGGTAGCTCGCTGAACGTGGCGTGTTTTTCGGTCGCCAGGGCGCGCAGTGGAACGATATACAGCCCCGGCCCGTCGGCGGTCAGCATGGCCAGTTGGGCGATCAGTGTTTTGCCGCTGGCGGTCGGGATCGCCGCCATGACGTTTTGCCCCTCGCAGATCCCGGCCTCAACCGTCTCGGCTTGGGGAGGATACAGCTCCGTGATCCCCTGTCGCTGGAAGTGGGCGACATGTGGCGTCGCAAGCGGCAACCCATCAACCTGCATCTACCGACCTCTGCGGCCTACTGGCCTAAAAGCCTATGCGGGCCAACCGGCTCACGCGCGGCTGATCTGTTCGGTGACGACGCGCACGCCGACATCAACACCGGTCTGTTGCTGGATCCGTTCTCGGAGCGCGGCGGCTGACGGTGGATCCTCGCCGTAGACGCGCACCGTCACGGTCTCTGGTTGCTGGGTCAGCAGGTTTGCTTCGTAGCTAAACTCCACGTCGAGCAGATTTTCGGTCGCGTCGTCGGCGATCGTCTCAACCTCAGTTTCGAACTGCGCGTTTTCGCGGGCTGCCAGCGAACTGGTCGCCAGAAACGACGTGAGAACCAGGATCGAGATCCCAAAGATCAGCAGTCGTCGGCCGGTCAGCCGGCGGGCCTCCTTGGCGTCATACCAGTGGGTCGGCGTATACCGCCTGAGCCAGATCGTCGTTACGCCGGCAACGTTGATCGAGAGCAGATTCACCAACACCAACACGCCCGCCCCGACCGCAAGCGTCGGGTCGACGTAGGCGATCCCCAGCCCGACCGCGGCCGCCGGCGGCATCAACGCGACGGCGATCATGACGCCGACCAACGCCTCGTCGGCCCCGGAGGTCAGCGACAGCGCGCCGGCGACACCCGCACCAAGCGCGATCGCCAACGAGAGCAAGCCGGGATGGGCGCGCTCGGCGACCTGCTGAATAAGAAGTAGTTCGAGCTCCGGCGCGAGGGCGGCCCGATAGCCGGCGGCAAACAGCGTCGCGCTGCCGACCGCGACCGCGAGGCCGATCGCCTGCGAGCGCATCCCCTCCCAGAACAGCGCGTCGTCGCTGGTGACCGTGCCGACACAGGAGGCCATCGCGGGTCCGATCAGCGGTGCGATCACCATCGAGCCGACGACGACCGCCGCGCTGTCCTGCAGGAGGCCGGCGGTGGCGACGATCGCGCTGATCAGCGTCAACGCGATGTAGTTGGTGGTGCTCCGCGAGAGGTTTCGTGCCTTCGTCTGGAGCTCCTCTCTGGAGATGCGTTCCTCCTCGGCGACGCCGTTTGTCTCCTCGTCGTTCTCGTCGTCGGCCTGCTGCTGTTCGAAGCGATCGGAGACGATGGTTTCGACATCGGAGACGATCATGTAGCCGTCGCGTTCGACGCCGACATCCCGGAGCGAATCAAGGATCTCCTCGACGCTGTCGACATCGGTCGGGATGTAGATGATGTCGCTGTAATCGCTGTGAGAGGTTTCGCTCGTCATCGCGTACTCGATCTCCGCGTCCTCCAAGAGATCGATAACGAGCTGCCGTTTGCCCTCGGGAACGAGCGTTTGGATCAGACGCATGGTGGATGCTGGCCCGCGCACTGCCCAACGCGAACGCTATGGCTGGCTTTCGAAGCCGAGGATAAAACACCCGTGGGTCGTTTTGTTTACCGTCGCGGTCGGAACGGCTGCACCCACCGCTGGTGATCGAGACGAAGTCGCAGCACACATCATCTCACCGGGAACACGGTGACAAACACACGGTTTGACGGTGGTTCGTTCGTATTTATGTGCAGCCACTGACAGCAATCAGCCCCTTTTTCACTTTCGGGTGGCTTGTTTCGGTATGCCCAACAGTACAGCGTTCGGTGCCACGCTTGAGTCACAAACCGAGACCTATCTTGCGAAACTCGCTTCCTGTACCGATCTCCTGCCAACCGCCCTCACCGCGTATGCCGACGGCGAGGCGTATGCAGCGACCACCACACAGATCGAGGAGATCGAAAGCGAGTGTGACCAGCTCCGACGCGATATCACCGCCTCGATCGCAAACGCCGACTCCCGAGAGATCGGGCTGCTCAACACCCCGATCAACCTCAACCAGTCGGCGTTGCTCGATTTCTACAAGCAGCTTGATGTCGTTGCCAATCACACCGAGCGCATCGCCCAGGAGATCGGGATGCTACAGCCGGAACCCGCAAACGACAGCTACGACAAACTCCAGGAGATGGCGGCGTTGATCGTCGAGATGACGGAGATACTTGATGATGTTGTGACGCGATTTATCGCCGGGCTGGCTCGCAACGAATCCACCGAGACACTCGTCGATGAGATCGAACAGATCCGGACACTCGAAAGCAGGTGCGATACCGCCCGCAACGCGGTTATCGCAACGGCCTTTGAGAGCGATCTTGCCCAGCCGCTTGTGTACCGTGAGCTTGCGGTGTTGCTCGACGAACTCGCAAACACGATCGAGGATCTCACCGACCGAATCACCATCATCTCAAGTGCGGAACCCGGGCTTGTCACCGAAGGCGATCCAACGTCGTCCAGCTAACAACGAGTCGCTCCGTCGGCGGGGTGTGCTACAGCGGCTTCGAGACCACCCCTGTCGCCGACTGCGTCCGCCGTGTTTGGGAACGTTCTTACAACAGTAGTGCTGTCTCTCAGGCATGTCACAATCCGCCTACGCCATCGGTCACCAACAGCCCGACACCGACACGGTGATCTCCGCGATCGCTCTCGCCCGCCTGAAACAAGCCCAGGGCGGCGATGTCGTTGCCGCCCGCGCCGGCGAACTCAACCCCGAAACCGCATTCGTGCTTGATCGGTGGGGCGTCGAGTCGCCGACGCTGCTGGAAGACGCAACCAACGAGGAACTGCTGCTCGTCGACCACAACGAGTACAGCCAAACTGTCGCGGGCGCACGCGAGGCGACGATCAGCCAGGTCGTCGACCATCACCGCATCGGCGATGTGACGACCGGCGATCCGATCTCTTTCCGCGCCGAACCGGTCGGCTCGACGGGAACGATCCTCACCGGGCTCTACGATGAGGCCGGCGTCGACATCGACGAAGAAACCGCCGGACTACTGCTCAGTGGCCTCCTCAGCGACACTGTCGTGCTCCGGTCGCCGACGACGACCGACACCGATCGTGAGGTCGCCGAGCGACTGGCCGACATCGCCGGCGTCGACTACGAGGAGTATGGCAAGGAGCTGTTGGCGCAAAAGAGCAAGCTCGGCGAGAAGAGTCCCCGCGAGATGGTGCTTGGGGATTTCAAGGAGTACGACATCGGCGACGACGTGCTGGGCATCGGGCAGATCGAGACCGTCGAACCCGAAACCGTTCTCGACCAGCGCGATGCGGTCATTGAGGCGATGGACGAGGTTGTCGCCGAACGCGGCTACGCCGTGTTGCTCGTGCTCGTGACCGATCTGCTCGAAGAGGAGTCGACGGCCTTCATCGCTGGCGATCACACCGAGGCTGTCGGCGACGCCCTCGATGCGACATTCACCGACCGGGAGGCGTTCCTGCCGGGCGTGATGTCCCGGAAAAAACAGGTCGTTCCGCCGGTCGAAGACGCCCTGAAATAGGTGGATTTCGACGCGGATACCAGAGTACTAATCGGCTGTCGTCGCCGAGTTGTGGCCAGTTGTGAGCCAGACCGCACGGCAGCCGATCAACGGGCTGACAGCACCCTCTGGGGTGTCGACGCCCCCACGCCAGCGAACAATGATCCCACTCTATCACGATTTCACCGATGCGACGGTGCTCATCTTCGGCGGCGGCAGCGTCGGCGCACGGAAGGCCAAGCGGTTCGCCGCCGAGGCCGACGTGGTCGTTGTCAGCCCAACCTTCGACGATCGGTTCGAGGAGTCCGAATGCCCGACAGTTGAGCGGATTCGGGCCGCCCCAACGCCGGCGACGGTCGCCGACTGGTTCGACCGCGTCGACCCCGCGTTGGTCGTCGCCGCCACCGACGATAGCGAGCTCAACGCCGCTGTCGCCGAGACAGCTGCCGACCGCGACGTGCTCGTCAATCGCACCGATCGTGCGGGCGAGCGGTCGGTGGGTAGCGTCGTCGTTCCCGCAACCATCGATGATGGGCCGGTCTCGGTCGCCATCTCGACCGGCGGGCAGAGTCCGGCGCTCGCTCGGTATCTCCGCGAACAGGTCGAAGGTGAGATCGACGATGCAGGCAAAATGGCCGAGCTCACGGGTCGGCTTCGGGCTGAGTTGAAGGAGACGGAGTCCCCCGAGACACGCCGGGCGATACTCCGTGCGGTCGTCCGCTCGCCCGCGGTTTGGAAGGCTTTACATACGGGAGTCGCCAACGCTGAAAAAGAGGCAGCACGCGTAATGCAGGATCACCGCACAGGGGAGGATACATGATACGCAACGGCGTCATCACCGGCGTCCGCGTCGCCCACGATACGGCGACCGTCGACGAGATCGAGGCCGCCAGTGCGGACGATAGTGCCGATCGGATCGCCGCCCTGTTGGCGACGCCGGGCGTCCGGGAGGCATTCGTGATCCAGACGTGTAACCGCGCGGAGGCCTACGTCGTCACCGACCGCGCCGATGAGGGCCGGGACGCCCTCACCGAGGTCGCCGACCCGGTTCGCTCCGGGGCGGTCGTCACGATGGCCCACGAGGAGAGCCTGCGCCACCTGATGCGGCTGGCCGCCGGGCTCGAATCGCTCGTCCTCGGCGAGGATCAGATCATCGGCCAGCTGAAAGACGCTATCGAGATCGCCCGCCGCGCCGAGGGGCTCGGGCCGATGTTAGAGGACGCGCTGATGAAGGCCGTTCACGTCGGCGAGCGCGCCCGCACCGAAACCGCGATCAACGAGGGCGTCGTCTCGCTTGGCTCGGCAGCCGTGACGCTCGCCGACCGCGAAATCGATCTTGACGGCGCGACCGCGCTGATTCTCGGGGCCGGCGAGATGGGGACGATCGCCGCCGAATCGATCGCCGAAACCGGGGTTGAGCGGCTGCTGATCGCCAACCGAACGATCCCGCATGCAACCCACGTCGCCGACACCGTGCCGACCGACGCGAGTGCGATCGGGCTGTCGGCAGCCGGGGCCGCCGCCGACCGAGCGGATGTGGTGATCGCCGCAACCGGGAGTCCGGAGCACGTCCTTGATGCCGATGAACTGGCGACCGCTGGCGAGACGCTCTGTATCGATCTCGCCCAGCCGCGGGATGTCGACCCCGCCGCTGCCGACGAGGCCGGGGTCACGATCCACGATATCGACGCACTGGAGGCGATTACCGCCGAAACCCACGCCCGCCGAGAGGACGCCGCCGCCGAGGTTGAGGCGATGATCGACGAAGAGTTTGATCGCCTGCTCGCGCTGTTCAAACGCAAGCGCGCCGACGAGGCGATCAGTACGATGTATGAGAGCGCCGAACGCGTCAAAAACCGGGAGGTCGGCACCGCGATGGCCAAGCTCGATGCCAACGCCGAGCTGACCGACACCCACCGGGAGGTTATCGAATCGCTGGCAGATTCGCTGGTCAGCCAGCTTTTGGCCGCCCCGACAAAGAGCCTGCGTGAGGCCGCCGCCGAGGACGATTGGACGACGATCCAGACGGCGATGCAGCTGTTTAATCCGGAGTTCGACGGCCCGATCCCGACCGACGACGCTGTCGACGGCTTCGACGTTGACGACGCTACCGACGCCGAGACGGCCGATAGCGACGGCACAGCAGCCGGCAGTGACAGCGATACACCAGCCGGCCCACCGGAGTCGCCCGCGGGACTTCCTGACGGCGTCGACCCCGAGGAGATCCCCCAGCACGTCCTCGAACAGCTTTCCGATAACTGACCCTTCGCCGGTATGCAGGCGAACTACGTGTTTCGGGTGACGATCCGGATCGATCCATCAGAGGTCCGCCTCGATCCCAACACCTTCGAGACGATCTGTCGCCTGCCGGCTGCGACCCCGGGTGCCGATGGCTGGCTGTTTTTCCAGCACAACCTCTGGCGCGGCGATGTCGCCGACGCCGACCACATGCGAGCGCTCTTGACTGACACACTCGGCGCTGAGGTTATCGAGGCCAGCTTCAGCGAGCTCGAAACCGACGCGGCCTACCGGGCAGCACTCGAAAGCGAAATCGAGACGGATCTCTCGCG
Source organism: Halonotius sp. F2-221B (assembly GCF_046719765.1). NCBI lineage: Archaea > Methanobacteriati > Methanobacteriota > Halobacteria > Halobacteriales > Haloferacaceae > Halonotius > Halonotius sp. F2-221B. Next base: position 38,506 of record NZ_JABEBY010000012.1, read on the forward strand.
GTTCAACGCCGACTCGGTCGAGGCGGTACTCCACCAACATCTCGGCAGTTCGATCCACATCCGGGGCAGCGAGGCGATTAGCGGCGACGAGTGAGCGAGTCGTCCATCGGGCGAAGCGTGGCGGAGCGGCCCCATCGACCGATATTTCGCCGCGCGATGGGCTTGCCGTTCCCGCCGACAGCGGCTATGAATGCTCGGCCAGCGTGTCCACCAGCACGCGGTTGTAATCGGGGATATCCGCGACGACGCGGCCCCAGACGATGTTGCCGTCCCGAAACGCCGGCTCGTCAACCCAGTTCGCTCCGGCGTTGATGAGATCGTCTTTGATGCCTTTCGACCCTGTGGCGTCCGAGCCCTCGACGATCCCGGCGGAGATTCCGACCAGTCCAGCGTGACAGATCAGCCCGATGATCGTGCCGGCCTCGTGGGCCTCCCGGACGAGATCGAGTACCGTCTCGTCGCGGCGGATCTTATCGGGCGTCCAGCCGCCGGGTACCAACACCGCGTCAACGGTCGCGGGGTCGACATCCGCGGCAGCGACCTCGGTTTCGGCTGTGAGCCCGCCGCTTTTGCCCGTATACTCCACGCCTGCGCTCATGCCGACGATATCGATCTGTGCTCCTTCCTCCTTCAAGCGCATGTAGACCGCCCAGAACTCCAGATCCTCGAATCCTGGGCCGACCAACATGGCGATCCGTGTGTCTGCAAGTTTCATCTGTGACCACTGTCTCGGTATAGCTCCCATCTCGGCATAATGGTTTGTCCCGATTCGGCCTCCGAGCCGGCATAACACACATATAGCTGCCCGCCGTAGCTTTCGGCCGATGGTCGCCGACGCCTACGACTTTTGGCTGTTCGATCTCGACGGGACGGTGATCGACGCGGAGTGGGCCTACATCCGTGGCGTCTTCGACCGCGTCGGTCAGCGACTTGGCCGTCGGTTCACCGACCGGGAAGCCGAGATCCTCTGGCATGGCCTCGGTGGCCCGCGAAACGCGACACTGCAGGAGTGGGGGATCGACCCCGATCCGTTCTGGGATGCCTTCCACGAGATCGAGGAGCCCCAACAGCGCGCGGAAGCGACCTATCTCCACGATGACGCCGCGACGTTCCTCCGGACAATCACCGACCGATCAACGCCGGTCGGCCTCGTCACCCACTGCCAGGAGTTTTTGACCGATCCCGTGTTGCGCCATCTCGATATCGACGATTGGTTTGATACCGTCGTCTGCTGTACCGACGAACTCGGCTGGAAACCCGATCCTCAGCCGGTGCGGCAGGCGATGAACGGATTGGGCGTCGACACCGACCATCACGGCGCGCTCGTCGGCGACGCGGCTGTTGATATCGGGGCTGCGTGGAACGCCGGCCTTGATAGCGTCCACGTCGAACGCCACGGTCACGACACCCGGGGGCGGTGCGTGCTCGGCGATTATCGCGTCAACACACTCGACGCCTTGTTGGCCGCGCCGGCGACCGATGGCGGTGTCGACGACGCGTAACTCGCTGTTGGTGCTGTTCGACGAGGAGTTGTTCTATAGCAAACCGATCTCATCTGATTTTGTCAGGGGTTGCAGTACAAGATGGCGGGCGCGAATTGACCATTTTCAAAAGCAACAAACGTAGGTTAGTTGTGCCCTAATTCGACAATATTATTCTAGAGCAGATCTCATTGCATGGCATGATGCCCCTCCAAATGTTTGGAGCAAACCCACTCGGCAGTTTAGTGCTGGCACTTGTAGTTCCGTTCGTAATCGTTGTCTTTGGAACGTACGTGGGTGTTCTCATGGCACTTCAGTCATTCTTTGGTGAGTCATCATGGCAGGATGTTTCGACCGAGTGATGCGTGTATAATTTCCAATACTAAAACGCAACCGTGATCTCGTGCGTTGGTGATAGATAGAACCTCTATATTCATCAACATGCACATTCCTATATCACACTTCAGACAGCTGTTTTCATCAGATTAGGCAAGAGTCATAATCGAACGCTAGTCGGGAAGATTACGACCCAGCAAGTGCATTTATTTGTTCGTTCAGAAACTCTTGCAGAGCGGAGACCGTTCCTTCTGAGACAGCTGAGGCCCCGAAATCACTCCGATAACCGTGCTTGAGTTCGTCGCTCTCCAAGATCTCTAGTCCTTCCGCAAGCTGCTCCCGCAGCGCATTGTCATCTCCTCGGAGCAGGTGGGTTGTAACCGTGTCGAGGTCGATCTCTTCTGCAACCGCCAAGACATCCCGAATATCTGTTTCACGCCCGCTGTGGAGCTTTGCAGCTACGAGAACGGCCCCATCGATGACTCTAGCTGTAGTAGTCACTGTTCCACCACTTACTTGCTGTTGGTGGCTATGATCGTAGAGGTAATCGAAAGACCACTGCGCCTCCGTCTGGCGACACCCAAGTCCGTTCACTAGCAGATCGAAGCCGATCGGCTGCTGTGGCGTGAGTCGCTTCTCGTATTCGATCACTTCGGTGTCGTACAACCACTCTTTGGCATGACTGTCGGTTTCTTCGAAGTCCTGACGTTCGAGGAACTCGGCGCATTCAGCCTTGGAGTCCGGTGCGACAACGATATCGAGATCCGTGGAGAAACGAGCATTGAACGCTGAGACAGCGTATCCGCCAACTAGGACGTACTCGTGTCCCGCTTGCGTGATCTCCTCAAGCAGTTCGATAAGTGCGTCACTTCGGTTGTGGAAGCTCATGGCTGAGCCCGTTCCGTCTCTCGATACGTGACGCCGAGGTTGAGGTCTTCGTACATCCGGTCGAGCATTGCGAGTGCCGACTGGAACTGGGCGTAGTGCTCGCGCATATATTCGATGGTCTCGGCTCGTGGGATGACTGGGTGTCCCTCGACGTGCTCGATGGTAAGTGACGAACGTGGTTCGAGGACGATCTGTAGAGGTCCTGTGAACTCGTCTCGTGGCTGTCGGTCGAATGCGGTGGGAAGATCGAACGACTCGAAAAACGCCTCCCAAGCGTCAACGTCTTGCTCACAAACAGCGATAAACAGTGGATAGTCCTCGGGGCCACGACCGACTTGATAACCCCCCTGCGTCCAGACGTAGACGGCGTCGATCCGCGTGAACGCGAACGGCCAGTCACCGAACTGTGGGAGAACGTATCCCTCCTCTATCGAGGGCGGACTAACGCCAGCACTGGCAGCGACGAATTCGCGTGCCGTGTCTCTCACGTCATCATCAGTGACGAAGAGGCCGTCGTCGTAGTGAATGTACCCTGCGTCTTCGAGACGGTTTACACTTTGTCTCACCGTCTCGTACGGTGTCTGGAGGTGTTGGGCGACGCTGCGGATTGAGTCACCACTCTCGATAGCGAGGATGACTTGAGCCGCCGTTTTGTCGAGCACCTCATACATCTTATGATTACCAATATATTGGGAATACTTAAAAATCTTACCTGAAGGGGATAGGGACACTGTCCAGTTCAGGTATCGGTGTTCGCTGATATGCGTTCGATTAGCAGTTCTACGACCGGCTAATTCGCTGAATCTGTGTGAGATCACCGAGGAGCAACTGCTGGGTAGAACCTCTATATTCATCAACACGCACATTCCTATATCACACTGCAAACAGTTGTTTCATCAAATTTGGCAAGAGCCTCAAATCGGAGGGGGCACCACGGGATGTGAGACAGGAAACCCGGATCTCACTCAGCGAACGACGATAACCGTGAACGGGGATCGTCGAACGACGTTCTCGGCGACGTTCCCCAGTAAAACCCGGGAGATGCCTTCCCGGCCGTGACTCCCGATGACAATCTCCGACACGTCGTTTTCCTCGGCGAACGAGATAATCTCTCTAGAGGGCTTGCCGACGACAGTTTCGATCCGAAACTCCGCGTCCTCTGTCTCTAGGAGTGTTTTGATCTCCTCAGACAACTCACTCGTCTTTTTGTCTTGCAGTTCTTTGAGCCGATCCTGAACGATGTCTAACCCTGCTTCGATCATTCCGTCAGCCGTTTCGATCACACGTAAGAGAATGATCTCCTCGTCGTTTGCGGCTTTGACCGCACGCTTTACGGCTTTCTGCGCCGGGTCGGAACCATCGTAGGCCACCAGAATTGCCATACGAACACTCGTCACTGTGTCAAGATAAATCCCTATTCTATCTCGCAAACGGGAATCTGCTACACCTATCCTCCGTATTTACTGTCTGTAATCTACACCTAATTTTCGGCCCATATTACATCAATACCATCCGACTCGATTCTGATAGCATACCCTGGAACGCCTACGGGAACCTCTTTTTGCTCATAGGTGGTTGTCTGTGGACTGAGAACCGTCACAGCGATAGACATCCCAAGAACATCTTGCATATTGACAAACCGCGCTGTAAACTCCGTTGTCTCCCCTTCATCGAGCACGAAATCCCCCACGGCGAATGAACGGTTTCCATCCCTCGTCCGCGTGGATACCTCTAAGTCGTTGTCGCGTTCATCTGTGATATTCACTTCAGAGTCGGCTTGCGCGTCCTGCCCAACTTTGAGTCGTACGGATACTTCTATTTTATTGTCGCGTTGATTGGTGATCTCAAAGTGCGACTCAGTGGATGAGTTACCACTCTGCGCTTGCTCACCAGATGGATTAGTGCGTTGCCCGCCGACACAACCGGCAACTCCGACCAATGCGGCAGGAACAGTGGCCACCAGTGCTCGACGCTTCATACGCGAGTTTATCGCTATCAGTATAATGTCCTACTGGAGACTGCAAAGAACGTTTGAGCGATTCAGATACGCACTCAGTTTGATCTGTTGCGTGTTGCAATGCAACTTGCACACATGTTGCTACGGATATCCGCTATCTGCACCACCTCGAATACTCCCATATCACAGTTCAGATGGGTTTGACCAGATGAGGCCAGCGTCCAACGAGCGTACCCTACTCAAGCCTGGAACGAATCGATGCCAACAGCCGAGCGACGATTCCCGACTCGGATCGCGGCTCGGCGAGCGCCCAGCCGGCCTTTTCGGCCGCCGCGGTGACGCGAACGTACTCCCAGCAAAACAGTGTCGACACCCGCATATCCTCATCACTCGCGCCGATGTAGACATGCCGGGGTGTCTCCGTCGTCTCACAGATCTCTTCGAGGGCGAACCACTTGTCGCGACCCGCCATGTCGAAATCCTGGCGTAGCCCATAGTCGGCGACGACCTGCTGGATTCGCTCGGTGTCGCCGTCAACGATTCCGATCGATCGGCTCCACGTTTCGGCGTCCGCAAACACCGCGCTCGGATCGTCGAGCCGCTCGATCGCCGACAGCGAAAAGGCGAGCGTGACCCGCGCTGTCTCGCTGTCGTCTGACATCGCTCTTAGAGCCCCGTCGGGTGGCTGTGATAGCTTGTCGAGAGCCCCCAGTCGTCGGCGAGTGCTTGGAGGCGTTGGACACCCCCGGTTTCGGTCGCGTAGTGGCCGGCCAAGACGACGTTCAGCCCGGCCTCACGCGCGCGGTGGTAGACCTGCTGTTTGCCCTCGCCGGTGATCAGCGTGTCCGCGCCGATCTCGCGGGCCTCATCCAGCCAGTCTGTCCCGCTGCCGGTGACGATAGCGACCTGCTCGATATCCTCTGGCCCGAAATCGAGTACCTGTACGTCGTCGGCTTCGAGCTCCGCGTCGAGCGTTGCCGTCAATTCGCCGCGCGTCAACGATGCCGGCGCGGTGCCCTGCTGGCCGACAGTCACCGGCCCCATCGTTCCAAAGGGTTCGGTGTCGGTGAGGCCAAGCTGATCGGCGAGGACGGCCGCGTTGCCAAGCGTCTGGTGGCCGTCAAGCGGGAGATGGGAGACGTACAGCGCGATGTCGTTGTCAATGAGGGCGGCGATCCGGTCGTATTGGCGGTCGGTGACGCGCTCGATCCCGCCCCACGAGAGCCCGTGGTGGGTGATCAGCACATCCGCATCGCTGTCGGCGGCTGCGCCGATGGTTGCGGTGGCGGCGTCGACAGCGAAGGCCGCGTGCTCGATGGTGGCTTCAGGGGGGCCGACCTGCAGCCCGTTTGCGCTGGCGTCGACATCGTTGTAGGCGTCGGTGTCGAGACGGTCATCAAGCCGGCTGACGAAATCGGTGAGTTTCATACCAGGGGTTCTGTGGGGATCGGTTTGTAAGCGACGAAAAAGCGGATGAGGTTCGTTACTCCAGCGCGACGGCGTTGACCTGGCCGACCTGGCCGGGTCGGGAGGTGACGCGGGCTTGGCCTTCGCTGGTCTCGATGATCGCGCCCTTGGTGATGATGTTTCGGCGGGCGTAGTTGACGTTTGCGGGGTTTTCGACGACATCCTCGATCTCGACCTCGGTCGTCTCGCCGCCGTCGGCGAGCTGGGCGACGTTTGTCGACAGCGCTCGAAGTTTGTCTTCGGTGCCGCGGGAGTCGATGATCTGGAACCGCGGCTCGCCGACGGTCGTTTCGGCGGGTTCGCGTCCGAGTTCGTGTCGCTTCTTCTTGCTGGCGTGTTTGAGCCGGCCGCCGGTGCGTTTCCGCGCCGAGCGTCCCTGATCTTTCATACCCACCAGAACCACCAGCAGCTACTTGAATCGCTCGGAACGCCCCGGAAGTCGCAACTGTTAGGTTGCCCTCGTTGTCTCCCTCTCCTATGAGCCTGAAGGTCGCCGTCGCCGTCCCCTTCCGCCAGCAGGGCACCGACCGGCTGGGCGAAGGGGCGTTTGTCGTCGCGCTCTCGCTCGACAGAGAGTGGTTCTCGCCGGATCAGGCCAAGCGGCTGGTCGATGTGGCGGTCGGCCGCGGCCTCCTGGAGAAGGCTGATGGTGACCTCGTGGCGGCCTTCGACCTCGATGCCGTCGACATTCCATCGAACTACACGCCTGACACTGACATCCTCCGCGAACAGTCGACCTTCGAGCAGCTGTTAGATCGGATGACCGACGCCGGGATGGAAAAACAGGCGGCCGTCGCCGCCGCCAACGAAACCCAGCGACGACTCGGGATCACCCTGGAGGCGGCGGCCGTCCTCGTTGCCACCCGTGAAGGCATCGCTGTCGACACCGCAGCCGATGCGGTTCGGGGGGAGCTGGCCGGCGACGGCGAGTGAGCGATCGGCTGGCAAACACGAACCGATTTGCGTCTGGGAACCGGGAACCAAGGTATGGTACAGGATCGACTCAGCGATGGGAAACGGATCGCCCAGCTGCTGGCCAGCGAACTCACCGGCGATCAGGCCGCCCTCGCCCACGTCGTTGTCGCCGACGCCGACCCTGATGTCGAGCCGACCGCCGATGGCGCGTTCGCCTATCGGGTGGTTCACGTCGCCGACAGCGACGCCCTCACGACCGACGACCGCGGCCGACCGACGCTTGCCGCCGACTCCGCAGGCGATGTCGACGCAGCGACGACCGAGATCGCCACCGTCTCCGTCCGGCCCGACCGCGCCCATGTGACATTTTCTGTCGCGTCGGCTCGCGCTGTCGAGGCCGCCGCCGAGACGGACGTTCGGACGCGTTCGACAGACACAGACGCCGCCACGCTCCTCGTCACAGACGGCGTCGAGGCAAAGCGCGTCCTGCCGGTCTTCGAGGCCGTTGTCGACGAGCTACCGGTGGCCACCGCGTAAGGTCGACGGCTGTGCGCGTTTCGCCCCCAACCGCAGCACATACAAGATCGATGCGTCGCATCGATAGCGCAGTGGCTTGCCCACGAGTGTGAGTTATGACACGATACATTCGCACCGACGAGGACGGTCGTATCACCGAGGTTCGCGCAGAACAACCGGACGGCGACGACTGGATCGAGATCAGCGAGCTAGCGTATCTCAGCGATGCCGCTCCAGACGGCCACAAGGCGATCCGCTACTACAAGCCGGAAGCCGCCGAGCCAGAGGATGGCTGGGGGATCGAATCCGAGACCATTGGCAAGGTATTCGTTGACGCCTAGCGGCGGTGCTGGGTGTTTCGGACGCGTCTGTTCACCGGATGAAATCGCCCGGAAATGGATTATGGTTCCCTCGGCGGTGCCGATGGTGGGTCGTCCCTCGGGCGCGGAGGACGACACTCGAAGTAATACTAAACGAATATATAGTTCTCGTCGACCACGACACAAATTGCCACCGTTGACCCCGCTCGCCACACCGCTAGCGTCGCTCAGAAGGCGGCGAGACGCCCTGCAAGGTCGGTCGCAAGCCGATCACGCTCGATGTAGGCATCCGCACGCGGATCCTTCCCGGGGCCACCATCAAACACCACCTGGATGGTATGGATACCGGCCGCATCGGCACCGGAGATATCTTCGTCGGGTGTATCGCCGATAAAGACCGTCTCCTCGGGGGCTGTGCCAAGCGCGGTCAACAGCGCGTCGAAGGCGGCGGCGTCAGGTTTGCCAGCAGCGAGTTCGCCGGTCACCAGTGTCGTATCGAACAGCGGTTCCCAGCCGAGATACTCGATCTTCGACCGCTGGGCACGAACCGGGCCGTTCGTCAGGAGACCGACGCGGTAGTCGGCACGCAGCTCTCGCAGCAGCTGTTCGGCATCGGGGATCGGCACGAGGGCGGTGGTGACAGCTTCGCGGTAGGCCGTCGCTAGCTGGTCGGGGTCAGTGTCGGTGGTGTCGTCGTCGAGCAGTTCGGCGAAGATCGGCGCGCGGCTCTCGGTTGTGAGATGGTTCCGGTGGGCCTGGATGTACTCGCTGCGGGAGATCGGTGGGGCATCGGCCTGGTCGACAGCCTCCGCCAGAAGGGTTTCCCGGTCGCGGTCGGGAACGGCAAGCGTATAATCGAGGTCGAAGGCGACCCCGCGTATCGACATAGATGACCATTCAGGCTCCAGCGGTATGAGGCTAGCGACACCGCGGGCACCACGGTTCTTTTTACGATCGGTGCCTCCGGTAGGGGTATGACACTCGATCCGATCCACGTTGACGCCATCGCCCGGCTTGCGGGATCGGTCGCCGACTCGGTCGACGACAGCGATCATGACGACTTCGCCGAGACCGTCTGGGCGGAGTGGCTTGATCCACTGACCGACGGTCGTGGCCGCACTGTCGTCGAACCGCTCGGCGAGCAAGCGCGTGCCCGTGTCGATATCGACGATATCGCACTGGCGGAGCGACCGTTTCCGACCGTCCACGGCATCGACTCGGGGACGATCAACCCCACCTCGTTCAAAAATGGGGTCGTCCTCGATCTTGCCCACGCCGCGATGGCGGTCGATCCCTCCGAGCTCTCAGTCCATCGCGCCCGGACGATCGTGGCGACGGTGCACGCCACCGATCGCACCCGGTCGCTGGAGACTGATTGGGTGCGCCACGACGAGGGCCACAGCCAACACCGCGTCATCAGCTCGCCGCCGGTCAACCGGTACGCCGAGGCCGTCGTCCACGCGCTGTCGCTGTATCTCGCGGAGGGCCACCACGCCCGCGAGCACGCCCACACGGTCGAGGATCTACTCCTGCTTGATGGGCCACTCTATCCGAAGGAGATCCTGACATGGCGGGATCGCAACCCCGAACTCGACGCGCTGACCTACGAGGCGCGGCCGACGAATGTTCTCGAAAACTACGTCCGGCTGGTCGAACGCTTCGTTGAGGAGGAGACGCCGATCGCCGGCTTCGTGAAAAACCCCTCGGCGCGGGTGATCACCGGCGCGCTCGCCGACAGCGACACCGGCTTCGACGCGCCGTGGCCCGACGACACCGGCTTTTTTACGCGACTGCTTGAACAGCAGTCCGACGACGGCGACACCGGAGCCGGTGTCGCGGCCGCACCGGGTGAAAATCGCCGCACCGACGAACTCACCGTCACCTCGTGGTTCATCTCTCGTGGGGGGCCGGATGGCGCGATGGCGGCCGACGGCGACGCGCTTGGCGTCGATCGCAAGCTCGATCCCGACTGTTATGAGGTCACGTTTTTCGTCATCTACGATCCGCGAAACGACCTCTGCTACAAGGTCGAAGCCCCGTATGCGATCACCCGCGATCCGGCCATGCGCGAGCAACTCCAAACGCAGATTCTCTCGGAGGTCGCCGCCGAACGCGGGCCGCCACGGGCGGTCGACAAAGCCGACGAACTCGCCAAGATCAGCGCGGCCGAAAAGGCGGCCCTCCGCCGAAAGTTCGAGGGTGAACTCCACAGTGAGCGACAGAAAACCTACGACGTGATTCGCTGGGAGGACGGCTAAGCGGTCGGTTCGGCTGATTCGACCTCGACATCGACGGTGTCGCTGTCGACGCCGATGCGGACAAACTGCGTGACGACGTGTTCCTTGGCTGCCTCGACGGCCTGTTTTTTTGTCTCGAAGCCCTGCGGCATCGGCGACTCGAAGGCGATGCGCACCTCCTCGCCGTCGACCTCGATCGGCGAGCCGCCGCTTTCGACCGCATAGAAGGAATCACAAACCCAGACGTAGGGGGCGTCCGCGTCGGGGGTGCCCTTGTAGCTCGGTGGCTCCTCGCCGCGCTCGAAGACCGTGCCCGTGAGATCCGTCCCGCCGCCGTGACCGCGCACGAGTAGCATACGCGGTGGTAGGGGCTCAACTGTAAAAAGCAGGCCGTCGGCGACTGTGTTCACACCGGCCGCTACACCGTCGCGTCGAGATGCGCCAGCAACTCCTCGGCCGTCTCCTCGGGCCGCTCATGCAGCACCCAATGCGTCGCCGACGGAAACGTCACCAACCGCCCATCGTCGCAGTAGTCCAGACTCTCCTCGGCCATCGTCGATTCCAGAAACTCGTCTTGCTGGCCCCACATAACGAGCGTCGGCACCGACACCTGTTGCTGTGGCGGTCGCGGTCGATACCGACCCATCGCCCGATACCAGTTGATCATCGCGGTCACCGCCCCCGGCTGTGTCCACGCCGCGCGGTATCGCCGGAGATCAGCCGCCGAGAACGTTCCGGGGCGACTGCTGTTCGTCAATCCCCGCGACAACACCCGACAGTTGTTGGCCGTCGAGATCGCCTCCGGCAGGGCCGGTACCTGAAACGCAAACATATACCAGCTTTTCCGCAGTTGCGAGAGACTGCGCCGAAGTGTGTCCTCCATCACCGTCGGATGCGGCACGTTGACCGCGGTCAGTGACTTGACCCGGTCGGGATGGCTGAGCGCGAGCCACCACGCGACAACCGCCCCCCAGTCGTGGCCCGCGACCGCCGCGGTCTCCCGATCGGCGGCGTCGATGAGGCCGACCACGTCGGCGACCAGCTCCTCGATGTGGTAGCTGGCGACACCGTCGGGTTTGTCGCTGCGGTTGTAGCCGCGCTGGTCGGGAACAACGACGCGGTAGCCGGCCGCCGCCAGCGGCTCGATCTGGCGGTGCCAGCCGTCCCAAAACTCCGGAAACCCATGCAGTAAGATCACGAGTGGGCCATCCTCGGGGCCAGCCTGTCGTGTGTGGAGGCTGATCCCGTTTGTTTCGACGACGAGCGATTCGCCCGGCCGGTCGTCATCCGATTCGGTTGATCGATCGTCACCGGATTCGCCCGGCCGATCGTCAGCTGTGGCGGATGCTGCGTTCGGCGAGCCAGAAGCGTTCATACGATACCAACGGGCTGGACGGCGTAATAGCTGCTGCCGACGGACGGTCGGCGACCTCACTCCGAGTGCGGCGTCAACAGCTCCTCGGCGTCGAACTTCTGTTTCTCATAGAACCCTCGACCCTTCAGCCGCGGGATGGTGTGGGTGTGGAGCGTCTCGGCGTCAAGATCATACAGCAGCGGAAACACGTTTGTGCGCCGGTTGGCGACGGTGAACTCCTCGGTCGCAAACTCGATCAACGCCTCGTCGAATCCTGCCCGCGGGTAGACGATGTAGCCAAAGAGATTCTGGAAGGAGCCATCGGTTGGCGGCGAGGCCGATCCGACAAGCGTCCGGAAGGATTCGGTCGTTGTCTTTAGCGTCTCGGTGTCGAGATCGAGGTCGTCGTTGATCGTGATAAAGACCTTCGTCCGGCCGATCGTCGGATCCTCGTCTTCCTTATACCACACCGGATCGAACGGGTTCGCTTCTTCCGGCGGCAGTGGGTCGTACTCGTGATCCAACACCTGCGTTTCGACGTGATCACGATACTCGTTGCTGTCCATGTGACGTACTCTGCGGGTCGTTGTATATGTTATTCGGTATCCGAGTGTGGATCACCTGACCGTCCTCTCGTTTCCCGCGGCTCAGACGGCGTCTTCAGGCAGCCGCTCGCATCGACCAGACAGCCAAGGCCCCGAGAATGACCGCGGGGATCAGCGGCAACACCAGAAACGTCGCAAAAAACGGAAGCCCGGCGGCCGCAGGCACGGCCGGCCGGAGGTAGATCACGCCCGGGATCACCAGAAAACAGCCGACGACGCCGGCGACGAGCAGCCACCCCTGTTGACCGAACCCCTCGTCGGCAGCGTCGTTGTCGGTCGAAGCTCCGGCGGCGATGTCGGCGTCACCACCCGCAGCGGCATCATCGCTGTCGAGACCGCCGGGCTCGTGGACGTAGTTGTCGTCACCCGTACCCTCGCTTTTTGTTCGGTCGGAACTCACTGGTAACAGTTCCCGCTGGCGTGGCAAAGCACTCACGGTTCGAAGACACCGCATGCGAGCAGTTTTAACGCATCCGGTGGCTACGAGAGCACATGAGCAAACAGGAACCCCAAGCGAAGTCGGGGAAAGACCCGGAGCTACGGAGCAACGAGGTCACCGAAGGAACCGATCAGGCCCCCTCGCGGGCGATGTTCCGCGCGATGGGGTACGACGACGAGGATCTCTCGTCGCCGATGGTCGGTATCGCCAATTGTGCCGCGGATATCACCCCGTGTAACGTCCACCTCGACGATGTCGCCGAGGCCGCCTACGAGGGTGTCGACGCCAACGGCGGAATGCCGATCGAGTTCAACACGATCACGATCTCGGATGCGATCTCGATGGGTACCGAGGGGATGAAGGCCTCACTGATCAGCCGGGAGGTCATCGCCGACAGCGTCGAACTCGTCTCCTTCGGCGAGCGGATGGACGGCCTCGTGACGATCGGCGGCTGCGACAAGAACATGCCGGGGATGATGATGGCGATGATCCGGACGGATCTGCCGAGTGTCTTCCTCTACGGCGGCTCGATCATGCCCGGCGAGCACGACGGCCGGGAGATCACGATCCAGAACGTTTTCGAGGGTGTCGGTGCGGTCGCACAGGGCGAGATGGACGAGGAGGAACTCGACGAGATGGAACGCCACGCCTGTCCCGGCGCGGGCTCCTGTGGCGGGATGTTCACCGCCAACACGATGGCGTCGATCGCCGAGACGCTCGGCCTCGCGCCGCTGGGCTCGGCTGCCGCGCCCGCCGAACACGAGGAACGCTACGAGATCGCCGAGCGATCCGGCGAGATCGCCGTCGACGTGATCGCAAACGACCGCCGGCCCTCGGATATCCTCTCGAAGAAATCCTTCGAGAACGCCATCGCCATGCAGGTCGCCACCGGCGGCTCGACCAACGCCGTGCTCCACCTGCTTGCGATGGCCGCCGAAGCCGGGATCGACCTCGATATCGAGGAGTTCGACGAGATCTCCCGCCGTACCCCGAAGATCGCCAACCTCCAGCCCGGCGGCACCCGCGTGATGAACGACCTCTTCGAGATCGGCGGTGTCCCGGTCGTCCTCCGACGGCTGCTTGAAGCCGATCTGATCCACGGCGACGCGATGACCGTCACCGGCCGCACCATCGCCGAGGAACTCGACCACCTCGAACGCGAGGGGCTGCTCCCCGACGACGAGGCGGTCGATGCCGACTACTTCTATACGGTCGACGACCCCTACCAGGCGGAGGGGGCGATCAAGATCCTCACCGGCAACCTCGCGCCCGACGGCGGCGTCCTCAAGGTGACCGGCGACGACAAGTTCCACCACGAGGGCCCCGCCCGCGTCTTCGAAAACGAGGAGGACGCGATGGCCTACGTCCAGGAGGGCCACATCGAATCCGGCGACGTGCTCGTCATCCGCAACGAGGGGCCACGCGGCGGCCCCGGCATGCGGGAGATGCTTGGCGTCACCGCCGCGGTCGTCGGCGCGGGCCACGAGGACGACGTGGCACTGCTGACCGACGGTCGCTTCTCGGGAGCCACGCGCGGCCCGATGATCGGCCATGTCGCCCCCGAGGCCAAGGCTGGCGGCCCGATCGGGCTGCTCGAAGACGGCGATACCGTCACCGTCGACATCCCTGCACGCGAACTGTCGGTTGATCTCTCGGATGACGAACTTGACGCCCGCCGCGAGGCGTGGGAACCGCGCGAGCCGAACTACACCAGCGGTGTCCTCGGCAAGTACGCCCGCGACTTCGGCTCGGCGGCGAAGGGTGCGGTGACGAACCCCGGACTCGTCGACAACGACTGACTCCCTGTGGTTAGTCGTCGTCGGCAGTGTACGCGTCGCTCCGCCGTTTGATCCGAGCGACAATCAGTCGTTGCTTCTCTTGTCGAAACGTTACCGCGAGCCGAAACGCGCCAACACGGATCTTACTCCGTTGACTGTTCCGAAGCGGCTCGCCGTACTCCGGTGGCTCACGCCACGGCGAGTCGACGATTTCATCGAGCTTATCGAGAATCCGCTCCTGTTCCGTCGGCGCGAGCCGCGAGAGATTGTCCTGTGCGGTCGGCGTGAGTTCCCACGTCCAGCCGTTGTCAGCCATCTTCATCGCGGCCGAACTGCTCGCGGGCAGTCTCGGCGTCCATCGTCCGACCCTCCTCGATATCGACCTCTGCCTGCAGTAGCGCAATCAACTCATCCCGATCGAACGTCGGGTTCTCCGCGGCGTCCCGCAGCGTATAGCGAATAAACTCGCTGCGACTGTTGAATCCCCGCCCCTGCCACGTCTCGTCGATCGTATCGAGGAATGACTGGGTCGTTTTGAAATTCACCGTGACGATCTCGTCGTCATCGCCGGTAGCTGCTTTAGACATACAGCAATAATACGTCTGTCTTACCAAAGTCGTTTTGGCAGTGGTAGTACCACCCCCTCTGTCAGCTACGGCCCGCGCTTACCAGTCAGCGAATGGCTCGCCCTGTCGACTCAGCCGATTGTATTCGCGTTGCATCGATTCGATCGCGGCCGTCAACGACTCGCCGTTGGCAAGCCCCTCACGAACGCGATCTTTCTTCCATCGACTCGGTGTCATCGCCTGCTCCCAACGATCCCGAATCGGCGCAAGCCGGTCGGCCGCGTCGCGCTCGTCCAACCCTTGCTCGCGGAGTCCGCGCTCGGCGAGAGCGAACACCTCACTGTAGATCACGTCGTGGTCGGTCGTTTTCTCGCCGTCGGCGGTCATCCAGTGCAACTCGGCGTCGAGACCGTCGTCGACAGCGTTGTAGAAGCTTGTCTCTGCAGCCTCCCACGGCAACGCGGTCAACGGGTGATCGGCGGCGACGAGCCCGCCCAACAGGCCGACGACCAGCCAGTGGAGCGCGAGGCAGTCGTCGACGGTCGGCTGGGTCGGCAGCGGGCGGTACTCGATCCGGAGCGCGCCCCCGCCTGCTGGATCGCTCTCGCTCCCGCTGCTGGCGTCACCGCCGACGATTCCCCGAACCCACCGCCAGTAGGTGCCGTACTTGTGGCGAAACTCCCAGTAGGGATCGTCGCCGGTGTCAGCCTCCCATTCCTGGAGAAATGGCCCACACGTCCAGTCCTCATCGACGCGGTCGATGATGTCGGTTGGCGCGTCGATATCCGCGGGACAGCCGGCCTTTGGGTAGCCAGCACTGTTGACAGTCCCCTCGAAGACCGGCACCCGGAGCTCGTGTGGTGTCGCCGCGACCAGATCCGCCGGATCGTCGACCGCGGTGTAGAGATCAGTCGGCAGGAACGGCGAGTTCGTTGCCAACGCCACCACCGGCCCGAGCGTCCGGATGGCGGCGTTGAAGTACGTCGGAAACGCCGATGCCGCGGGAATCTGGAGATGCGGCTGGATCGATGTTGTTAGCGATTCGACGAGGATCGTCGGAAACGATGCGTCCGTCCCGGGGACGGGGAGCGGAATTGCGCCACCCGCGTGGTCGACGAGCGCGTTGTCGATGGCGTGGTATCGCGGCTTCGGCTGCATGTTGTCGGCGACGATGAGCCCATCGGCCTCGGTGACCGAACCGAGATACGCCTGACTCCCCTCACTCGGCGGGATCGTCCACATCCCATCGGTGATGAGTCGGGGGTCGGCCTTGACGGCGGCCGCATCGGCTCTGAGGTCGGCGACGGCTGTTCGCAGTTCGGTGGCCTGCGTGGCGACTCCCTCGGGATCGAAGGGCTGTGGCGTGCTGTTGAGTTCGATGTTGTGTCGGCCGATCTCGCGGGTACGACCCGGCGGCCTAAACAGCGTGTCGGGCAGCGTCGTCAGTCGCTCCGCACCATCGACGGCGTAACACTCCACCTCAAGGCCGACCGCAAACCCCGCGCCGTCGAACTCGCCATCGCGGATCGCCGCCCGGAGCGCGGCCGCCTGCTCGTCCACCCGCCGGTCGAACGTCTCACGGGTGTCGGCTTTGAGTGCGCGTCGAACCGTCGCCCGGTCGTCCATACCCGGTGGTTCGTGGCTCCCGTGTTAGGTGTTTGGTCGCCGCTCCGCGCCCGTCGTTGTTGTGCTATCGTAGACCGCTGCCAACAGCAGGATGGCGATCAGGGCGTCAAGGCCGTGTTCCAGAAAGTGGTGGCTACCGGGTGACAGCAGTCCGCGAAGGGTTGCCAGCCCAACGATCGACCGGGAGAGCAACGCCGCCAGCGTCGCGCTCACAAGGAGATACCGGCGGCTCCGACGGCGGTATGTGACGACCAGACTCAGTCCAAACAGCACGGTCGTCACCCCGGCGGCGGTGAGCAACACCCACGAGAGCAACGGCTCGCCGCCACCAGCATGCAACAGCGGCGGCGACGCCAGCAGCACCGATACTGCCGGCACACCCACCGGGATCCAGCCCATTACCGACATCTATCCCTGCTGCGTTCAAATCGGTTGTGGCTGGATCATGAAATGTTGGTGGGTCACTGTTCTCACTCAGTGGGAAGCAGTCTGGTATACTTGTAGCCGTATCAACTACAGTGTTGTGAGGCGAACACACCCATGACAACCACGCGGGAGCAGATCAAAACCCACGTCACCGAGCATCCCGGCGTCCACTTCAACGAGATCGGCCGGGCTCTCGACATCGCAACCGGACAGACGCAGTATCACCTTCGCCGGCTGATGAACGACGATGCGGTCGACTCCCGGTCACTCGTGGGACGCACCCACTACTATCCGGCCGGCTATGAGCCGTGGGAGCAGCGTGCCCTCGCATTGCTGCGCCGGGAGACGGCCCGCGAGATCCTGCTGACACTGCTGGAAACCGGCACGCAGCCCGCCCCAGCGCTCACCGACGAGATCGGCATCGCTCGCAGCACGCTCTCGTGGCATCTCTCGAATCTGGAGGACGCCGACCTGATCGACACCGAAACCGTCGACGGCGAGGTGCGTATCACCCCGCGTCGCCCGGAGCGACTCGCCGACCTCGCTCGGACGGTGTCGCCGTCGCTGCCGAGTCGGTTTGTCGATCGGTTCGAACGACTCGTTGATGACGCGTTGGTCGGCTGAGGACGTGGTGGTCGGCTGCGGCGGCGACCACGCTACTCGTGGGTGAACAGAAACGCCCGATCATCGTCGCTGACGGAGACACAGAGATCCATCACCTCATCCAGCGACAGACTGCTTTCGGGGCCTTTTGAGGCGATGAGATAATCGAAGGGTTCCTCACAGACGGGACAGGCAATCGCGGTCGTGTTCTGGTAGGTGGCGATCATCTCGTTGTCCCGCCGCGGCGTGAGGTAGTTGACGAGTTCGGTCAGTGATTCGTCGGACGGATCGTCGAGGTCGGCGGGCTCACCCTCCATGTGAGTGCCAACCACGGCCGCGGAAATAAAGACTCCGCTCACCCCGCCTTATCGGTGGGTGCTGTCACTGCATCAACCAGCGTTGTCACCGCGTCGGCCGCGTCGTCGCCGAAGACGTAGGTGATCGGCTCAACCCCGAAGGCACCCTCGTGGTAGAGCACCTCAGGGGTCGGCTCAGTCGACGCCAACAGGTCGGTGAGCCGCTCGTATCGGTTCTCGTAGCCGGCCTCGAACTCGGCTGTTGACAGCCCGGCCGCGGCCAACGCATCCAACAGCGCGTCACTCGTTTTGACGTTGAGCGCGCCCCGACGCTGTGGGGCGACTGTCCCCATCGCCAACACGGTGGTTGCGACGTGTTCCGAGGCCCCAAACTCCGGGTCGGCCGGGACGTTCGCCTGCCCACCCATGGCGTGAATCCGTCCCGGTACAGCCGCCACATCGGTCACGCCCTCGGCGTCGGGCATCGCCATGGCGATGTTGGTGCCGACGTTCGGGATGTGGTCGACGATCGCCGCCGTGTTGGCAAACGTTCGCACCGCCTCGCGGACGTTTCCCAACACCTCGCGTTCGGTCTCGACGCGGGGATCCTGCCCGCGCACACAGAGGTCACACCCCAGCCCCTGAAGGGCCGGCATCTCTGCTTCGTGGACGGCACAGATCGGGCCGCGATCCTCGAAGGATTCGATCAGTTCGAGCAACTCAGCGAGGGCCTCGTACTCGTCGACGCTGCCGTCGGCGAACCCGCTGGCGATATACTCGATGGTCGCCTGCATCTCGGCGTTGTCGGCGAACCGCGGGTCGCCGGACTGCTCGCCGCTGAGATACTTGCTGACGGCGGCCTGCGAGAGGCCGAGCATGTCGGCGATCGTCTGCTGGGAACAGCCCTCGGCGGCGAGCTCCCTCGCCAACATCGCGCGGGCGGTCGGCAGAAACCGCTCGACGACGATCTCGCTGGGCAGCTGTAGCGTCACGGCAGCCCCTCCCGCCGATCGGCGTCGTTCCTCTGTGTCATAGCTACCCATTCCGGGTACCGCCGTATGTAGCTTTGGCAGTCACCGACGGGGCTGTCGCCGGCGACAAGGGTACTGTTCAGAGTAGTGTGATTGGGTTGAAAACACCCCGAAAGCCCCACCCGCATCCGTAGGTCAGGCAGCTGCAGTCGGGCGGGAATGAAAGGGGCCGGCGTCTCGGCGAACCCGGACGAGGTAAGCACTGCAGGAGCGAGTGTAGCGAGCGACGAAGCGCGCAGCGAGTCCTGGGAGTCGAGACGCCGGGGGCTTTCGAGACAGTTCCAGTTTCCTCGGCTTGTTTAAACACGATCGGCGACAAGTCATCGGCTATTTATATCTCGGGCTCAGCTATCTGCGTAACCAACGCGCTGTTCCCCGTGCGTCGGTGCGTTCGCTTCGGCTGTCGCCCCCTGCGGTGCGGAACGATCCCGCTGGTTTGACACGGCCGGGCGTCGCCCGCGCCACCGGCGGAACGGCTCTTGTTTGGATTACCTATGGAAATCGAAATCGCAACCGTTGGCGGCTACGAAGAGGTTGGACGACAGATGACGGCCGTGCGGATGGACGACGAGATCGTCGTCTTCGATATGGGCCTCAACCTCTCGCAGGTACTGATTCACGACAACGTCCAGACCGAGACGATGCACAGTCTCGATCTGATCGATATGGGCGCGATCCCCGACGACCGGATCATGAGCGAGCTTGACGGCGAGGTGACGGCCATCGTCCCGACCCACGGCCACCTCGACCACATCGGCGCGATCCCGAAACTCGCCCACCGGTATGACGCACCGATCGTCGCCACGCCGTTTACCATCGAACTCGTCCGCGACCAGATCGCCGACGAGGACAAATTCGACGTTGATCTCGACCTGCAAGTGATGAACGCCGGCGAGCAGATGCGGATCAGCGACCGGGTGCAGATGGAGTTCGTCAACGTCACCCACTCCACGATCGACGCGATCAACCCCGTCCTCCACACGCCCGAGGGGGCGATCGTCTACGGGCTGGACAAACGCCTCGATCACGACCCCGTGCTCGGCGATCCCATCGACATGAAGCGGTTCCGCGAGATCGGCCGCGAGGGCGACGGCGTCCTCTGTTACATCGAGGACTGTACGAACGCCAACCAGAAGGGCCGAACCCCCTCGGAGTCGGTTGCCCGCAAGGAGCTTCACGACACGATGCTCAGCCTCGAAGATTACGACGGCGGGATGGTGGCGACGACGTTTGCCAGCCACATCGCCCGTGTGTCGAGTCTGCTTGAGTTCGCCGAGGAGATCGGCCGTGAGCCGATCCTGCTGGGTCGCTCGATGGAGAAATACACCGGCACCGCGACCAATCTCGATGTCGCGCTTCCGGAGAACATCGAGATGTACGGTCACCGCCGCGCCATCGACCAGAGCCTCGAACGGATCATGGATGACGGCAAGGAGAATTTCCTGCCGATCGTGACGGGCCACCAAGGCGAGCCGCGCGCGCTGCTCACCCGGATGGGCCGCGGCGAGACCAACTACGACTTTGACACCGGCGACAAGGTGATCTTCTCGGCCGGCATCATCCCCGAGCCGACCAACGAGGGCAACCGGTATCAGTCCGAACGCCTCCTGAAAATGCAGGGTGCCCGCATCTACGATGACATCCACGTCTCCGGCCACCTGAGCCAGGAGGGTCACTACCAGATGCTTGAGGCCCTCCAGCCCCAGCAGGTCATCCCGGCCCACCAGGATCTGAAAGGGCTGTCGGGCTACGTTAACACGGCCAACGCCTTCGGCTACGAGGTCGGCCGCGACATGCATCTCAGCCGGAACGGCAACATCGTCCAGCTAACCGAGTAACTGCCGGGTCGCTCCGGCAGTACGCTGTGGCTCGGCTGGCTGCTCACCGTTGACAGAGTCGGCCGCTGCATCCTGCTGTCGATACGCTCGATTTGATCGTCGCTGACGCCGCTTTCTGTCTGCCCAGCTTCGGTGCCGTCGGTGTCTCGGCCGTAGTCGTCTTCTATTCTGCGGCGGGTGAGCGGCCACAGGGGTTTTGCGACTCGACGGGACAGAGATAGTATGCATCCGCCGCTCTGTATCGTCGGCCCAAGCGACGCCGGCAAGACGACGCTGGTCGAATCGCTGGTCGCCGAACTCGCCGACGCCGGGCGGGTTGGGACGATCAAATCCATCCACCACGACATCGAGATCGACACCCCCGGCAAGGACACCCACCGCCACCGCACCGCCGGGGCCGACACGGTCGTCGGGCTGACACCCTCCCTTCGCTTCGAGATCACCCCCGGCGGAAAGGACGCCGCCGACAGCGAGGTCGCTCTGCTCGAATCGACTGTCGACGACCTCCGGGCGGCGGGCTACGAGTATATCCTGATCGAGGGGTTCCACACGGCACCCTATCCAAAACTCGTTGTCGGCGATCGGCCGGTCGCCCCGCCGGTCGTCGCTCGGGGCCCGCCGGCAGCCTTCGATACTCCGGCGTTGGCGACCGCGATGATCGAGGGAACGCTTGTCGATGTCGACGCCGATTCGGCGTAACCCGGCACCGACCGGAACGCCCAAACCACCCACCCGCCAACACGCGCCCATGTACGAGGCGGTCGCGGCCTATCCTGCGGGTGACAGCACCGTCAGCCGGCAGGCGCGGACGGCCGCCGACTACGGCTACGACGGGCTTGTCGTCCGCACCCGCGAAGCCGAGTTCGACGCCGACGCGATCAGCGACCGCTACGGGATCGATGTCGTCGGCGGGATCGAGGTCGACGCCGCCGATCCCGAATCCGCGGCGGGGGCGGTCGGCAACCACCGCCCGGAGTGTCCCCTCCTGCTCGTCCGTGGCGGCACCGACGCGCTGAACAGATACGCCGTCGAAACCGACCGTGTCGACGTGGTGACCCGCCCGATGGCCGGCGACGGCGAGTTCAACCATGTGCTCGCCCGCGCCGCAACAACCCACAACGTCCACGTTGAGTTCGACTTCGGGCCGGTGTTGCGGGCGAGCGGTGGCCCCCGCGTCCAAGCCCTCCAGGGGCTCCGGAAGCTTCGTGAGCTTGTCGAGCAGTACGACGCCCCGTTTGTCGTCAGCGTGAACGCCGACTCCCACCGCCAGCTTCGCGCCCCCCGCGAGCTGCGGGCGGTCGGCGAACAGATCGGCTTTACCGCCGACCAGATCACGGCGGGCCTCGAAGCATGGGGTGCAATCGTCGCCCGCAACCGCGAGCGCGCCGCCGACCGCTTCATCGAACCCGGCGTCTGGCGGGGGCGATACGAGCCATGAAACACCTTCCCAAACACATCCGGCCGCGATGGCGGTATCTCGCCGTTGCGATCGAGGCCGCCCCCGACGCCGACATCGACCGCGGGGGGTTCCAGCGCGCGCTGTGGTATGCCGCCGGCAACCTGCTCGGCGACGCCGGCAGTGCCGACGCCGACCTGACGGTGTTCGGCTTCGAGTACGCCGATGGCGTCGGCGAGGCGATCGTCCGCGCTCGCCGCGAGGAGACCGACGCCGCCCGCGCCGCCGTGGCCTGTATCGACCGTGTTGACGACCAGCCGGTCGGCCTCGTCGTTCGCGGGGTTTCGGGGACGGTGCGTGCCTGTGAAGAAAGCTATTTACGCGGCCGGAGCCCAAATTCGACAGAGGATTCCGTCGCGTTTGCGGACGACCAACGGCCGGCGATCCGTCGTGACGATGTCGCCGAGATCTCGCTGCCCGAGGGGTTCGTGGCGGCGACGGAACTCGATTTCCACTAGTATGCAGGGACAACAACAGCAGCAGGCCTACGACCGTGGCACCACGATCTTCTCGCCGGACGGCCGGCTCTACCAAGTTGAGTACGCCCGCGAAGCCGTCAAACGCGGCTCAGCGTCGATCGGCGTCCGAACCCCGGAAGGCGTCATGTTGCTCGCCGACAAACAGCGTCACTCGCCGCTCCTTGAGCCCTCCAGCGTCGAAAAGCTGCATAAGGCCGACGACCACGTTGGGATGGCCTCGGCGGGCCATGTCGCCGACGCCCGCCAACTGATCGATTTCGCCCGCCGGCAGGCGCAGGTCAACCGCCTCCGGTTTGGCGAGATGATGGGCGTTGAGACGCTGACCAAGCGGGTCACCGACTTCATCCAGCGATACACGCAGGTCGGCGGAGCCCGCCCGTTCGGCGTCGCCCTCGTTGTCGGCGGGATCGAAAACGGCGAGCCGCGGCTCTTCGAGACCGACCCCTCGGGAACCCCCTACGAGTGGGAAGCACTCGCCATCGGCGAGAGCCGCGACGACATTCAGGACTACTTCGAGGAGCACTACGAGCCGGATCTCTCGCTTGATGAGGGGATCGAACTCGCGCTTCGCGCCTTGGCGTCGGTCACCGACGACGGGCTCGAGGCTGCTGGCCTCGGGTTGGCAACGATCGATGCCGACACCGAGCAGTACCACCAGTACTCCCTTGATGAACTCGACGATGTCCTCGCCGAACACGGCCTGCTGGCTGACGACGAGGAGTAATCGATCGATTTCTGGCCGTTATCACTCCTCGCTGTTGAGCTGTGTCCATCTCTACAGCGCGAAATATCGCCCATGCAGCCCGGTAGGCGGCGATTACTTACATCGTACTGGCGACACTCGGGCGTATGGACTTCGAGTGGCTCTACCCTGTCGCCTGCCCAGCCTGTGCCGTCTGCCCCAAAGTGATCGCCGACTACGATCGGCTGGGGTACCCGATCTGCCCCCGCTGTGGGACGACGGTTCGTGCGGCCACAGTCGACGCCGGCACGGGCGTCGCCGCGCCACGAACCGAGTAACGCAAGTGCCGGCCAGCCCTCCGCCCGGTATGGACTACGAGCGAACAACCGACACCGACGAGCTCACCGAGTGGGAGCGCGCCGACGGCCACGCGACGATCCGACTCCGCGAGCGCGCCGACGGCCAGTTTGCGGTGCGATACGACCAGCTCCATCAGGCCGACGGCGGCCGGGCCTACGCCTACGAGACCGTTGAGAGCCGCGCGGCCGCCGAGGAGTTGGTCGCCGACTGGCGGGCCGATCCGCCGGCCTAACTCCCGAATCGTTTTCGGCGTCGCTGTCGTCGCTGGCGTATGACCCGATTCGATGCCACCGACGCCGACAGCCGCCGGGAGCTGTTTGCGGCGACCGTCAACGCCCACCGCGAGCGGGCAAGCGAGTTCTGTACGCTCGAACCCGACGAGACGCCGCCCGACAGCGACGACGAACTGGTGCCGTGGATCCAGTTCGGCGGCGAGACCGTCGCCCTCGACTGTACCGACAGCGAACTCGATCGGCTGAAAGAGTTACTCGGCGAGTACCCCGACTTCCGGATCGATGACCTCGAACGCCCCGAAGAAGCAGACGGAACGCACGTCCGGATTACAACACACTCCGACGCCGACCGGCTGGCGGCCTTTTTCGACGCCGTCTTTCAGCAGGCGTTCGGCTATCCCGACGACTACCGAGCCTGGGCCGTCACGATCTAACTGGTCTCAGTCCTCGGTGGAGTCGATCCCGAGAGCGGCGTTGAGCCCGCAGAAACAGGTTGTCGCGTTGATTCCGAGGCCGACCGCGCCGATGGCGGCGAGCAGCCCGCTCGTTCGCTTGCCGGCGGTGAGCGCGCGGACGGCGACGATCGACAACAGTACGGCTCCGAGCCCACGAAGCAGGCGGTCGGTGCCGCCGACGTTTGAATCAATGTCCATACGCGTGCTATGGTCTCGCTGTACTTGTATCGCCTGTTGACTCAGACGAGGATTGTAGCGACCCAACGCTGGCCCGGGGTGGGTGCCGCACCAAAATAAAGAGTTTTCGCCCTCGGGTGTTCACTGATAGCAATGACGACTCACGAGTACGACGTTGCCATCGTCGGTGCCGGCACCGCCGGCTGTTATGCGGCGGCGACGATCGCCAACGCGGGTCTCGATGCGGTCATCATCGAGCGCAAAGACGCCGAGGAGGCCGGCCACATCGCCTGTGGCGACGCGCTGAAAGGCGCGGATAAGTTCCCGAGTGCGATCCCGAAATCGAAGATCGAACCCGCCTTCACAAACACGGGCGTCGATCATGGCCGCTTCGAGATCCCGAGCCACGATACCGTCCTGGAGATCCCGGTGCCGGGCGAACTCGCGGTCATCGACCGCCTCAAATACGGCAAGCTACTGATCGAAGGAGCCGAAGAGGCCGGCGCGGAGCTCCACTACGACACCGTCGTCAACGACGTGAAACAGACCGACGACGGCCAGGTAACCGGCGTTGTTGGCAAACACAAGGGCGACCCCGTCGAGTACGACGCCGAGGTCGTTATCGACGGCGCGGGCGCGCTGTCGCTGCTGCAGGATAAAGCCGACTTCGAGGATGCAACCTTCGACACCAACGTCCGCTACTCGCAGTTCTGTTCGGCCTACCGTGAGATCGTCGAGGTCGACGAGGAAGTCGAGTGGGACGATGCGCTCGTCTTCAAACCGACCGAGCGCGCCGCGGGCTATCTCTGGTATTTCCCGCGTACGTCGACCGAAATCAATGCTGGCCTTGGCTTCCAGATGAACGAGGAGCCGATGCAGATGATCGACGATCTCAAAGGCGATCTCCGCGACCGCGAGGAGTTCGAAAACGCCGAGGTGACCGACAAACTTGGCGCGGCGCTGCCGACCCGCCGCACCTACGACTCGGCGGTCGCGCCGGGCTATATGGCGGTCGGTGACGCCGCCGCCCACGTCAACCCGACGACCGGTGGCGGCATCGCGGGCGCGGCCTACGCCGGCCAGTACGCCGCCGAGCAGGCCGTCGACGCCATCGCCGAGGGCGACGTGAGCGAGGAGACCCTCTGGCACTACAACGAGCGCGTGATGGAGCATTTCGGCGCGCGGTATGCCGGTCTCGACGTGTACAACATCCTCTCGACGGCGGTCGATGTCGACGACCTGATGGGGTTGCTCGCCGCGCTGCCGGGCGAGAAGCTGGCCGAGGCCCTCTATGACGGCAAAACGTCGATGGGGCCGCTGCTGGCGGCCCAGACGGCGATCAAAAGCTTCGGCTACTGGCGGCAGATCCTCGACTTTTATCGGGTCAAACAGGTCGCCGAGCAGGTGATCGATCACTACAAGCGGTATCCGACCAGCCCCGACGGGTTGGCGGGGTGGCAACGCCAGCGCGACGAGCTGATGGAGACGGTCTACGAGGTCACCGGCGCGGAGCCAAAATACTGAGTCGCCGCCGCTATTACTCGTTTTTCTCGTCGGTGGTGTCGCTGGCGGTATCGTTGTCAACGGTGCTGTCGGTATCGTCGTCAACGGTGCTGTCGGTGTCGTCGTCAACGGTGCTATCGACGTGTTGGGTGTCGTTTTCGCGCTCGACAGTGAGCGTCCCGTCACCGTCGACCGCGAGTTCGTTGATCGCGCAGTTACCCTGTTCTTGCTCCATGATCGTCGCCACGATATCAAACGCCTTGATCCACCCGAGCAGTAGATACAGTGACCCGCCGTGGGTGACCACGACGACCGTTTCGTCGGTGTCGATGTCGGCACCGAGATCGGTTGCGGCATCGAGCACGCGCTCGCGGTGGTCGAGCAGGCTCTCGCCGCGCTCGGGGGTCGCTTGGGCGGCGGCATAGCCGACCTCGGTGAGCGTGAACTCGGGATGACCAAGAAACAGTTCCCCGTAGCTGAGGCCCTGCAGCACGCCGAAATCCCGCTCCCGCCAGCGGCGGTCGGTCGTCGGCTCGCAGTCGACGGCGCGAGCAAGCGGCCGGGCGGTCTCCAGCGTCCGCCGGAGGTCGGAGCTCACGACGCGGTCGACCGCATACTCCTCGGCAATGCGGTCGGCGAGCGCGGCGGCTTGTCGGTGGCCCCGGTCGGTGAGGCCGACCGCTGCCCACCCCTGTACCCGCTGTTTGCGGTTCCACATCGTTTCGCCGTGCCGCACCACGACCAGCGTTCCCATACCGACCCCTCTTGCCGACGAGTCGTAACGTTTGCCCACCCGCGTCGCCAACGACCGCTATGGCCGAGCCAGTCGAGATCACGGTCTACAGCCGCGAGAACTGCCATCTCTGTGGGGTCGCGCTGAACCGGATCGAATCTATCAGCGAGGAGACGGGGGTCGCCGTCGACATCGAGGAGATTCGGATCGACGACGACCCCGAACTGGAAGCCGAATACGGCGAGCGCGTGCCGGTCGTCTACGTCGACGACGAGCTCGCATTCACCTACACTGTCGACACCGACGCGCTGGCGTCGATCCTCCGGACGGCCGTCGACTGAGCGCAACCACGTACCACTAGTGACATAACAGGTCAGATATATTACGGGGCAATTTATACGCGTGCTGTTGGAACGATTTGATGGTTGATGTTCCGACCGATTCGGGTGCTGCATGTGGATGATCGCCCGGAGTACGGCGAGGTCGTCACCGCCTATCTCAGTGAGCACGACGAGCCGTTCACTGTTGTCACCGAGGCCGATCCGGTCGTGGCGCTGCAAACGCTTGCCGACGAGGAGTTTGACTGTCTCCTGACCGACTACGAGATGCCGAAGATGGACGGCCTCGAACTCCTTGCGGCGGTGCAACGCCGACAGCCCGACCTGCCGGTCATCCTGTTGACCGCCAAGGGGAACGAATCGGTCGCCAGCGAGGCCATCGCCGCCGGCGTCACCGACTACATCCCGAAATCCGATCTCACCGATAGCCCTGCCGTCTTGGCGAACCGGATCACCAACGCGGTCGAACGACAGGCCTACAGCCGCCAGTTCGAGACACTCGTCGAAACGCTGCCCGGAGTCGTCTACCGAACCCGGGAGACCCCGGAGTGGGACACCGACTTTGTCGGCGGCAACTGCGAGTCGCTGATCGGCTACCCGGCCGACGCGCTTGTCGCCGGCGAGGTCACCTGGGGGGCGGATATCATCCACCCTGACGACCGTGCGTCTGTCCGCGACGCGGTCGACACACAACTCGAAAGCGGTGACACCTTCGAGCTAACCTACCGGATTCTGACCGCCGACGGCGATGAGAAGTGGGTCACCGAGCACGGCCAGCGCGTCGCCATCGAGAACGGCGAACGGATCTTTGAGGGGTTCATTACCGACGTGACTGCCCTCAAGGAGAGCGAACGCCAACTGGCCCAGTACAGCGATACGCTTGAAGGCCTCCAGCGGACGACCCAGCGGCTGCTGGAGGCAACGACGCCGGAAGCAGCCGCGGAGATCGTGATCGATGGGCTGGAATCCGCCTTCGAGTTCGACACCGCCGGGATCTGGCTGGCGACCGACGGCCAACTTGAACCGGTCGCCCAGACCGAACGCGGCCAAACGCTGATCGGCGAGCCGCCAACATACTCGCCGGAGGAACACTCGCTGTCGTGGACGGCCTTCCAGGAGGGCACGACCAGACGGATCGATTCGATGGCCGACCACCCTGACCGCGCCAATCCGGAGACGCCGATCGGCAGCGAACTGATCGTCCCGCTCGGGGAGTACGCCCTGCTGAACATCGGCTCGACGGAGCCGGGGGCGTTCAGCGAGGCCGACACCGAGCGCGTCCAGCTGTGGGCCGACACCGTCACCGAGGCCTTTGGGCGGATCGACCAACTCCAGCGGCTCAAAACACGGGAGGAAGAGCTGACCCGCGAGCGGGATCGCCTCGATCAGTTTGCCAGCGTCGTCTCCCACGACATCCGCAATCCGATCAACGTTGCCAGCGGGCGGCTGAAACTCGCCGCCGAGGAGTGCGACAGCGAGCAACTGGAGATCATCGATCGCGCCCTAACCCGGATGGAGGAGCTGATCGACGACGCGCTCGTATTGGCGCGACAGGGCCAAACGGTCGGTGAGACCGAAGCTGTCGCCCTTGCTGATCTTGTCTCACAGTGTTGGGGAACGGTCGCAACCGCCGACGCAACGATCGACTGTCGGTCCGACGCCGTCATCCGGGCCGACCGCAGCCGGCTGGCCGATGTCTTCGAGAATCTGTTCCGCAATAGTGTTGAGCACGGCAACAGCGATGTTTCGATCACCGTGGCGACAACCGAGTCGGGGTTTTATGTCGCCGACGATGGCCCCGGAATCCCGCCGGATGACCGCGAGCGGATCTTCGAAACCGGCTATTCGACAGAGACGGATGGGACGGGCTTCGGGTTGGCGATCGTCCGCGAGATCGTCGAAGCCCACGACTGGGCGATCAGCGTCGACGACAGCGCGGACGGCGGCGCGCGCTTCGAGATCACCGGCGTCGAGTTTATCGACCGCTAGTTCCCGGTCCACCGCAGCAACGCGAGGGTGCCCTCAAACAGGATGACCATCGTGACCGCGACGATGATCGGGGCCATCCCGGTCGGATCGGGGCTGAAGAGAAACGCGATCCCGAGAAACGAGCCCCAGAAGAGCAGGCGTTTGGCCTCCAGCCACTGCCGGGTGACGAGGTTCATCATGATCGCCAACATGATGAACAGCGGGATCTGGAAGATGATCGCCATCCAGCCCATGAGCACCAAGATGAGGTTAAACGTCTCCTGGAGGCCGAAGGCGACGGCGGCGGCCTCGGCGGTGTAGGTCGTAAAGTACGCAAAGACGAACGGCAGGACGGCAAAGTGGGCAAACAGCACCCCGAGCGTGCCCAACACGAGGCTGGTCGGCACCGCCGCGAGGTAGTAGCGTCGCTCTGTGGGGTAGAGCCCCGGACGCATGAACCGGTATGTCTGGTAGACAAACATCGGGAGGCCGATCACGAGGCCGGCAAGCCCTGCGACCTTGAGCTTCGTGAGGATGAACTCAAGCGGCCCGTACAGCCGGGGGCGGTTGGCCACCGGCTCGGGGATGTGTACCGACCAGAGATAGTTGACGAGATCGCCGGCAAACGGGTAGGTGACCGCCAGCGCGATCCCGGCGATAAGGAAGACGACGCCGAGCCGACGCATCATCTCCTCGATGTGGTCGGCCAGCGGCATCTCCTCGTCGGTGGCCGGCCCCTCACCGGCGAGGCCCTCGTCGACGGTGTCGCCGGCTGGTGCTGCTGGCTGATCGGCCGCCACCGAGCCGCCGGTGCCGCCGTCGGCTGTCACATCTGTTGGTGTCGCCGTATCGGTGGTTGACGGTTCACCACCTGCTGTTGGTGGCTCATCGCGGTCGGCTGGGTCGTCGCCCCCGTTTGGCGGCTTGGCCATACGAGTAACAAACGCTTCCCTGTGGGTATATGCCTTTTCGGATTCGCCTGGGTCGTCGGCTGTTACTCGGGTCGCCGACGGCTCGCTCCCGAGACGCCGTGATCGGTGCCACGCCAAGAGACAACGTTGATACCGCTGAGCCGATTTCCTCCGTGTATGGCAAGCGCGCTCGACGACGACACCCAGCGCGCCCTCGGCGAGGCGACCGCAACCGGGCGGGCGATGTTGCGGTCGGCACAGAAGGATCTCCAGAAAGTCTTTATCGTCTTTCTCATCGGCTTTCTGGGCACCTTCTACGCCCTCCGGCTCTACATCTGGGATTTCCTGCGTGGGGTCACCGAATCCCGGATGCGGGCGGAGGTCGGCGAGAGCTTCGAGATCATCGCCCAAACGCCGTTTGACGTGATCCTGCTGCAGGCGAAGATCGGCCTTGTTGTCGGCCTTATCGTCGCGCTCCCGGTGTTTTTGTACTTCTCTCGTGACGCGCTCAAGCGGCGCGGCTTCTGGCGGCAACTCCCCGCCGCCCGCTGGAAAGTGGCCACCGTCGTTGGCTTTGCGGCCACGCTGTTTGTCGGCGGTGCGGCCTACGGTTACGCGGTGTTTTTCCCGGTGATGTTTAGCTTCCTCGCGGAGTTCGGCTTCGAGGCGGGGTTCGCGCCGCGGTATTCGATCGTTCTGTGGACGCAGTTTATCGTGTTGTTGACGCTGTCATTTGGGCTGGCCGCCCAGATGCCGCTGGCGATCACCGGCCTCTCGTACGCCGAGATCGTCCGGTATGAGACGTTTCGGGACAAGTGGCGACACGCCGTCGTCGGCATCTTCGTCTTCGGGGCTGTCTTCTCGCCGCCCGATCCGTTCACCCAGATCATGTGGGCGATCCCGCTGGTCATCCTCTATGGGCTGAGCCTCTATCTGGCGAAGGTGATCGTCACCACCAAACGCGGCAGCGACCAGATCGACCTCCGGGCGACGATTCGTGCCCACTGGAACGTCCTTGGCGGACTTGGCGTCGTCGGCGCGATCTTGCCGTATGCGTTCTACACCTACGGCGGCCGCGGCGCGGTCAACGCCGTGTTATCGTATCCGCTGATCGACAGCCGGTATCGGATTCTCCCGCCCGGCGACGGCCTCGGCGTCGACCCCCAGACGGCGATGGCGATCTACGGCGGAATCGTCGCCGTGCTGCTGGCGGTCGGCGGTCTTGCGTCTCTGGTCTACTCCGGGCTTGAGGTCGATCCCGACGGCAAATTCGGCGACCCGACTGCGATCGATCTGGCGACGCTGGATGCCGACGGGATCGAGGCAGCCCCGCCCGAGGCGTTTATCGAACTCAGCGAGGCGGAGGCGATGGGGTATGCTAGCGCGGCCATCGAGGACGGCGACGAGGCCAAAGCCCAGGCGATCCTCGATCGCTTCGACGAAACGGCAGAAGCTCGACAGGCCGCCCAGGACGCCGATGGTGACGGCAACGCTGACGACGGCGATGATGGCGACGCCGGCGACCCAGATCTCGGCGACCGCGCCAGCCGCGCCGGCGATTCGTTCCTCAGCGAACTCACCGACGGCGAACGGGATACCGACGATATCGGCGGCTACTACACGGACATCGCCTTCGTCGCCGGCAGCTTACGATCAAAATCCTTCCGGCTGGTGGCGACGTTTATGATCGTGTTGGTGGTGACGTTCACCTGGTTCTATATCGGTGGCTTGGGGGCGGTTCGTGAAAACTTCCTGAGTCGGTTGCCGCCGGAACTTGTCGGTGAAAACGCCTTGGAGATCATCACGCTCCACCCTGTTGAGGCTCTGCTGTTCATCGTGAAGTTCTCGGTGCTGGCCGGGGCTGTCGCCGTGGTGCCGATGGTCGCCTACTACGCCTGGCCCGCCCTGCGAGAACTCGGTGCGGTGCGCGGCCGCCAATCGGTAATCTTCCTGTGGGTTGGCTCGCTGACCGCCGGCCTGCTCGGCGGTTTCGTCCTCGGTTACGTCTATATCGCCCCGGCGATCATCTCGTATCTCGTTGCCGACGCCCGGGCCTACGATATGCTGCTCACCTACCGGATCAACGACTTCTTCTGGTTGATTATCTTCACGACCGTCGGGATCGGGCTGTTGGCCGACGTGCCGATCCTGATGCTGTTGCTCAATCGGGCCGGAATCCCGTATCAGGCGATGCGAACGCGCTGGCGGGAGGTCACCATCGGGATGCTCACCGTCGGCGCGCTCATGACGCCGGCCGACATCGTGACGATGTTCCTGGTGACGGTGCCGCTGATGGCCGCCTACGGTGTCGGCCTGCTCGTGCTGTTTCTCATCACAGGCGGTGGGCGGCGAAACCTCGCGCCGCCGGCTGACATCGTCAGCTAGCCGTCGTCGACGCGATCGATCAGCCAACCGAGACGAGCACCACGCCCCCAACGGCCAATCCGCCGGCCAGCAGCCGTCGTCTGGCGTGTGGCTCCCCGAGCAGCAGGCTGCCGAGCACGACCGCGATGACGGCCTGGGTGTTCACGATCGGCGAGACCACGCTGGCCGGCAGCGCGACGAAGGCCACCGAAACAAGGTGTTGGCCCGCCGCGAGGACGCCGCCAGCAACGAGGAGCTGCCAGCGGTCGCCGCGAAGGCTGACCCCGTCTCGACGGCGGAGCGCCCACGGCGCTAACGCGATCGGGACGATCACCAGCGTCAGCACCACAAACCCCTCGGCGGAGACCGCGAGCTCCTGCATACTCACCCGTTTGCCGACATCGACAACGCCGAAAACGGCCGCGCTGGCGAGCGCAAAGCGGGCAGCCCGTCGATGAAACACCGTCCGGAGCGGGCCGAGGAGCGAGCCGCCGTGATAGTTGGCAACGTACACTGCACTGGTGGCGATACCGATCCCGATGATCTGTACCCTCGACAGCTGCTGCCCAAGCAGCAGTACCTCAAGCGGCAGCACAAAGACGGGGACGATCTTACTGATCGGCGCGACATACGACACGTCGCCGATCGCCAGCGCGTGATAAAAGGCTGCGAGCGCGACCGCGATGAGGCCGACCGTACCGACGACCAGCCCTGTCTCGGCTGCCGTCAGCGGCGGCAAAAGGTCGTCGCCGCCCGTTGCGACGACGACCGGCAGATACCAACAGAGCCCGATGGCATGGACGACAGCGAGATACAGCGTTGGCGGATAGTGGCTGAAATACCGCTTGACGCCGACGAGATAGCTGCCCAACAGCACCGCCGCGGCGACGGCAGCGACGAGCCCACCGGTCATGGGGGTGGCGACCGCTCTCTGTCCATCGCTCGATCAGAGGAGTGCCGGCAACGCGGTCAACGAGTCGATCTCGGCGCGTGGCTCGACCGGCAGCGACACGTCGTTGTTGTGGTCGCGTCTGATGAAGATGGCGTCCAACCCGGCCCGGCGGGCCGCCAGCACGTCGGTCTCGCGGTCGCCGACGTAGACGCCGTCGGTGCCACCGAGAGCGTTACGACACCCGAGGAGGTAGTTCGGTCTTGGCTTGCGGCGATAGAAGCCGTCGACACCGGGATCGCGGCCGCGGACGTACTCGAAGGCGTCGAGACCGTAGTGGTCGACGACGAACTCGACGACGCTGTTGTAGTTGTTGCTGATTACTCCGAGCGTGTAGTCGTCTGCCAGCGCGGCGATGGCGTCGCTGTCAGGGTAGAGCGTCCGGTGGCCGGCTTTGAGCCGATCGATAGCGTAACTCGCGCTGTGGCGTTCTCGGCGGTCGTAGAACTCGACGGGGTCGATCCCGAGGCGATCACAGCCGCGAACGAAGTCGGTGTCGTACTCGTAGCCGGCCAACAGCGCGTGGGTGTCGGCGTCGACAGCGAGCCCGCGATCGTCGATAGCGTCGTCGAGTGCACGGTCGTGGACGGTATCGTCGGTGCCACGCCCTTCCAGGACGACGCCATCCATGTCGAACAACACCAGCTGTTGCGTACTGTCGGTCATTAGATGGTCTCGCGTTGGACAAACGGTTTCGCACGCTTGAAGCATCCTAATAGTGCTCTGTTGTTCGATAGAGGGATCGCAATCGAGGTGTAGCGTGGGGGATCGGTACCCATACTATATAGACAAGGAGGGGGCGTGTCGACAGCAGGATCCTGGGAGATGACGGACGATGATGGCTTGGAGCGATCCGACACGCCCATCGATCACGCTTGTCGCTCACACCAAAAAAGCCGCTATGAGGGGTATATATCGATCTATTGCGGTAGGCTTCCAGCCGGCCAAAGTAGACAGATTCAAATATATTCTTGTGATAATCCTCCGCGATGACCAAGATAAGCGTGGAGGTGCCCGACGAGCTTCTTGCGGATCTCGACGCCCACGTCGGTGAGGGCAAGAAGTTCGTCAACCGCAGTGAGGCGGTACGGGCCTCGATCAGAAAGACGCTGGATCAACTCGATGAGATCGACCAACGACAGGGGCGGATCGACGATGAGTAACGCCGCTGCGCCCGGCAATAACACCGACAGACAGGCGATCGGCCAGGTCGCCCTGCTGGGGCTGTTTGTCACCGCGTTGGTGACCGCACAGGTGACCGCCGCAAAGCTGTTGGCCCTCCCGCTGCCGTTTGGGGTAGAGTTGCCGATCGTCGGCACCTCGATCAGCCTTCCCGGTGCGGCATTGGCCTACGCGCTGACGTTTTTCGCCTCGGACTGTTATTCGGAACTCTACGGTCGTCGCCCTGCCCAGCTTATGGTCAACGTTGGCTTCGCGCTCAACTTTGTCGTCCTGCTGTTGGTATTTTCGACGCTTGAAGCATCTGGGGTCAATCCGGAGGTTAGTCAAGCGTTCAATACCGCCCTCGCCCCCAGCGTCAACATCGTTCTGGGAAGCCTGCTGGCCTATCTCGTCAGCCAAAACTGGGATGTGATCGTCTTCCATAAGATCCGTGAGTTCACCGGACAGGGGCATCTCTGGCTGCGAAACATCGCCTCAACGGCGAGCAGCCAAGCCATCGATACGGTGATCTTCATCGGGATCGCTTTCTACCTCGCGCCGACGCTGCTGGGTGTGGGTTCGGCGTTGCCACAGAACGTGCTGCTGGGGCTCATTGTCGGCCAATACCTGCTGAAACTGCTGATCGCCCTGCTCGATACACCGGTCGTCTATCTGGTCGTTCGGCTGGTCGGTCGCGTGAGCGACAAACCGAACCCCACGGCGTTCGGGAACTGATCGGCACCGACAGGGCAAAACCGTGATCGGCTCGCTGCCGACTACCGCTGTTCCGGGGGTCGCGTTTTTCGCTGCTGTTCGGGGTGTTTGATAAAGACGGTCGTGTGATCCGGTACGTCATCGGTGACCCACGCGTTGGCCTCGATACTCACGTGGTCGCCGATGGTGACCGGCCCGAGGATCTTACTCCCCGCGCCGAGAACAACGTTGTCCCCGATCGTTGGATGGCGTTTGTACCCTTTCTTGAGCGCGTGTTCGTCGTTTTCGTCCTCCTCGAAGTGGAGCGCGCCGAGCGTGACCTCCTGATAAAGCCGTGCCCAGTCGCCGACCTCGGCGGTCTCGCCGATGACGACGCCGCTGCCGTGATCGATAAAGAAGTACTCCCCGAGCTCCGCGCCGGGATGGATGTCGATCCCGCTGTCGCTTTTGGCAGCCTCCGAGAGCTCACGGGCGTAAACGCCCTCGCCTTCCTCGTAGATCGCATGTGCGACACGGTGTACCATCGTCGCATGAAAGCCTGGATACGACCGGATGATCTCGACGTAGCTCTTGGCGGCGGGATCACCCTTGTAGGCGGCCTCGACATCGCGTTTGAGTAGCTGTCGGATCGCCGGGAGCTGATCGAGGACGTTGGTGACGACCGTCGCCAAACATTGGTTGGCGTACGGCTGAATGCCGTGACAGAACAGTTGACCTAGCTGATCGAGTGCCGCCTTGACCGCGTCCTCGTCGCCAACGAGAGCAGCACCGTTCCAACAGCCCGGAAACAGCAGCCGCCGCAGGACGCCGATCTCCTCGATCGTCGCCGCCCGCTCGGGAAACGCCGACCGCTGGCCGGTTCGGAACCGCTCGTCGTCGGCCGCGTAGGCGTCGACCAACGCCTCGTGGGCGGTGCCGGTGTAGGTGTACTCCATCAGCTATACTGTTGCCCTCCGCGGACTTTAGTGTCTCGCGTTGGTGTGGTGATCGAACACACCGGGACGACAAGCGGGCTCCGACAGCCACCGGTGGCGAGCTACCGGTTGAACTTCACCCCGGATTTCGTCAGCGAGTGGCGGATAAACCGGTGTTCGACGACCTTTTCGACCTCACCGTCGCGTGAACAGACCTCAAGCTCCTTGAAATCGTACTCCTGTTGGATCTGCTTGGCGTACTTGTAGGCCTGTTTTGCGCTCGGCGCTGAAGCAAAGGTGAACCGCTCGGTCGCCGGCACGATGAGCCACGACGACAGGAAGTCGCTGTACTCAACCCGCAACGATTCGAAATGCTCGTTCCAGTAGATGTCGCCGACGCTGTCGGGGGTATCCCAGCGCAGCGTACAGGGATGATGCTCGCTGGTCAATCGTTTCGAGGCCGCTCGCATCGCCGTCATCCGCCGGTCGTGGCGTGAAAATACGGTTGCCTCGCGTGGATCACGGCGATACTCCCGAACCAGATAGCCCTCGTCGCCGGCGATCACCTCCAGCGGCTGGTTCGATGGTGGGAGCTCGACTGTCCCGATTGCCTCCGGGATCGGCCCTGCGTCCTCGTCAAGCACCTCGGACTGTCTGCTAGGGGCCGTCGGCCCTGTGGGCCCAGTTGGGCCGCCAATGCCGCCGGGTTGGCCCCCGCCGACCGGCGACGCTCGATCGGTCGTCACACCGGTGTCGGCCGGGCGGCCGCCGTCAGCCGGCTGGGCGTTCGGATCCGGCACGTCGGCGATCGCGGCGGCAAGATCACGGATGGTTCTGAACCGATCCTGTTTGTCGGGGGCCATCGCCCGGGCGACCACCTGATCGAGTTCGGTCGGCAGCTCGGGGCGGTGGTCACTCGGTGGCGTCGGCCCGTCGACGACCGCTTGTGAGATCTCGATCTGGCTGCCATCGTAGGGTGGATCGCCGACCGCCAAGGTGTAGATGATCGCCCCGACCTGGTAGATGTCGGTCATCGAATCGGGTTCGCCGAACCGATCGGGGTGGAACTGCTCGGGGGCGCTGAAGGCGACCGAGACGCCGCTGGCGTCGCTTCCCTCTAAGGGTCGTGTCGAGGTGCCCCAGTCGCCGATCTTGGCAACATCCCATGTTCCCGGCTCTGTCGTCCGGAACAACACGTTCTCTGGTTTGAGATCCAGATGTGAGATGCCCTCGTAGTGGGCGAGCTCGACGCCACGGGCGATACAGTTGATGACCCACCGAAGTTCGGGGATATCGTAGGGCTCTGTCCGGGCCGACAGCCGGTCGCCCAGCGAGCCGCCGTCCATATACTCCATGGCGATCCACGGTAGCTCATCGCCGGTGTCGATCACGCCGACAAGATGTTCGTAATCGGTGTACAGCTGTTTTTCCCGCTCGCGGGTGTCGAGCTTGCGCCACGTCTGGGCCTCCCGGATAAACTCCTTGGCGGTCGCCGCCGGCAGCGTTCGCTCCTCGTGGGTTGGCTCCTTGACCGCGACGACCCGCGGGGGGGACTGGGTCGTCACCTCGGCCTTATAGACCGAGGCGTGGCCGCCGCCGCCCAGCCGGTCGACGATCTGTAGCTCATCGTACGTCAACGACCGGCGCGGTGGACTCGCCACGGACGAGACATCCGGGCGGCGCGACGGTGACATACGGGATTGTTGGGACTGGATTCGTATAGAGGTTAGCCTCGTCTTACCGGCTCGATCGGGCGGCGTTGCTACCGATCCGAACG
Source organism: Halonotius sp. F2-221B (assembly GCF_046719765.1). NCBI lineage: Archaea > Methanobacteriati > Methanobacteriota > Halobacteria > Halobacteriales > Haloferacaceae > Halonotius > Halonotius sp. F2-221B. The sequence continues at coordinate 76,359 of NZ_JABEBY010000012.1, forward strand.
GGCGTAGATGCTTTCGATCCGATCGCTTACCACCGCAAGCTCCGACTGCCACTCCTCGTCGAGGTGCTCGGTGCGATGCAGTCCGCTGGCCTTGCTTTCGAGGCGTTGCTCGATCCGATCGACCTGTGCACATACCGACTCATACTCCGCGCGCTCCAGTGGGTGTTCCTGGAGGAACGTCCGGAGTTCACTGATGACGCCACGAGTCTCCGCAACCGAGTCCTCGCTGGCGGTTCGCAGCGCGTTCGCCAGCGTTCTGGCGTGGGCGGCCGGCCGGACACCAGCCGACTGGGCCTGGCTGTTCTGTCGGCTCCCCTCCCCCTCGACTGTCGCCCGCAGCGTGAGGCTGAGCCCGATCGTCAGCCGACAGTCGTCGGTGATCGCGGCGGCGTCGCCGGCGGTCAGCTTGTGGGTGCGGAGGTTGGTGCTGAGCGTCACCGGGTTTGTGCTCCCGTGGTTGCGGACGCTGATCCCACGAGAGATCGGTGACAGCGCGACCGGTGGGCGGCCGTTGGTCTTCCGGGAGACGGTTGCATCCCGGACGCCGAGATCGATCTGTTCGTCGGCGGTTTCGGCGACGATCGCCTTGCTGCCGTCGCCGCGCCGGTAGATCCCGACACGGGAGTCGATCGAGACACGCGTCGTCTCCCCATCGGCGGCCGTCGGCTCGGAGAGCAGATACCGGTTCATCAGCCATCCCACGCGTCCAGACTCGGATCGGTGTCCTCGATCGCGGCTGTCAGATGGGCCTGAGAGATCGGGACGACCGAGTCGGCATCTCTGGCCTCCTTCAGCGCGTTGCGTGCGGCCGTCGAGGCGATGATCTCTAAGTCGCTGGCGACGTAGCCGTCGGTTGCCTCCTTGATCTCCTCCCAGTCGATCTCGTCGGTGACGACCGGCCGATCCCGGAGATGAACCCGGAGGATGGCCGCCCGCGCTGTCGCATCCGGTGGCGGCACCTCGATCCGCTCGTCGAACCGCCGCCAGGCGGCCCCATCGATCTCGTCGGGCAGATTTGTCGCGCTGACGACGACCACGTCCTCACCCTTCGTCGCCGACATCTCGGTGAGAAACTGCGTGATCATCTGGCTTTCGCTCATCGTCTTGTTGGTCGAGCCGCTACGCTCGGCGGCGATGGCGTCGATCTCATCGAGAAAGAGCAGACAGGGCTGATTGTTGCGGGCGATCTCGAACAGATCAGCCATGTTGTCGGCAGCCTCGCCGACCAGCGAGCTGGTGATATCCGAGGCTTGTGCGATGACAACGTTGTACCCCAACTCGCCGGCGAGTGCTTCCGTAATATAGGTTTTGCCGGTTCCCGGCGGGCCGTACAGCAGGACGCCGTTGACGACGCCGAGATCGTACTCCTCGTAGAGCTCGGGTCGTTGCAGGGGGTCGATGACCTGATCCTTCAGCGTCTCCTTCAGATCGGTCATCCCGCCAACGTCGCTGAAATCCATCGCGGGCGGCTCCTCAAGAAACGTTTCCGGATCGGTGCCGGTGTCGTCGCCTTCACCGGCCCGCCCGGGTGTGTCGCCCTCGCCGGTGGCTGTCGTCGTGGCTGTCGACCCACCGGAGCCGCCACTCTCGTCGACAAGCGGCTCGTCGCTTTCGAGGCGTTCGGCCGCCGTCGCCAGGTTGGCGGCCAGCTCCTTGCGCTCGGTGGCCAGTCGCGGGTTGGTTTCGAGTTCGGCGAGATCCTCAAGGACGCCGACACACTGCCGGTAGTAGCGGGCGGCCGCCGATTGCTGGCCCTCCTCGCGGGCGGCCTCGGCGTGGCTCCGGTAGCGCTCGTACTCGGATTCGAGATGGCTCTTCTGGGCACTCCGCTTCAGCGACATGGGTTAGAGGCTTGGCTCGCTGTCCTCGATGTCGACATCGAAGTCATCCGGTTCGACCTCGACGGTGTCGTCGATATCGACCTGTTCGTGGTTGATGTCGCCGGCGGCCATCTCCTCCATGAGCTCGATCTCCTCGTCGGCTCCGGTCTCCAGATCCTGATCGAGGATCTCCACGTCGAGGGCCTCCTGTACCTGCTTCATATCCTCGATCTCAAGGCCGAACTCCGCCATCTGATCCATCACCTCCCGTTGGAGCTCTTGAGCGTTGAGCTCGTCGTCGAACAGCTGATCGAGCTCGTAGGACTCGCCGTCGCCGTTGTGCATCGCCAACACCTCTCGCATCCCCTCGATGGAGATGACGGTGCCGAGCTTGATGCTGTTGGTCTTGTGTTTTTTCTTTTTCACCTCGTATTTCTTTTTCTCGAATTTGGCCTTCTGGGCGTACTGCTGGCGGCGAAACTCATCGGCCTCCGCGCCCTTCTGCAACAACTTTTGGTATCGCTCGGCGTGTTTGTCCATCTCCGATTCGATCTGTCTGAGACTCTGTTCGAGCTTTGTCTTATCCTTCCGGAGCTCAGTTCGGCTGTAGACGCTCTCATCGAGCAGCGTCGCCGTGTCGGCTGTCCCGAACCGCTCCTGTACCCACGATCGAATGTCCATTATCATCATGTATGGATTCGAGGTATAATGCTTTTTGCCATGCTATGGCGAGACAGGAGGCTCACTGTCGTCGCCGTGGGCAACAGTGAATCTATTAATGATGAAACCATACGTCCACAAGACTAGTGACCGTTGTATGATCACGCCACCCACCCGCCTGTCGCTTCGGCCCCGGTTGTTGCTGTCGCCAGCGGGCGACCCTTCGCCGTCGACAGCGGGTGGATTCCCGCCGGCAACACTCCCGGCGGAGCCGACAGCAGCCACCCTCCACCCGTCGCTGCCGATCGCCGATCCGGCAGCCCCGACATCATCCCTGTTCGCATGACCGACTGTCAAGACTGGCTTACCGAGCTCACCCACGCCGCCGATCGCATCCTCAAAGAGGATCTCGCCGCGCTCCAGCGGCTCTCGGAGCTCGAACGACTCGACCGGTATGAGGCGATCAAACGCGATGAGGAGGAGCTTCGCTGGGAGTTCACCAAGGAGTGCAACGGCTTTCTGACGAGCAGCGAGGAAAATCGACTGCGCGGTGAGCTCCGGCTCGCTCGGCTGCTGTTGGCGGCGAGTTTCCACGCCGAGGGTGAGGTACCCGAATCGATCGCCGGCGAGTTTATCGAGCCGGAGCTTGAGGCGGTTGTCGACTTCGATCGCTTCAAGCGGTTCGACACCCTCGATGAGTCACAGCTCGAAGCGCGCATCCAGCGGCTCGACGGCGAGGTCACCGAGCTGCTGGAGACGTACGCCGACTCCACGGTCGCCAACATCGACACGCTGCTGGAAAACCCCGATGTGCAACAGGACGTGATCGACCGGCTGCTCGACCGCTACGAACAACGCCGCGAGCGCGTCCGCCAGGCTGTCTTTCTGTATGCCGAGACCCACGGGCTCGACACGCTCGGCGGCGACATCGCCCTCGATGAGTTCGATGGCGACCCTGATGGCCCCGGCGGCGATCACCCCACCGCCGCGGGCGGTGGCAGTCGATCGGCTGCCCTCGCTGTCGACACCAAACAGTCATCCGCCGACGCCGCATCGGCGGCTCAGACCGCCGACGGCGACGCCGTCACCGCGGCCACCGCCCGGCTCTTCGAGCTGGATTACATCGGTCGATTCAAGACCTCGATCCAGGAGGCCGACACGATCGAGCTCCCCGACGAACAGGTGTCGATCCCCGACGGCTACTGGGAGGGCCGCTGTAGCCGCCGGGATGAACGCGACCGCATGGCCGACCTCCTCGACACGGACAGCGACGATGTATCGGCCCATCCGATCAACCCAACAGCTCGGTATACGCTCACCGATTCGAAATACTTCGGGCTCGCCACCGAGACGCGGATGGTGATCGAGGCGACGGTTTGCTCTCACCTCCGGCGGCACGCCCGCGACGGCCTCGATGCCACCCCGGCCGATGTCGACGATCTCGTCGCCATCGTCGGCGACGCCGTCGAGGCGGCCGCCGACAGCGCGGCCCCGTACCTGCTTGGGATCGCCTCACCGACCGGGTGGACGGATCGTGTCGTCGGCCACGTTCGGGATGACGAGCTCAGCCGGACGCAGTACGGCGAAAACGTCAGCGTCTGTCTGATCGACCTTCGGCACGGCGAGCTCATCTACGATGAGACGGATTCACTCGTCACAGCCAACGCCGATCTCTTCGAGCGCGCGGTGGAGGCCGAGGCTGTCGCCGACTGTGTCGAGACAATCCGAAGTCGGTATCTGGAAGGGATCGGTCGGGAAACGCTTCTCCTTACCGCTGCCGTCGATGAAACCGGCTACGACCGTCACATCGTCCGCCAAGCGTTCAGCCGGCTTGCGGCCGACGACGCTGGCGAGGTGTTCCGGATCGACGACGATGTCGCCTTCGAGTTCCGGTGACTGTCTTCTGACAGCCGCCGCTGGCTGATCAGGTATCTGCGCTGTCGGTGTCGTTCTTGTCGTTGCTGCCGTTCGTCTCGTTGCTCCCGTTGCTTTCGTCGTTACCATCGTCGTCGACACTATCATCGCGCTCGCTGTCGCCACTGCTGTCGCCATCATCGTTGCCACTATCATCGCGCTCGTCGTCGACACTGCTGTCGCCAGCAGCATCGCCATCGCGTTCAGTCGCCGCCTCACCGAGCGCAGGAAGGCTGATCCGGATCGTTGTGCCGTCCTCAGTATCGAACTCCAGTTCGCCGTTGAGCGCGTCAACGCCCCATTTGAGCTGCCAGAGGCCGAGCCCGCGGCCGTGTTGCAGATCGGTTTCGGTGCCGGCCGCAAGCGAGTCGAGTTCGGTGGTCGGAATCCCCGGCCCGTCGTCGCTGATGACGATCCGACAGCCTGCCGCCGTTTGGGTGCCCGCGACTGTCACCGTCGAGTCGGCGTATCTGACAGCGTTTTCAAGCGGGCTCGAAAGCGTTATCCGGAGTATCTCGGCGTCTGTTCGCAACGAAACGGGCTCGGTGAGCTCGGTCTCGACGCTCACATCGGCGGTGTCGAGGCTGTCGAGCACCTCGGTGACAACGGCGGTCACGTCGACCGCGGTCGGCTCGGGATCACGCGCAATCAGCCGATCGATGCGCCGCGCGCGGGTGCCAAGGGTGGCCAGCCGGTCGGCCGCCGCCAACACCGTCTTGGCGTGGTCGCCGTCGGTCTGGTCGGCCAGCCGCTCGGTGTGGCCTTTGATCACATCGAGGCGGTTCCGAACGTTGTGTCGCAGGAGGCGGTTGAACACCGCCAGCCGTTGCTCACGACGCTTCCGTTCGGTGATATCTCGGGCGTTGATCAACACCGCCGGCTCGCCGTCGTGGGTGATCTTTGAGCCGGTCGCTTCGATGCGGCGTCGCTGGCCGGTCTTGGTCTCGATGTCGTGGACGTACTGGTCGGCAGGATTCGAATCGGTGAGCACTCGCCGGGCCTGCTCGCGGGCTCCAGCAAGATCCTCATCGACAACGAGCCGCGCATACGACATGCCGACAAGCTCCTCGCGGCTGTAGCCGGTGATCTCGGCCAACCGCTCGTTAACGAAGACGTGTTCCTCGTCTTGGATAACCGTGATACCGTCTTTGCTCTGTTCGACCAGCGTCGAATACCGCTGGCGTTCGGCCTCTAGCTCGTCGATAAACCGCCGAAGATCGCCGCGCATGTCGGCCATCGCCGCCCCGATCCGCCCGGGGATCGCTGCTTCGAAGGCGTCGTCATCGAACGCCTGCCGGGAGAGGGCGTCGGCCTGGCTGGCGATCGTCTCGATGTAGGCTTTCGTGTTGCGGAACGCTGTCCGGAGATCACCGATCTCATCCTCGCGGCCCTCGGTTTCGATCTCAACAGCCAACTCGCCGTCGGCGATGGCGTCGGCCTGCTGTGCCAGCCGCTGGATCGAGCGGATCGGCCCCCGTTGGATCACCACGCCGATCAGGAGAAACCCAAGGAGCGTGATGCCGACCAAGGCCGTGAGATCGGTACGGATTGAGTCGCTGACCGCAAGCGCGTTCTCCCGTGGGGCTTCCTTGACAACGACCCAGTCGACGGCTTCGCCGGGTACGCTGTGGTAGCCTTTGACGCTGTTGTCGGTGAGTACCGAGCCGTTCAGCGTGGCGTTGGGGGCGGTATCGAGGATCCGGCTCCCGATCGTCGTGTTTGCCCGGTCGCCCTTGTAGGGGCTGATGACGTTTGTCTGGTTTTCGTCAAACAGGACGAAGGCGGTGAACCCACCCAGCACCTGTGTCTCGGTGCCCTCGATCACGCTGGTGAACGATTCGGCTCGCACGTCGGTTCGGTACTCGCCGACGAGAACATGGTCGCCGCCGGGTGTCGGCGACGCGATGGCGACGAGTGCCTCCTCCTCGTCGGTGTACACCCACGAGAGGATCACATCATCGGTGCCGTTGAAGTTGAAGCCGACGGTCGGCTTCCAGTTGACATCGGTTACCGACAGCGACCGATCGACGTAGGACGGCTCTGTGCTGGCGACGATCCGCTCGTCGGTTCCCTTCGAAAACGTCGCCGGGCTGCGTTCGACCAACGACAGCGTCGCGACCTCGGTTGATAGTGCCTCGCGTTCCTGCCGAAGGACGGCGGCTGTCGCCGCAGGTGCGTCGGGATCGAGCCCGCGGTGACTTGAGAGCGTCCGGATCGTCTGCTGGTTGCCGTCGACCCACTGGGCGAGGGTGTTGGCCTCCAGCTCGGCGTTTGTCTCCATCGAGCGCAGCTGCTCGTCTCTGACGCTGTCGGCGACATCGATGACGGTCGTCGCGCTGATCGCGGTGATCAGCAGGCCGATCAGCATCGCCCCGCCGAGCAGCTTCAGCGCGTACCGTGAGCGGATCGGCTCCGGGAGCAACGATTCGAGTGGCATGCGGGATTACGTCTCGTGCGGAGGAACCTCGCTATCGGCGTCCATACGTTGTGTATCCAAAGCGTGCATCTTAACGCTTGGTCATCCCTAGATACTCGACACTGCCGCTGCTGGCTGATGGTGGCTCTGTCGCTGGCATACTGGGCTGTCCGGCAGCCCCGCGAGCGGAACGGGTGGATCCTTGGACGGCACATTCCTTCGTCGTGCGCCGTCCGGGAATTGAACCTCGGTCGCTCACTCCGTTCGCTCCCTGATTCCATCCCGTGGCGATTTTCGCCTCACGTCGTTCGACAAAAAATGCGCCGTCCGGGAATTGAACCCGGGCTAGAGCCTTGGGAAGGCTCTGTCCTACCACTGGACCAACGGCGCGCTCACTACATCGCTACTTGATGACGGCTCATAAATCTCTTCTTTCAGTGTCTCTGCGATTAGTTGTGTGATCTCTATCAAAAGTCATATTATACACAATAAATTCAATTTATTGAACAAAACAACTTCTTCTGTCGGATAATAATAGGACATGTATCCAGAAACTGGTGGTGGTACAAGCCTATTTGATGCTGCCGCGCTATCTATACAGTATGTCTGCTACCACCGCGAACGTTCTCTCCGAGAGTGCCCCGCTCGACCTCCGGTTTTCAGCGTCCGAGCTCGATACTGTCCGTGAGTGCCTCGTCTCGTTTATCGAGGAGACCGTCGCCGACGCCAACGCCGAGGGCGCAACGCTTGGCCTCTCAGGTGGCATCGACTCAACGACAACCGCGTATCTCGCCGTTGAGGCACTCGGTACCGACGGCCTTCATGGACTTGTCATGCCCAGCGAGGTCAACGATCCCGACAACATGAGCGACGCCGAGCGCGTCGCCGAGGAGTTGGGCATCGAGTACGACATCATCGAGATCCAACCGATCGCCGAACAGGTCTTCGAGGCCGTCCCCAGCGCGACCGAGGATCGGATGGCGATGGGCAACGTCTACGTTCGCACGCGGGCGGTGCTCAACTACTTTGTCGCCAACGCCGAGAATCGGGTTGTTCTCGGCACCGGCAACCGCGCGGAGGCGATGACCGGCTACTTCACGAAGTACGGCGATCAGGCCGTCGACTGCAACCCCATCGGCGGCCTCTACAAACAGCAGGTGCGACAGCTCGCCGACTCCGTTGGCGTCCCCGCGGATCTCGTCGCCCAGACGCCGACCGCCGGCATGTGGGACGGCCAAACCGACGAGGACGAGCTTGGGCTGGATTACGACACCGTGGACGCAATTCTCGCACTCCACATCGATGGCCCGCTGTCGACGGCGGCGACGCTCCGCGCACTCGACGGCGTCGACCACGACCAGATCCGACGCGTCGAATCGCTTGTCGAAGGCAGCGAACACAAGCGTTCCATGCCGCCGGCTCCCGATCCGCTTGGGGAGTAACTCCGCTGTTGTCGGCCCATCACGACTCCCCGCGCACCGAACCTCCCACCACGCTGGTAGATAGCGACGACGAAAGCTGTAAACCATCCCCTTGCTAATCGGCGGGCAATGAAGGAGTACAAGATGCGCCGCGGGGAGCATCTCGATGATCGCATCCCCGACCTTGAGGCAACGATCGAATCGTACTTCGGCACCGTCACCGGCACCGAAGAACACAACGGCCACGAGCTGTACGTTGTCGACGACCCCGACAACGCCGTCTTCAAACGCATCCTCGCGGGGGCCGCCGAGTACAGCGGCAAAAAGGACAAGATCGCCGTCCACTTCGAGGAGCGACCGGCCGAGGAGGTCATCGCCGACGGCGAGGCCGACGCCGCAGAGGAGGCCGTCTCGCTGAAAAACGAGTTCCTGCTTGAGGCGACCGGCCGTGACGCCAAATCCCGCCGGGAGTCCCTGAAGCGAGAGGTCGAAGACGACGCCCCGGACTACTGATCGCGCTTTGTTTTGACGCGGCACCGAGAGCAAAAACACCCTAATTAAGTGCGGTCGCTCCCCGAAGTCAGGTGATGGCCGTCTACGTGGGTGTCGACCTCGGGGCGACGAACATCCGGGCTGTTGTCGCCGATAGCTCGGCGGCGATCCTGGGGAGTGCCATGGCCGAAACGCCGCGTGGGCCGACCGGGATCGCGGTCACCGAAGCCATTCTCGATGCGATCCGCGCGGCCTGCGGGCAGGCCGGCGTGACACCCGGCACCGTCACCGCCTGCGGGATCGGCTCGATCGGGCCGCTGGATCTTGCCGCTGGGGCGGTCGAAAACCCGGCGAACCTCCCGGATCGGATCGACCGCATCCCGCTTACCGGGCCGATCTCGAAGCTGTTGGCTACGGAGGATGTGTATCTGCACAACGACACCATCGCGGGCGTCATCGGCGAGCGGTTCCACAGCGAGCGCAACCCCGATGATATGGTCTACCTGACTATCTCCTCGGGGATCGGCGCGGGCGTCTGTGTCGACGGCACCGTCATCGCCGGCTGGGACGGCAACGCCGGCGAGGTCGGCCATATGACACTCGACCCACACGGGTTCATGACCTGTGGCTGTGGCCACGACGGCCACTGGGAGGCCTACTGCTCGGGTAACAACATCCCCCGCTATGCCGAACGCCTCCACGCCGAGGATCCGATCGAGACCGACCTCGCCTTCGACGATCCGGCGTTCTCGGCGGCCTCGATCTTCGATCTTGCCGGCGAGGACGCGTTCGCCGACCACGTCATCGACCAACTCGGCCACTGGAACGCGATGGGCGTCGCCAACATCATCCACGCCTACGCGCCGCTCGTGATCAACGTCGGCGGCGCGGTCGCGCTCAACAACCCGAATCTCGTGTTGGATCCGATCCGCGACCGCCTCGATGAGATGGTGATGACGAACATCCCCGAGGTCAATCTCACCGAACTCGGTGACGACGTGGTGGTCAAGGGTGCGGTCGCCAGCGCGCTCACCGGCGGGACGGGCGATCGCTCGAAGCTCTGAGCCGGCGTTGCTCATGATTCTCTGAGTCGGCGTCGTTCACGATTATTCATCGCTGTCCCGACTGCTGGAACCGCAACTTACCCATACGTTGAGCACATAGACCAAGCTATGTCCGACGAGAGCCTCAAATCCCGCGTTGAAACCTGGATGGTCAAACAGATGCCGATCATCCAGATGCATGGGGGGACGAGCATGGTTCGAGAGGCCGACCCCGAGACCGGCCAGGTCGTCGTCGAACTCGGCGGCACCTGCTCGGGCTGTGGGATCTCAAACGTCACCGCCCAAAACATCAAGCGCGATATGTATATGGAGTTTGAGGAGATCGAGGACGTGCAGGTCAAGGTGCCCTCGACCGGCGACACCGGCGCGGACACGGTCGAAGGCGGCCGCGGCGGCGACGTGCAGTACTCCAACGAGTCGGCCGGCCACTTCTGAGTCGGCCGCGGGCCGACAACAACTGCCCCAGACAGCTACGACAGCGACGTTTCCAACGCGGTCGCAACGGCTCTCGCTTTCTCAGCCAGTTCCTCGGTAATCTCGCCGTTGTCGACAGCCTCGTCGAGTTCGTCGTCATCGACGCGCTCGACCGTTCCGTCAGGATATTTTAGTACGTCGACATGAAGATCGATGTACCGAACCCCGTCCGGAAAACATTCCAGCGGCGTACAGACGTTGACGTAGGTGCCGATGAGGTCGTCGTCGCGGTCGCGGTAGACGGTCGGATACCACCACCGCCCCTCCTGAAACGTTGTTGTCGCGGTGTCGCCGTCGGATCGCGGCACGTCCAACCCGTCGTAACGGCCGCCGCCGGAAAGCTCGCGGACGAGGGTGATCGAGTCGCTATCCCGTTCGGTCACGGTGCCCTCGCCGAGGCTAAACAGCCGCCCGTCGGGTTTGCCGTGGTTGATCCCGATCTCGTCGCCGACGGTTGGCCCGAAGTTGTCGGCGACGACAGCGAAGGGAAAGTCGGCGTCGGCGTCGCCGAGGTCGGCCGTCGAACAGAGCGATTCGACGAAGTCGACCGCCGCGCTCGCGCCGTCGCTGCCGGCTTTGATCCGGTGGTGGCCGGCCATCGTGTCGGTCACCTCCCGGCGAATCTTATCCAGGGCAAACCGTGACTCGCGGCCGAACCAACACCAGGTACCAGCCCGCTGACTCAACACCTCCTGCGGTGCAGCATCTCTGTCTACACTTCCAGCATCGCCACCAGTATCGTCAGCCAACTCCGCGGCGACTGTCTCGGCCTGCGCGGTCGCCGTCTCCAACGCTGCTCGTAGCTCCGCCATCGACGCCTCGGTGGCGGCGTGCTGCCACTGAATCCGCCAGCCGTCAGGCGCGTCGATCTCCAGCAACTCGGCCATCCCAAGGAGTTCGCGGGCGGCAGCGTCGTCATAGCTGTCGACGGTCGGTGAGCCGTCCTCCGGACGCAGCGTCACGAGGTCAGTCGAGACCCGAATCCCGCCGCCCAGTCGGCGGCGACTGTCGCTCCACGGTGGCGTCGACTCCCGTACCTGCACCCGAACCGTGTCGCCGGTGTCGACGTGGTTCTCGATCGAATCAAAGGGGAGATACCCCTCGGTCGAACCGAGATCGACGATCGCTCCCCTGCCTGTCGTGTCGGCGACCTGGCCGTCGATGACCGCGCCGACCGGGGCCGGATCGTTCCACCAGCAGGTGTCGATCCCGATCTCAGCGAGGCGGCTCGTCACCGTCTCAACCGCCGCGGGCGCGCCGGCAACACCGACCCCCTGTCGGTCGGCGGTTGTCTCGATGGCGACATCGTGACCCCCGCTATCAAAGTCGGCGTCAAACCGGCGTTCGATCGGTGCTGAGGCGTCGACGACCGTCCAGCCGGCGTCGAGAGCCAGCTTTGTCAGCGCGGTCGTGTAGATCCCGCGGATCCGGACGCGGTGGTCGGCCGCTGTCGACTCACCCATCGCTGCCTCCGGGCGTGTGCATACTGGATTGTAGGTGGTGACGGCGGTTGAAATGTTGTTGGTTCGGCTCTCGTCGCCGGCATTTCACGCGGTGGGATCGCGGGCAAGTTATTATGTCCCGGCGCGACGAACACTGCGATATGTACGATACTATCCTTGTTCCGACCGATGGCAGCGAGCCGGCCGGCGCGGCTGTTGCGCACGCCGTCGATCTTGCAGCCAGCTCCGGGGCGACGCTGCACGCGCTTTCGGTCGTCGACAGCGCGGCGTACGCCTCACTCGATGTGAGCTCCGAACAGGTACTTGAGGGTCTCGAAGCCCGTGCCGGGGCGGCGACCGAAACGATCGCCGAGACCGCTGCCGACGCCGGTGTCGAGGCCGTCACCGAGGTCTCGGTCGGCTCGCCACACGAGCAGATCACCGACTACGCCGAGGCTGTCGGTGCGGATCTCATCGTCATGGGCACCCACGGTCGCACCGGCCTCGATCGCGTCCTCTTGGGGAGTGTGACCGAACGCGTCGTCCGCGCCGCACCCTGTCCGGTGTTGACTGTGCGGGCCGCGGAGTCCTGAGCATGCATGTACCCCCTGTCAGCCGATCGGTGATCAGCGATGCGTGATTGGCTCTCCCACCGCGCGGCGGCAACCCCCGATGATCTCGCGGTGATCGACGCCGACACCGACACCCGGTGGTCATACAGCGGCCTTGACGCCGCCGTCGACGAGACCGCCGGCCGGCTGGCCAACCTCGGGGTTGCGGCCGGCGACCAGGTCGGCACCCTGCTGCCGCGAACGTTTTTGGGTGTCTGTCTCCTCCATGCGGCCCAGCGGCTCGGCGTCACGCTCGTCCCGCTGAACCATCGGCTGACAGCGGAGGAACTTGGCGCACAGATCGACCAGTTGGATCTCACACTCGTCGTCTGTGATATCGACACCGAGCCGGCGGCCGTTGAGGCCGTCGAGGAGGTGCCGATCGCCTCGGTCGATGAGCCACAGTGGGCGGCCGTCAAATCGTTCAAGAATGTCGAGCCGGCGTCGATCGACTCTGTTGAGTGGGACCGCGAGGAGCCACAGCTGATCGTCTTCACCTCCGGTTCGACCGGTCGGCCAAAGCCGGTCGTGGTGACGATGGGGAATCTGCTTTCGGGTGCGATCGCCTCGGCGTTCCGGCTCGGTGTCGACCCCGCCGATCGCTGGCTGCTGACGCTGTCGCTGTACCACGTCGGTGGGATCGCCCCGATCTTCCGATCGACGCTGTACGGAACAGCTGTGGTTCTGCGTTCCGACTTCGATCCCGGCCAGGCCGCCGACGATCTCGATCGCTACGACGTGACGGTGGTGTCGCTGGTGCCGACGATGCTGAAAGGGATGTTGGATCGACGCGGCACGCTGTCGGATTCCCTGCGGGTCGTCTTGCTCGGCGGCGCGCCGGCCGACGACGCGCTGATACAGCGGTGTGAGAACTACTCGGTGCCGGTACATCCGACCTACGGGATGACCGAAACCGCCTCCCAGGTGGCGACCGCCCGGCCAGCCGACGCCTTCGACCAACCGGACACTGTCGGCCGCCCGCTGCTGTGGACTGCGGTGACGGTACTCGGTGCCGACGACGAGCCGGTTGCGCCCGGCGAGTCGGGCGAACTCGTCGTCAGCGGGCCGACGGTGACGCCCGGCTACTACGGTGACGACGACCACGAGGCGTTCTGCTCGTATGGCCTCCGCACCGGCGATATCGGCTACCAAGCCGAGGACGGCTCACTGTGTGTCGTCAACCGGATCGACGACCGCATCACCAGCGGCGGGGAGACGATCGATCCGGGTGCGATCGTCGCTGTGCTCACCGACCACGCGGCGATCGAGGCGGCCGCGGTCGTTGGGGTTTCCGACGAGCAGTGGGGTGAACGCGTGACCGCCCTTGTTGTGCCCACCGACGACGACCTGTCCGCCGAGGCGGTCGATAGCCACTGCCGTGACCACCTTGCGGGGTTCAAATGCCCGAAAACGATCGTTTTCGCCGACGAGATCCCCCGAACCACCTCAGGATCGGTCGACCGACCGGCTGTCCGCGAGGTCGTGACCACAGCCATCGAGGATGGGTCAGTTACGTCAGCCCCCGACACCGGTGACGACGATGCGACTGAACCCCCAATCGAGTCGGTAGATACAGCCGCTGTCGACGATGACGACGCCGATGCAGACGCCGATGGCGAGCCAGGAGTCGCCGCCCGCCGGCCGCCGTCGCCGATGTCGCCAGCCGAGGAGCCGACCGCGACACCAACAGATACTGAGCCCATCCCCGACGCCGAATCCGATACCGACGACGAGGCTCCCGACCGCAGCGACAGCGAGTAACCACCGGCGGAAACCGAAACCCACACCCTGGGTCGTCGACACCGATTGGGTATGCAGGGTTCACAGGCGGTCGTCGTGCTTCGGTACGGCCACCGGCCCGGACGGGACGACCGGATGACGACCCACGTCGGCCTCACGGCTCGCGCCCTCGGCGCGGATCGGGTCGTGCTTCCCGACAACGCCACGCAGGCCGCCGAGACGGTCGCCGACATCACCGACCGCTTCGGCGGCCCCTTCGAGATCGAGCAAACCGACAGTCAGGCGGCGGTCGTCCGCAACTGGGATGGGCCGGTCGTCCATCTCACGATGTACGGGCTGCCGATCCAGGATGTCGAAGGTGAGATCCGGGCGGCTGTCGACACCGACCCGCTACTTGTCGTCGTTGGCGGCGAGAAGGTGCCCTTCGATCTCTATGAACACGCCGACTGGAACGTTGGGGTGACCAATCAACCCCACTCGGAGGTCGCCGGGCTGGCGGTGTTTTTGGATCGGTTCTTCGAAGGTCGAGAGCTGCGCCAGGAGTGGGCTGACGCCGACCGCACGGTGATTCCGAAAGCGACCGGCAAGAAGGTTGTTTCACCCGACGAATCCGGTGACGACGGCGCGTAAGTTGGGGCTGACGGGGCGACCACGCCCGTTCTACCACAATCACGCCCGATCGACCGTGTAGTCGCTGGGTTTCGACACGTATCGATAGTCGACCAGCTCCTTTTTTGCTGCTTCCGCGTCGTTGTTGAGGTGTGATTTGAGGAAGGATGCGAGCTTGTAGGCCTCGGAGTCCTCGTCGGCTGTGTCGAGGACGGCGTCGACCTTCTCCTCTAACTTTGCGTGATCGATGTTGGTCAAACTCGCCGTTGCGATCGTCCGGAGATACGCGTCGTCGTCTGCTAATGCATCCAGCAGGGTGTCGACCGCGATATCGGTCTCGCTTTCGAGTTGACCCAACAACCATGCGGCGTTCCGCTTTTCGGCGTTTCGGGGTGCCTCGGAGACGATCGTCGCAAACTCCGCGGAGACCTCCGTCGAGATCTCCTCGTCGATCTGTTCGATCGTGCGCTGTCGCACCGAGTGGCCGTCCTCGAAGTCGGCCTCTCTGAACGTCGTCATGACACCCTCGGCGGCCTCCTGTCGCAGCGTCTCGTTGTCATCGGCATCCAGCTTGTCGACGACAACGTCGATCGTATCCTGGGCCCCGAACTTACCGATCTCGCTGATCACGTGTTCCTTGAGCGTCTCATCGGAGCTACGGGAGGCGGTCAACAACGCCTCGTAGGCGGCACTGCTGCCGATCTTGACCAATGCCTCGACGGCGGCCTCCTTGACCCGCTCGACCTGTTTGCTTTTTGTTGTGCCCTTGTATTTCTCGTTGTCGAGCCGGAGGTGCTCCTGGATCGGCGTCACAAACCGTTCGTCGCCAACGTTACCACCCTCCTCGATGGCTCGCCGGAGCACGCGCATGTTCTCCTCGCGGATGATCGTCGTTCGGAGCTTCTCGATCGTATTTCGGCTTCGCACCCGTCCGAAACCGGCGACCGCAAGAAACCGAAGCGGCGCGCGGGGTTTGGCGTGCCACTTGGTGAGGATCAGCGGGTATGGGGTGCCGGTCGGGGTTGATTGTGGTTCGGTCTCCAACCGTGTAATGATGGTATCGATGGTTGATTCATCGACCGCAAGGAGCACGTTGAGAACGGTTGCCCGAACGTCATCGCTGGGATCGTTCAACACCGATTCGACGAGCGCCTGCTGGTGCTGTGGTGTGATCTCCTCTTTGAACCCCTCGATCGACTCAGACAGGACGCCGGCGGCCCCAAACCGAACGTTTTCGTTGTTGTGATTTCGGATATACGCGATCAGCCTGCCGTACTCTCCCCGGTTGGAGAGCGCGTAGAGCTGATCCGTGTTCCGTGGAGCGGGGCGGCCAGCCATTGTGGGATGGTACTACTGACTTTGATAAAAATATACTGTTCGCTGGTGTCATGAGTGGCGGCCGGTTTCGCCAGTCGGAGCTTTTAACCGAGTTCACCGCCGATCATTCCCCAATGGCTTTTGAGGAGTTACTGAACGATCCAGTGATCCAAAAATACCTCCACGAGCTGGTCGGCCCGGAAGGGATGCCGGTCGCCGCCGCGCCGCCGGAGGGTGAGGTGACCGACGAGGAGCTCGCCGAGGAACTTGATCTCGAACTCAACGATGTGCGCCGCGCCCTCTTCATTCTCTACGAGAACGACCTCGCCTCCTACCGCCGCGTCCGCGACGAGGATTCGGGCTGGCTCACCTATCTGTGGACGTTCCACTACGACAACATCCCCGAAAACCTCGAAGCGGAGATGGAACGCCTGCTGGAAGCGATCGAGGAACGCGAGGAGTACGAGCGCACCCACGAGTTTTACCTCTGTGAGGTCTGTTCGATCCGCTTTGAGTTCGGCGAGGCGATGGATCAGGGGTTCCAGTGTCCGGAGTGTGCCTCCCCGCTTGAATCGATGGACAACGACGCCCTTGTCGAGGCGATGGAGGAACGCGGCGCGGCCCTCCGTGAGGAACTGAACGTCGACATCCACGCGGACGCCGACTAAATGGTCGTCTTAGCCACCAAATGCTACGTTGAGGGCGATGCCCGCGAGCGCTCGCTGAAGAGCCTGGGCTCGCTGATCGACAACACGGTCGGCGATCTCCGCGTCGAAAGCGAGATCGGCGTCCGCAGCGACGCGTTCGTCACGGTGACGATCACCGGCGACGACGCAACCGCCGCCCGCAACGCCCTCCGGGCGGAGTGGGGTGAGATCACCGACCACTTCGAGGACGGTGAGACCTACACCGGCACGCTCGAATCGTGGGATGACGACGGGATCACCCTCGATGCCGGCGAGGAGATCCGCATCCCCGCTGGTGAACTCGGCCTCGGCCAGGGAACCCCACCCCAGATCCGCGAACGGTTCGGGCTTGTCCAACATCTCCCATTGCAGTTCGTCTACGGCGACCCCTCGCGGCTCGCCGACGACGAACGCGACCGCCTCTACGAGTGGCCCCGCGGCCCCGGCCGCGTCACCGTCAACAGCGCGACCCGCGGCGAGGTGCGGGCGACGGTCAACCGCGCGGGCCACGCCCAGGATATCGTTACCGTCGAACGGCTCGGCCTGCTCGAACAGTCAATCATCTGCGGTGAGGGCACCGATCCGCCCGGTCTGCTGGCGGCGATCGGTGACTACCTCCCGGCTGAACTCCGGGCTGTGATCGGCGACGACTAATATGAATCGACGCCTCGCCCTTGCCGTCCTCGCGGTGCTCACCCTCACGGTGACCGCCGGCTGTCTCGATTACGTCACCGGCGGTGGCGAGATCAGCGACAATGTGCTTGACGCCGACCCCGACGCCGCCTACGACTGGGAGACCGACCGCAACGTGACGCTCACGCTGGATACCGGCTCGCAGTTCCGCGGTGTCTACAACGTCTCGGCCGACCAGCGACTTCGGCTCTATCAGCCGACCAGCATCGGCCAGGAGGGGCCACTCGACATCTCGGCGGTTCGGTTCCGCTACGCAAACGGCACCGTGATCTCCGGAACGGAGCTCCGGGCTCGCGGTGAGATCGACCAAACGCCGGATGAGGTGTATGTGACCGTCCCGGCCGACGGCCGCCTCGCGTTTACCGCCGGGGCGACCCCTCGCCGGCTGACACTCCCCGTTTACATCGAGGGCTCCTATGAGGTTGTGCTCCCGGAGGGGAGCCGGATGGACTTCTTCCTGTTTAGCAACGCTGTGCCGGCGGGGGCGACGACCGAACGGGTTGACAACCGGGTTCATGTGACCTGGGAGAACGTGGAGTCGAGTTCGATCCTCGTCCAGTACTACAAACAGAACGATCTCACGATCTTCGGGGCCATCATCGGCGTGCTGTCGGCGATCGCTGTCGGCGGGCTCTACTACTACCGCCGGCAGATCGACCGACTCCATGCAACCCGCGTCGAGATGGGGCTTGACGACGAGGACGATCAATGAACGTCGCCATCGTCACGGTCGGCGACGAACTGCTGGCCGGCGAGACCGTCGATACGAACAGCGCGTGGCTGGCCTCGGAGTTGGCTGATCGCGGCTGTATCGTCACCCGAATCACGACCGTCCCCGATCAGATCGAGACGATTGCCGCCGTCGTCAACGAGTATCGGGCTGCCAACGACGCGGTCGTTGTCACCGGCGGGCTCGGACCGACCCACGACGACCGCACGATGGCGGCTGTCGCCGCGGCGGTCGGCCGCGAGCTCGAACACCATCCCGAGGCGGAGGCGTGGCTCACCAGCGAGGGCGGCTACAGTGCCGACGATCTCGACGCCGGCACGACCGATCTCCCGGCCGGCGCGCGAATGTTACCCAACGAGGTCGGCGTCGCGCCCGGCGCGGTCATCGAGTCGATCTACGTGCTACCGGGGGTTCCCGCGGAGATGAAAGCGATGTTTGAGCACGTTGCCGACGAGTTCAGCGGTGAGCCGATCTACACCGAGATCGTTGTTGCTGACGAACCCGAAAGCGCGCTGCTTGATCGGCTTGAAACGGTACAAGAGCGGTTCGCTGTCGATGTTGGTAGCTATCCGGGGGAGTACGTTCGCGTGAAGTTCCGCGGTGGGGATTCGGACGCTGTTGCCGAGGCGGCAGCGTGGTTCGGCAAGCAGGTCACGGTTGCCGATATCGACGACGGCGACTCCTCGTAACGCGACCGTCTAGGATCGAAACAGGTGGGCCAGCCAGCCGAGGGTCAACAGCAGACTCGCAACCAACACAACGGCGGCCGTCTCAAAGATCGGCAGCGGCGCGGTCAGTGAGATCATTATCTCGGGGTAGCGCGCCGACCCTGTTAAGTGTTTGAGGTCTGGTCGTCGATCCGGTGGTGGCTGCTATCGATCCGACTGCGTGGCCGCTATCGATCCGGCAACCGGGTGTACAGCAGCGTCCCGAGCGCGGTCACCCCGGCGAGCAGGAAAAACGCCTCATCAAACAGATCGTTGTCGGCCATCACGCCGACCACGGTCGACCCCGTTGCCGCCAGCATGAAGCTGGTCGTCCGAAGGACGCCCCACGCCGTCCCTGTCACAGATTCTGGAAGAATAGCGATGATGTATGCGTTCGAGACCGCAGGGACGCCCAGTCGAATCCCAAGCAGCAGCGACGCCGCGGCGACTCCGATCACGCTGTCAACCGTCGGGATCGCAACGAGCACCGGGATCGTCGCCGCGGAGACCGCGACCAACACCGGTCGGTCGCCGACGGCATCGGCGAGGCTCCCGGCAGCGACCTGGGCGACCGCGCCGCCGACGAAGACGAGCGCGAACATCGCCGCTGCCGTCGACTGGGCGAACCCGGTGACAGAAGAGAGATAGGTGACGTAGAACGCCGAGACGCCCTGAAACACGAACGTCATCAGCGTGAGCGCGGTCAACGCGACCGCGACCTGCCGGGTGCGGATCGCCGCGAGCACGTCGCCGACAGGGATGTTCGTACTCGTCCCGTCGTCGGAAGTCGCCCCGTCGCCGTTGCCGAACGATGGTACCGTCGCCCAGATCACCACGCCGAGCCCAACGAGCGGGACAGCCAGCCCACCGACAAGCAGTCGCCAGCTAATCTCACCGACAAGCGAGCCCGCCGCCAGCGGCAACACGGCCGAGCCGACCGACCCCGCCGCCAGCGTCGCGCCGATGGCGGCCCCGTCGTGGTCGGGAAACGCCCGCGAGAGGGCGGTGCCGCGCGCCGGCCCGTAGAGGCCGGTCGCCAGCCCGAAGCCGGCACAGCCGACGAGGAACGCGGCGAAGGCCGGCGCGGCGCCGATGACGACGACGCTCGTCGCGGTGAGGACGACGCTGCCGGCGAGCAGTTTCCGCTCGCCGATGCGGTCGACCAGCAGGCCGGCGGGCGTCTGCATCAACCCGTAGGTCGCCCAGATGATCGTGATCGCCACGCCGGCTCCGACATCGCTGACGGCGAAGGTGTCTTTCACCTGTGGGAGAACGGCCGGCACGAGAAACCGGCCGCCGAGGACGAACACCCAGCCCGAGGCGATCGCCAGCAGCGTCCACCCGCGCCCGTCGCCGCGGAGTCCCCGAAACACCATACAGGTCGTCGCCGGCGACGATAGGAGTGGGTTCCGATCTGCTGGTGGGCTCCCGCCATCCACACGCCGGCGGCACCGCAGACAGGGGGCTTTTCACGCCGCCACGCCACCTGCCGGTATGCGACTCGGCGTCCTCGTCAATCCGATCGCCGGCATGGGTGGCCGGGTCGGCCTCAAAGGTACTGACGGCAAGGTCGCCGAGGCCCGCCAGCGCGGCGCGGAGCCGCGTGCACCGGAGCGCGCCCGCCGGATGTTCACCCGGCTGGCCGAGCGCGACACCGAGATCGATCTGCTTGTGGCCGGCGAGCCGATGGGAGCCGCCGAGGTACGAGGGGCTGGCTTCGAGCCCGAAATCGTCTTCGAGCCCGGCACAAACACAGCCGAGACGACCGCCGCCGATACCGCGGCCGCCGTCGACGCCTTCGTTGCGGCCGGCGTCGATCTCGTTGTCTTCGTTGGCGGTGACGGCACCGCGGCCGATGTCGCCGACGCGCTGGCTGAAACCGAGATCCCACTGCTCGGTGTACCCGCGGGCGTCAAAGTTTACTCCTCGGTGTTTGCGGTCTCGCCGGAGGCCGCCGCCGACATCGTCGTTGAGTTCGACCGCACCGAACAGCGGGAGGTCATGGATATCGACGAGGACGACTACCGGGCCGGCGAGGTCAGCCCGGAACTCCGGGCGATCGCGTCGGTGCCGGTCGCCGACGGTCTCCAGTCGGCCAAACAGCGCGGCGGCGGCACCGTCGACGCCCTTGCTGAGGGGATCGCCGGCGATGTCGACCCCGAAACGACCTACGTTCTCGGCCCGGGGTCGACGCTCGGGGCGATCAAATCGGCGCTCGGCTTCGAGGGCTCACCGCTCGGCGTCGACGTGTGGCGGGATGGACAGGTGCTCGCAACCGACGCGAGCGAAGCCGAGATTCTGGATGCCCTGGGTGAGGACAACACGATCATCGTCTCGCCGATCGGCGGGCAGGGGTTCATCTTTGGGCGTGGCAACCCACAGCTCTCGCCGGCCGTGATCCGAAACGCGAGCGTCGAGGTCGTCGCCTCGCGGTCGAAGCTTGACGACCTCCGTGTCCTGCGTGTCGACACCGACGACCCCGAGCTCGACGCCGACCTCCGTGGCTGGCGGCAGGTGCGGGTCGGTCGGTTCGAAACGCGCATGCTCCGCGTTGTGTAGCGTGGTGCGGTTGTTATCTGTGAGAGCGTTCGCTGTCTGCAGCATGTGAAGAAACCACATATTAACATCTGCTGTAGTCACGATATCAGTTCAACATTTGTTGTTCGATACCCTGTGTATGCATACAATTAAGATGTCCTGTCCCCGAGAAAGGGTATGGAAACACGGAAGGTACAGCGGCTGGGGCCGTCAACGCTGGCGATGACGCTGCCGGCGGAGTGGACCAAAGAGCACTACGTCGAAAAGGGTGATGAGGTATCGATCCGGATGGGCGGCAAGGGGACGCTGACGGTGTTGCCGGAGTCGGCCAGCACCGGCGAAAGCGAGGCGGTGATCCATGCCGACAATCTCGATGCGGGCTCCGTCGAGCGGGCGATTATCGCCCAGTACGTGCTCGGTCGGCGGGTGATCCACGTCCAGATGGAGTCCGACGCCCTCGATTCCGAACACATCAACGCGGTGTATCAGGCCGAAACACAGCTGATGGGTCTCGGCGTGATCGAGGAGACACCGGAGCGCATCGCCATCCGGTGTTCGGCCGACCCGGAGGATTTCACCCTCGACAACCTCTTAGAGCGGCTCGAAAACACCGGCAGCACGATGCGTTCGGAGGCGATCAAGGCGTTGGCCCACGGCAACAGCGATCTCGCCGACCGCGCGCTCAACCGCGAGCGACAGGCCAACAAGATTTTCGTCCTATTGCTCCGGCTCATCTTCACCGCCTACCAGAACCCGAACCTCTGTCGGGCTGTCGGCCTAGATTCGAGCTTCCCGCTGATCGGCTACCGGTCGGTGGCGAAAAATCTTGAACTGACCGCCGACAACGCCGAGGATATCGCCGAGATCGTCGCCTCCGCCGACGAGATGCCGGATGTCGACAGCTCGACGATCCGCCGCATCCGGGAGTTCACCGATCAGATCGATGAGCTGACCGAGATGGCAGTCCGCGCCGTCGTCGAACGCGACTACGATCTCACGATCCGGTGTCGACACCTCTTTGGTGAGATCTCCGACCGCGAACAGGAGATCCTCAACGATCTGGAAGAGCTCCCAAACAAGGATCTACTCCAGATCCGAGAGGTGCTCGTCAGCCTCCAGCATACCGCCGAGTATGCGATGCGCAACGCCGAGATCGCCGCCAACCTCGCGCTCAACGAGGAGTCCGAGCACGTCGAAATCACCTAGGGTGTCCATTCCGGTGATCGCTTCGTCCGACCGTGTGTTCGAATGAACTAAGCATAGTGGTGTCGAACCCGTTGGCATGGCCACTCACGGTACGACAACCGACAAGGGAGTTGGCGTTGCGATCGCCTGTGGCACGGTTGCGCTGCTCGGTGCTGGGATCATGTTCACCGGCGGCACACAGCTCATGAAGGCATGGGGGTTCGCGGCGGCGGTCGTCGCCGCCGGGCTCTCCGTGGCTGCACTCCAACTGTACGACGCCTAACGACGACGCCTGACACCGGGCGGTTCCCCCGCCGACGGGATCGCCCCCCGCTTGCCGACGTAATCATTAAGCCGTTCAGCCCCCTAGTGATCGTAGATGACAGAGTACACCGAGGAGGAACAACGCATCGTCGCCTATCTCCGCGACAGCGTCGCACGCGGTGAGCGATACTTCCGGGCGAAGACCATCGCTGAGGCGATCGGACTCTCCTCGAAGCAGGTTGGTGTCCGCCTGCCGCAGCTCGCCGAGAAATCCGACGATGTCGACATCGAAAAATGGAGCCGTGCGCGCTCGACAACATGGCGTGTCACCCCTGAGTAGGTGCCGACGGCCGCTTCCGCGTCCTTTTTTACACTCCCCACCCTGTATTCTGTAATGACCGTCCGTGTCTCACGGACCTTCGAGTTCGACGTTCCCGGCGAGCAGATCTGGACGTTTATCGCCGATCCGGCCAAACGCGCCGGCGCGATCAGCGTTGTCGACAGCTACGAGATCCACGACGACAACCGCGCAACGTGGCAGGTGCAGCTGCCGATCCCGCTGCTCAACTCGACGGTTGCCGTCGAAACCGAGGAGCTGATCCGCGAATCTCCGACCCGCGTCAAGTTCGAGGGTCGCTCACGCGCCCTCCGGGTGACCGGCGAACACACGATCACCGAGACCGACGGCGGCTGTCAGCTCCGCAATGAGTTCGTTGTCGACGGACAGCTCCCCGGCGTCGAGCGATTCTTCAAACGCAACCTCGATGCCGAACTCGACAATCTTGAGGCCGCGCTTCGGGCGGAGATCAGCTGACGATGGAGGTCGCCGCGATCCAACTCGGGGTTGAGCCGGGAGCCATCGAGGCCAATCTCGATCGGGCCCGCGAGGCGGTCGCCGATGCCGCCGCCGAGGGTGCCGATCTCGCTGTCCTCCCCGAACAGTTTCTCGTCGGCTTCTTTGCGTTTGATGAGTATTCGACCCAGGCCGCCGGCCTTGATGACCCGCTGTTCGACCGCCTCGCCGAGATAGCCGCCGACAACGACATCGCCCTTGTCGCCGGCACCGTCGTCGAATCGCTCGCCGCCAGCGCGGCCGCGGGCTACGACGTACCGGCATCTGATGGCTACGCCAACACGTCGGTGTTTTTCGACCGCGATGGCCAGCGGTGCGGCATCTACCGGAAACACCATCTCTTCGGCTACGACTCGGCGGAATCCGAGCTGTTGGTGGCCGGCGACTCGCTGTCTGTCGTTGAGTTTGGCGGGCTAACGATCGGGACGACGACCTGTTACGATCTCCGGTTTCCGTCGCTGTACCGCCGGCTGCTCGACCGCGGTGTCGACTGTCTTGTCGTGCCGAGCGCGTGGCCCTATCCCCGGATCGAACACTGGGAAACGCTGGGTCGGGCCCGCGCGATCGAAAACCTCTCCTATCTGATCGCGGTCAACGGAACGGGCTCGTTCCCCGCGGCCGACGCACAGCTGTGTGGCCGCTCGGCGATCTACGACCCGTGGGGGACAGCCCGGGCCGCCGCCGGCGACGGATCGACGACGATCACGGCGACCGTCGAGCCGGCGGCTGTCGAGGAAGTTCGGTCGTCGTTCCCGGCACTCGACGATCGCCGGTAACCGCCGCTCGGTCGCGGCGCGGACGGTGGGTTTATACGCCACAACGACATACGATGTGATGCCGACGTACTGACGCTTTTCTCGTCAACTGTCGGCAGATACACCGCTCGTCGCCACGCCCGCCGGCCGCCACGCGGCAGGATCCATCTCGGGGATCGGGGCGTCCTCGACCGGATCGTCCGCCGCGCTCCTCGCCTCGTCTTGCTCCGATTCTCTCTAACCACGCAGTGAGTCGCGGCTATCTCGCCGGCCAGAAACACAGTTGCCAACTATCTCACAAAATAGTGCAGCTATATCGAACAATATCGGTAAGAAACTCAATTTATGCTATACGTATCACGATATCTTTGCGCACCGTACAGTATTTATACATCCGGCCGCTTTGATTTAGGTAATGTTAATATCGGAGGTGACAGCAGACGGCGGCTGAGGCGGGACACCGGGCTGTGAGCCGGCAGTATACTCACCCCGGACACATCGTGGTCGGTCACCCACACACTGCCAGTGGCTCTCGATTTGGCCACTCTCCCACCGGGTGACGGATGTGTGACCACGACCCCAACGTACTGACGACCACCACACTCCACTCGCCTCTCACATCCGGGCGGCCACTCCTTTTTGCTCCGATACTCACCGTCGACAGCGATGCCTTTGGGTGTCAGTCCTGTCGTACGCCCGTCACACGGGATGCTTTTAGGCTCCAGGCCGAAAGAGGGGGTATGAAATCGACACGGAAGGGGCTACGCGAGGACGCTCTCTACAAGGACAACTACGAGCGGATCGCCTGTAGCGAATGCGAGGAAACGCTCAAACGCGAAAACGACCCCGACGAGGTGTACGCGGTTCGAACCTGTCCGAACTGCGGGAAACAGTGGAAGGAACTCCCCTAGGTTAGCGGAACCGGAACGTTTCGAGGTTCTTTGGGGCAAACGTCCGGATATCAAACTCGTGGTAGAGCGCCGACGAGAGGTCTTGGACCGAGCGTTCGTCGCCGTGAACACAGAGGATCTTTTCGGGGCGTGGATTCATCGTCCGAACGAAATCCATCAGTCCCTTGCGATCAGCGTGGCCGGAGAAGCCATCGACGGTTTCAACGCCCATGTTGAGGGTGAGCGTGTCGCCGCGGCCGCCGTTGTAATCGCTGTTGATCGGGATCTCATCCCACCCGTTCTGGATGCGGTTGCCGAGCGTTCCTTGCGCCTGATAGCCAACGAAGACAAGCCGGGAGTCCGGATCGGTGCCGAGATGCCGGAGCCACGACATGATCGGGCCGCCGGTGATCATCCCCGAGGTCGAGAGGATGATCGCCTGCTCGCCGTCGGCGACCGTCTGGCGTTCCTCCTCGCCGGCGTCGATGTGGTTGAACTGGTCGGCGAGGAACGGGTTTTTGTCCTCATGGAAGATGCGATCCTGGAGGTCATCGCGGAGATACTCGGGATAGGTCGTATGGATCGCCGTTGCCTCCCAGATCATCCCATCGAGGTGGATCGGCATCTCCGGGATCTTGCCGGTTCGCATCGCCTCCTCTAAGACGAGCATGATCTCCTGAGAGCGGCCGACGGCGAAGGCGGGGATGAGCACGTCGCCGCCGTCCTCGTAGGTCTCCTTGATGACCTCGATCAGTTTCTCCTCGGAGTCGGCCTGGTCGGTCTGGTAGTCGTTGCGGCCGCCGTACGTCGACTCCAGTACCAGGGTTTCGACGCGGGGGAAGTCGTTGACCGCGCCGTTGAACAGCCGCGTGTCGGTGTAGTGGATATCGCCGGAGAAGGCGACGTTGTAGAGGCCGTCACCGATATGGAAGTGGGTGACCGCCGAGCCGAGGATGTGGCCGGCGTTGTGGAAGGTGACCTTGATATCGGGAGCGATGTCGGTCACATCGCCGTACTCCAGCGGGATGGTGTGTTTGATCGCCTCTCTGACCTGATCCGATTCGTACGGCGGTGTCCGCCCCTCCTTGGTCGCCACATCGAGATAATCGAGCTGGAGCAGCCCCATCAGATCCCGTGTCGGCTCCGTACAGTAGATCGGCCCATCGTAGCCGTATTTGAACAACAGCGGGATGAGCGCGGAGTGATCAAGGTGGGCGTGGGTGAGCACGACCGCGTCGATGGAGTTTGCGCCCGCACCGAGTGCTTCCGGCACCTGCAGATAGGGCACCTCGCCTTCCGCGCCGGGTTTGTCGCCGCAGTCGATGAGGACGCGGGTTTCCGCGGTTTGGAGCAGAAACGCCGCGCGGCCGACCTCCCGACAGCAGCCCAAGGTAGAAATTCGCACCCACTGCTCGCGGCCGATCTCCTCGCGGTGGATCTGGCGGCCGACGCGTTCGAGGACATCGCGTCGCTCGTCGCGTTCGTGTTTGAGGAAGTTGCGGACGTTCGAGACCGTCGAGGACTCGATCGGCGGGGTGCGGACGACCTCCGGCGTCCAGCCGACCTCCTGGGTGATTTCCCGGAGCGTCGATCCGTGGCGGCCGATCACCATGCCGGGTTTTTGCGCTTCGATGACGACTTCACCGGTATCCTCATGAAAGTCGAGATCGGTGACACCGGCGTCGTCGGGGATCACCGACCGGATCTTCGAGTCCGCCTTCTGGGGAGCCGAGAGTGCTTCCGGATCCGGGCGGACGGTGATCCGCTTGCGGAGCTTGCTGGCCAGCGACCGAATGAGGTCGCCATCCTCCGCAAACTGCTTGGGGTGGGGGGTGTAGATCACCAGCTCCGGCCCCTCGTATTTCACATCCGAGACGGTGATGTCGGGTGGAACTTCTTCGTCGATCTCCGCTTTCAGGTCGTCGAGTTGCTTATCTACTGAGCTCATACGTCAGAAATCTACAGTGGTCGCCGCCTCGCCGGCCGCCCACCTGCCAGACTGCACCCACGAGTCGGTGGAACGCCGTGGGATAGTGCCGGTCGAGATGGAACATACTGAATACGCGCTGATAGCTGCGCATGCGGGAACAGGCAGCGAAAACCCGCTTAGTTCTGCATACACCATCGGCGTTATAAAACCCCTTCGCAACCAGGACGGTTGCCGGTCGCCCGCCCGCCGAAAATGACCACCCACAAACACAAGCCGACACACGACCTCGCTCCGGATATGCATCTCACACCGGATCGGGTCACCGCCGAACACGACTGGGTTCGCCGTCGTGCCGATATCATCGTCCCGCTGATCAACGACACCCGCGACCGGCTTGGGCGGGCGTTCGAAACCGATGTCGACGCTGTGCGCGAGGCCGACTACCACAACGAAGTCGACCGCGTCTTCGCTGCCGGCGACCGCGCGGTCAACATCGCCGGCTACGTTGGCCTCCTGCGGGAGCTCGATGTCGACGGTGACTACCCGGGTTTCGTCGTCGACGAGGTGTTGGGCCGCCAGCTTGCGGCCACCATCGCGGGCGGCCAGCCGCTGGCGATGCTCGCCGAGGCGACGTTCCACTTCGCGGATATTTACACTCACGGCGACGACGAGGAGACCGCTGGTGCCGACGACCTTGATGCCGCGCTGGCGGCGGGCTTTCAGACGCGGCTGCCGGGGTGGAACTGGCGGGAGAGCGAGAGTCCGTTCGCTGTCGACTCCTAATCTAGTCAGCGTCGGCGTCGACTGCTTCTCCCCGCGGGATCGTCACGTCGCTGAGGTTGGCTTCGATCTGCTCGCGTTGCTCCCTGAACTCACCCGGCAGGATTAGTTTCTCGCCGAGTTCGTCGAGTTGTTCGTCGCTGGTGTACCCCGGCCCGCTGGTGGCGAGTTCGAACAGGATCCCGTTTGGTTCCCGGAAGTATACCGAATGGAACCAGTGGCGGTCGATCTGCTGGGTCGGCCGAACGCCTTGGGCGGAGACGGCCTGCCGCATCGCCAGCTGATCCTCGTCGCTTGGCGTCTGGAAAGCGACGTGGTGGACGGTGCCGTGGCCCTGTCGCGCGCCTTCGATTGTCGGTAAGACATCGACGTACTGGCCGACGGTGCCGGTTGCCTCGAAGCGCGTGCGCTCATCGCCCGGCGTATCGCCCGGTGACTCCTCGGTGCCGGCTTCTTCGAGGCCCATCGTTCGGAGTACCTCCTCGGTGCGTTGAGGATCGGCCAGCCACAGCGTCACCGAGTGAAAGCCCCGGATCGCGGCGTCTTCGGGAACGAACTCCGTCCACGGGACGGTTGGATCGTCGTCTGGGATCTCGATGGCGACGAGTTCGACCGGGAGCCCGTCGGGATCGTAGAACGGGAGGACGGTTTCGCCGAACCGCTCGACCCGTCCCTCGTAATCAACGCCGTACTCGTCGAAGCGATCCTTCCAGAACTCGAGGCTGCCCTCGGGGACGCGGAAGGCGGTGCGGGAAACTTGGCCGGAGCCGACCTTTCCCTGTCGGAGGTTTTCCCACGGGAAGAAGGTCATGCTGGTGCCGGGGGTGCCCTCGGCGTCAGCGAAAAAGAAGTGGTAGGTGCTAGGGTCGTCCTGATTGATCGACCGCTTGACGAGGCGGAGGCCGAGCGTTTCGACCCAGAAATCCATGTTCTGCTGGGGGTCGCCTGCGATGCAGGTGACGTGATGAATGCCCGGTGTTGGTGGTGCGTCGCTCATTGCCCTGTGTACGTACTGGAGGTACTTGACTTCGCGCTGACACGGGGGTTACCGGTTTGAACGCCGTCCGAACGTTTATGCAATATTCCGGCCTAATAACCGGTATGAGCACTGGCCGAGAAATTCGGCTGATCGAAGAGGATGACGGGTGGTGGTCGGCTATCGATGAAGAGGCAGGAGTAGCGAGCCAAGGGCCAACCCGACAGGAAGCCCTCGAAAACCTCGACGAGGCAACGGAGCTGACTGCTGAAGCCCGAAACGATGATACAGCAGCCCCGGAACCGGATGCGCCGTGGTTTGATTCGTGAGCAATGGTCTCACGGGATTTTTCCGGCGAAGATATCGTCAGCGTGTTGCGCAAATTCGACTACAGACGTGATCGAACACGCGGCGATCATGTGATTTTGAAATACACGCATCCAGAAACCGGCGAAACCCGAACCGTCACTGTTCCGCTGCACGACCGCGTTCGTATCGGGACGCTACAGAATATCGCCGATCAGTGCGGTGCTGATGACTTCCGTGCGTGGTGTAAGTGGATCGACAACCATCGCTGACGAGTCGTTTCCGTGACCGCAGCGTGTCGATGTCGCTTGCGGTCTGCGAAAAACCTCTACCAATGTAGACTCGTACTGTTTCGTATGAACGTCACCGTCATCCAAGGCGATATCGCCGTCCAGTCGGCCGACGTACTGGTCAACGCGGCGGGAACGAGCCTCAAAATGGGCAGCGGCGTCGCCGGCGCACTCCGCCGCGGTGCGGGCGGCGACATCAACGCGGAAGCGATGGCGAACGGGCCGGTCGATCTCGGCGACGTCGCCGTCACCGACGCCTACGGTCTCGACGCCGAGTACGTGATTCACGCGGCGGCGATGCCGCACTACGGCGATGGGCAGGCGACCGCGGAGAGTATTCAGGAGGCAACGCGGAACACGTTAGCAAAAGCTGACGAATTGGGGTGTGAGTCGATTGTAATTCCGATTCTTGGCACCGGCGTTGCCGGCTTCGATTTCAAGCGCGGCGCGGAACTGATCTGTTCGGTGATCGCGGAGTACGAGTCGTCGTCTCTGACTGACGTGCGTGTGATCGCGTACTCGGATTCGGAGTACGAGTCGTTGCAGTCGGTCGCTGATTCGATTCGAGAGTAGTCGGTTCTGGTAGTATCGGTGGCGACTGTGACAACACGTAGAAAGCCCTCAACGCTCTCGGCTCCCGGGACTCGCTGCGCTCCTCGTCGTTCGCGGTGCTCACTCCTGCGGTGCTTGCGTCGTCCGGGTTCGCCGAGAGCGTTTCGCCCTTTCACCTATGGAAACGCTGCTACCTCAACAAACCACCGCTGACAACAAAATGATTTCGCCGTCGTGGGATCTGTAGTCTCCACAGCCGACAGGCGGTCGGTACGTGTCTGCGGTGTGGTCGCTGTCTGGCGATAGCAGTTGCTCACGCTGGCCTCGGTTGGCCACTGAGGGCCGCCCGCCCGGCGGCCCTCAGATCCCGTCTCTACGCGGTCACACCTGGTGGATCATACACTTCTCCCCGATCAAGCATGTGATAGATCGACACCAACATTTTCCGAGCTGTTGCGACGATCGCTTTCTGCGAATTTTTTCGACTTGCTATCCGTTCATAGAACCGGCTCAGATACTCATCATTACAGGTATGAACTGCAGTGTTAGCCGCTTGAACAAGCAACCATCTCACACGACCTGACCCGCGTTTTGAGATACTCCCTTCGATCCGCGAGTCACCTGACTCGCGGATCACTGGGTTCAACCCAACGTAACTGACGACCGCTTTGTCATCGTCAAATCGGCTAATTTCGCCTAATTCAGCGTAGATTGTCAGTGCCGTGAAGTAACTCACACCAGGAATCGTCATGAGCAGCTGGGTCTCCTTCAGAGACCCAGCGCGCTCCTCGATTGTCTGTTCGATCTTCTGAATCTCTTCAGTGAGTGTCTCGGTCACGTCGAGATACGACTTGAGTAATGCATTCCACGGCGTCGGGAGCGAGAGTTCCCGTAATGAGTACGAAAAGTTTTGTTAGCTAAGCTTGATAGAGGAGTAATGGAGCGCTCACGTCGAAAGGAGATTGAGCA